>NZ_JAQJIO010000005.1:0-385409 GCF_027947415.1 Cobetia sp. MMG027
CCCCCCCCCCCCCCCCCAAAAACCCCCCCCCCCCCCCCCCCCCCCGCCCCCGGGCCGGTTCTCTTTGCGGGTCAAAAACCGGAAAGCCGGTACCCGTCAGCTGGCAGGCCCGGTGGGCCTGAGTAGCGGCTTCCTCGCTGAGTCAGTCATTGTCGCCATGCTTGTCGTGGACAGGAGCGAGGCGGTAGACTCCCCAGCCTTCCGTTATGGAGATGATGATGCAACCTCAAGAACTGTTGCTGTATTGCCGCCCGGGCTTCGAGGCCGACCTGGCCGCAGAAGTCTGTGAAAAGGCCGCTTATCTGGGCGCCCCGGGTTATCCGATTGCGGCACGCGACAGTGGCTTCGTGCGTTATGTGGTGACAGGTGATGAGCCCGCCAATAGCCTGCATCGTGACATGCCGCTTCAGGCGTTGGTCTTCGCTCGCCAGACACTGGTGGCATTGGAGCCATTGGTCGGCATGTCGCGGGAAAATCGCGTCTCGCCGATTCTGCAGCAGGTGGTCGACGCTGGCTGGAGCTTCGAGGAGATCCGCCACGAGATGCCGGACACCAATGATGGCAAGGCGCTGTCGGGCCTTGGCAAGGCCGTCGGCCGCCCGTTGGAGTCTGCGCTCAAGAAGCGTGGTGCACTGCGTCGCAAGGCCGGTGGGCGGGCGCTGCACGTCTTCTGGACGGATGGTGACGAAGTGCAGCTGGGCATGAGCTTTCCTGGCAACCGCAGCGAATATGCCAACGGCATCCGTCATCTGCGTTCGCCGAGCCGTGCCCCCAGTCGCTCCACACTCAAGCTGGAAGAGGCCTGGCATGAGTTCGTGCCGCGCGACCAGTGGGAGCGTCGCATCGCGGTTGGCATGCAGGCAGCGGATCTTGGGGCAGCGCCGGGTGGCTGGACCTTCCAGCTGGTCGAGAAGGGCATGTTCGTGTTTGCCATCGACAATGGCCCCATGAACAAGGATCTGATGGCGACAGGACAGGTAGAGCATCTCAAGGAAGATGGTTTTACCTGGGAGCCACCGCTGCGACTGGACTGGCTGGTCTGTGACATCGTCGACAAGCCCATCCGCGTGACGGAGATGGTCGAGCGCTGGCTGAAGAAGCGCTGGTGCAATGAGGCGGTCTTCAATCTCAAGCTGCCGATGAAGCAACGCTGGAAGGAAGTCTCCCGCTGTCTCGATTATCTGGCGGCCAGCCTTGAGCGTTCCAATGTCGGTGCCGAGATCCGGTGTCGTCACTTGTACCATGACCGCGAAGAAGTCACCGTGCATGTGCGTATCACGCACTGAGCCACCGGGTTGTCTGGTGCAACCACAAGCCCCCACGGACCGAGCGGTCCGTGGGGGCTTGTCTGTGCGGTGCTGTCAGGTCGATGGACGGAGCCTCGCTGAGGGATGCTGCATTCGCGAGGCTTGAATCTCTCGCAGGTCAGGTGTGCTCAAGCAACACGATGCGTTCCGGTTGAGAAAGCATCGGCCCCAGACGCGCCATCATGCGTTCGCGCGCGTGACTGCTCGACCACTCCTGCCAGGCTCTTGCGTCTCGCCATGAAGTGATCAATATTCGGTGGCCGGGACGTCCGCTTTCCACCAGATTCTCGCCCGAGATGAAGCCCTGTGCATGCATGGCTTCACGCACGACCTCGCGTGAGGCCTGCTCGTAATCCTGTTCGAGTCCCGGCATGATATGCCGCTCGATCATTACCTTGATCATGCCCGTCTCCCGTCTTCATACATTCTGCCTTGTCAGTGGCAGGACCTCAGGAGTCATTGATGACCGATACCCCCTTGCCCGTTGCCGATGCAGAGCTGGATACCAGCGGTCTGTATTGCCCCGAACCCATCATGATGCTGCACAACAAGGTGCGTGAGCTCGCGAGCGGAGACCTGCTGCGTGTCGTGGCGACCGATCCGGCGACGACACGTGATGTGCCCAAGTTCTGTGCATTTCTTGGGCACACACTGGAGCGCAGTGACGAAACGCCGGATCACTTCCTTTATGACATTCGCATCAGTTGACGTCAGTCGTCTCAGGCTTCGCGGTCGTGCACTTCCACACTGACCTGATCACTTTCGCCGGTCATCATCAGCGCGAGAGCTTCCAGGGTGGCCGGGTCCTGCTCACGAATCTGGTTGGCGACGGCGCGCTGGAAGAAATAGACCACGTCATGACGACTGCGACCGGGGTAGAGGCAGTCATCTCCAGCCAGCACCGGTGTCTGGGTGACGCGTGTCTCATCGACCAGCAGTGCCTCGATGTTGCCATCGCTGTATAGACGCCAGCCGAACACCTGCTTGAGCTGCCACGCAGACTCGCCATTGGTCATGCACAGGGCATGAGTCCCGAGCGTATCCGGTAGCTGCTGCAGCAAGGTGGTCTTCTCCGACACCTCATAGTCGTAATAGGCCGCGGCATGCTCGAGCTCATAGACCTTGTGGTCCGGAGCCAGCATGAAGACCTCGTCGGTTTCCGGGTCTCGGTAGCCGACGAAGTGGCCCTGCTGCGGATCTTCCAGCTCATGGCAGGGCATCAGCCCCTCCATCCATGGCACCAGGCCGACCACCTCACCATCCTCGCGCAGACCCCAGGCCAACACGGGAAGGCTGTAGTAGCTCTCCGGGTCGCTTTCGAGCTGATAGAGCATTTCCAACCCATCGTGTTCCGGCGCAAGCCGGAGAATACGACGTCGTGCACGCATCCTGTCACGCATGACATTCAGGTCGATGACCTTGGCGGAGCGGGGGGAAGAAACTGGTACGCCCATGACGAACCCTCCTCAGCAGCTTGTCGATCGTCCTCGGCGTGTGCGGGTGTGCAAACAGCCGCCGCTTGCAAGATGGCGCACTGCATATGAATGCACTGCCTTGAATAACCATTAGCACAGCCTGAGCCCTGACGGTAACCCCTCCTTGGACGAAATGACCGTCCATGCGCAGATGAAGGATTAAACGCAAACGCCCCGCGACCGGGGAAAAGGCCGGTGGCGGGGCGTCTGAGGCGAGTGCTTGAGCGAGTGGGAAAAGGGATGGAACACTGGCCGCCGTCGGTATCACGAGCTCGCGGCCAGCGTTGGCAGGGGGCTTCGCTCAGCCGGGCAGGCTGCCCTCCTGAATGGCGCGGCGCGCGATGACCCACAGACGCCAGCCAAGCAGCAGAGCCGCCACGGTCAGGCCGGCCACCATGCCAATCCAGTAGCCATAGACACCCATGCTCTCGACAGCCCAGGGCCAGACGGGGAACTGCTCACTGCCCACCCCCAGCAGATGCCCGCCACCAAGACCGATGATCCAGTAGGCGAACATGGTGATCAACATGATGATGCGAGTGTCCTTGAAGCCGCGCAGAGCCCCCGCCATGGCAACCTGCAAGGAGTCGGAGACCTGATAGAGCATCGCCAGCGTGATCAGGGAAAGCGCCAGCGCCTGCACCTTGAGGTTGCTGGTGTAGAGCGCCACGGCAGGCTCTGCCAGTACCCAGATCACCAGATCATTGATCAGAGCGACCACCAGTGAGAAGGCCACGCCATTCCACGCCACGAAGCGCGCCTCGTTCATGTCACCACGGCCGATGGTATGCCCCACTCGTACGGTGAGTGCCATGGCCAGTGACAGAGGGAGCATGAACAGCAATGAGGTGAAGTTGAGCGCGACCTGGTGGGCTGCCACCTTGATCTCACCGAAGCTTGCCACGAACAGCGCGATGACGGTGAACAGCGTGACCTCGAAGAAGATGGCGATGCCGATCGGCAGGCCGACCTTGAGCAGTTCCGAGATCTTCTTGAGCTGAGGCGCGCTGGGTTGGCACCAGAGGGCGACTGCCTGGTAGGCGCTGCTGCGACGGGTGTAGAGAAACATGCTCAGACACATGATCCACATGGCAAGCCCTGTCGCGATACCGCAGCCTGCAGCGCCCATGGCCGGGATATCGCCCAGCAGTCCCGGCAACGTGATCCCCAGCAAGTCATCCACGCCTGCAGAGCCATAGATCAGCAGGTAGTTGAGCGGAATGTTCGACAACAGGCCGATCAAGCTGATGATCAGCGCCGGACGAGTATGATTCATGCCATCGGAATACGCGCGTAGCACTTGATAGAAGGCGGCGCCCGGCATGCCCCAGGCAATGGCCATCAGATAAAGCGTGGCCTGTTCTGCCACCGCGCCGGGCACCTCCATCAGCGTGAAGATTGGCGCCGCCAGGAACCACAGTGCCAATCCTGACAGACTGCCGAGCACCAATGAGATCCACAGTGACTGGTGAACGTTGTCACGTACCTCACCGCTGCGGTTACCCCCCATCAGCTGTGCCACGACGGGTGTCAGCCCCATCAAGGTGCCAGCCATCAACAGCAGCAGAGGCACCCAGAGGCTGGACCCCACCGAGACGGCTGCCAGGTCCGTCGCGCTGGAGCGACCGGTCATCAGGACATCCACGGCGCTCATGCCTGCCTGAGCCAGCTGAGCACCGCAGATTGGCAGTGCCAGCGTGACCAGGCGTGAGGTCTCGGCGCGTACCCGGCTGGCGAATGGCGCCTGAGAAGAGGCTGCAGGCGTGGAGGCGGATGAATGGGAGGGTTCGGCGGGGGGCACGGCAGGCTCCTGCTGGTAATCGAGAATCATTCTTGCTTGGCGCGCCATCCTAGCAGATAAGGCCTGCCTGCGGGGCGCAAGAGAGTGAATTATCAGCGCTTGGTACTCACCTGTCAGGTGGAATGACGTGATACGAACGAGCCACGTACAATGCTCGACATCGTCATGCAGTACCGTCCCTATCTCCGGGTACTGATATCGCTGCTGATTCACACGATCGTCGAGACTTGCCTGTGTTGCTTTCTTCAGAACTTTCCCGCGTGCCTCGCACCCTGTCATCACGTCATGAGGCGTGCAGCGCAGACGGCGATGCCATGCCTGATCATGCCCTGGCGGGGGGGCAGGCCCTGACGGATCAAGAGTCGATGGACCCTGAGCTGACGGCGTTGACTTCCCTCTTCGATGGACTGTTTGCCACGTCTTACAACACCTTGTTGCGGCGCGCCCCCCACGAACCTCTCTATCTGCCCGCCGGCATGACGACGGATGAGGTGCAGGATGGGGTCGCCAGCGGCGACTCTCCAGGCGATGAGCTCGGCTTTCATCGTCTCTATCTGGCGCGCGGCTTCTTCTCCAGCGCTCTGCACGAAGTCAGTCACTGGTGCATCGCGGGCCCTGAGCGACGCCTCAAGGAGGATTACGGTTACTGGTATGCACCGGACGGACGTGATGCACACCAGCAGAAGGCCTTTGAAAGTGTCGAGGTAGCCCCGCAGGCGCTGGAGCAATTGTTCCACCGTGCAGTCGCCAAGCCGTTTCATGTCAGCGTCGATAATCTGGAGCTTGAGGTGGATCGCGATGCCTTCGCACAGCGTGTCGACGAGCGGGCCGCTGAATACGAAAGGTGCGGCCTGCCAGCACGCGCCAATGCCTTCCGACATGCGCTGCACGCTGTCTGGCAGCGCAAGCTTTCACACACGCAAGCCATCCAGGAGGCGATGACGCTATTGCCCGCCGTCGGGGAGGATGGCCGCGTGGCCTGATGCGCCCGCCATGCCGACGCAGGACATTGTCTGTTCCGCGCGCCTCGAGATATCCCGCCGTGGAATCGCCGGATTTTCAGGCATGAACTGCTAGCACGGATTGCGAAAACTGCAAGTCAGCGTTGCACGAGCGTTGCGATCGGAAACCCTTTGTGATTAGAATGATTCGCATTGCTACGATCATTCTGCTTCCCCTGCACCAGCAGGCCAGAAGCGGGGACCTTCGAACAGGGGTATTCGATGACAGCTTCCACCAAGATTTCTGCATCCTCCGTCCGCAAGCTGCTGCTGGGCGCACTGGCTGGCGTTACCGCCGCCACGGCGCTGCCGGCTCAAGCCCAGGAAGAGGTCAACGTCTATTCCTATCGTCAGGCCTATCTGATCGAGCCGTTCCTCAAGGAGTTCACCGAGGAGACCGGCGTCAAGGTCAATGTGGTCTTCGCCAAGCAGGGCCTGGCCGAGCGTCTCAAGCGGGAAGGGCGCAACACCCCGGCTGACGTGCTGCTGACCGTGGATGTGGGACGTCTGCAGGAGCTGGTCGACGAGGAGCTGGTCAAGAGCGTCAATGACGAGGTCATCGAGGCCAATCTGCCCGAGCAGTACCACGGCCCCGACAATCAGTGGTTCGGCATCACCACGCGCGCACGGGTGCTCTACACCAGTGTCGAGCGTCTCGAGGCCGGTCAGGTGGCAAGCTATGACGACCTGGCGGATCCGAGCCTGAAGGGGCGCGTCTGCTCACGCGCCGGTGATCACCCCTACAACGTCGCGCTGATCGCCTCACGCATCGCGCACAACGGTGAAGAGGCCACGCGTGAGTGGCTGGAAGGCTTCAAGGCCAATCTGGCGCGCAAGCCTCAGGGTGGCGATCGTGATCAGATCAAGGCGATCCGCGACAACGTCTGTGATGTGGCCATCGGCAACAGCTATTACTACGGCAAGATGCTCGACAATGACGAGCAGCGCCCGTGGGCCGAGAAGGCACGTATCGAGTTCCCGGATCAGAACGGCGTCGGCACGCACATGAACATCTCCGGCATGGCGATGACCAAGTATGCGCCGCACGAAGAGAATGCCCTCAAGTTGATGCGCTTCCTCACCGAGAAGACCGCCCAGCACATGTATGCCGAGGTCAACTTCGAGTATCCGGCCAACCCGGAAGCCGAGAGCTCCGAGCTGCTGACCTCATGGGGCGAGTTCAAGCAGGATGACCTGCCGCTGACCGAAGTCGCCAAGCTTCGCAAGCGCGCCGCGCAGATGGTCAATGAAGTCGGCTTCAACCAGTAAGGGCACTCGCCGGAGCCAGAGGCTACCGAGCGAGCTGTCATGAACGAAGAGGGGCTGTCGCGATGCGACAGCCCCTCTTCGTTTGCGCAAAGCATGTAAAATAGACGCAATTGCAGTTGCGGGATAACGAGGACGTCAGATGACCCAGGGCAAGCGGCTGTTGGCTGAGCAAGGTGCGAGCTTTGAAGGAGAGGCGGTGGCCGCCATGAGCGGCACCGGGCGATCGCCGGCCGCCCAAGAAATGGCGCACTACGATGCAGCGGCCATCCGGCGTCGTCAGCGGCGTCTCGGAACCCACATGGGCTGGTTCGTCAGCGCCTGGGGCGTGGCCGCACTGGTGGTCATGCCGGTGCTGGCCGTCGTCTGGCTGGCTGTCTTCGGTGACGATGGCAGTGATCAGGCCGGGGAGGGCATCTGGCCGCATCTCGTCTCCACCGTGCTTCCCGATTACGTCATGACCAGTCTGGCGCTGGTGGCGGGAGTGGCGGTCCTCAGTGGCAGCATGGGGGTCGTCTCGGCCTGGTTGACCACCATGTATCAGTTTCCGCTGCGACGCACCTTCGAGTGGTCGCTGCTGTTGCCGTTCGCGATTCCCGCCAACGTCATCGCCTATATCTATACCGACGTCTTTGAGTATGCCGGCCCCTTCCAGGGCGCGCTGCGTGCCCTGTTTGGCTGGGATTCGCCCCAGGATTACTACTTCCCGGAGATCCGCAGCCTGGGGGGCGCCATCCTGATGCTGTCCCTGGTGCTGTTTCCCTATGTCTTCATGCTGGCACGCTCGGCATTTCTCGATCAGTCGCCCTCACTGCGCGATGCCAGCAGAACGCTGGGCTGCAACGGGTGGCAAAGCTTCTGGCGCGTGGCACTGCCCAGCGCCCGACCGGCGATTGCCGTCGGCCTTGCACTGGCGATGATGGAGGCGCTCAACGACTTCGGAACTGTGGACTACTTCGCGGTACGCTCGCTGACCGCCGGCATCTTCAATGTCTGGCTCAACATGGGCAGCCTGCGCGGTGCGGCGCAGATCGCGCTGTGCCTGATGATCTTCGTGGTCACGCTGATCTGGCTCGAGCGGCATGCTCGGCGTCGTCAGCGCCAGTTCGGCAAGGGCGATCGCTACCGTCGCTATCAACGTCCGACCCTGACGGGATGGCGGGCATCAGTGGCGTCACTGGCCTGTTTCCTGCCGCTGTTCTTCGGTTTCCTGCTGCCGGTGGGCTTGCTCACGCGGCACGCCATCCTGTATTTCGAGGAATCCTGGACACCGGACTTCGCAGGCTATGCCGTGAACAGCCTGATACTGGCGGTGAGCGCTGCGGTACTGACCCTGATCATCGGGGTGCTGCTGGCCTATGCCAAGCGGCTGGATCGCACCGCCAGCGTACAGCAGGCACTCAAGCTTTCGAGTCTGGGCTACGCCATGCCGGGTGCCGTGCTGGGGTTGGGCGTTCTGGTACCGCTATCCGGCTTCGACAATGCACTGGACAGCTTCCTGCGGGCCAATTTCGGCATCTCCAGCGGATTGCTGCTGACGGGAACGATGGGCGCGATCATCATCGCCTATGTGGTGCGCTTCTTGGCGATTGCCGCGGGCTCCATCGAGTCGAGCCTCGACAAGGTCACGCCCTCGATGGACATGGCGGCACGCTCGCTGGGCGAGAACACCTTCTCGACCCTGCGTCGTGTGCATCTGCCGCTGATTCGTCCGGGGCTTCTGACCGCGGCGCTGGTGGTGTTCGTGGATGCCATGAAGGAGCTGCCGGCCACCTTGCTGCTGCGCCCCTTCAACTTCGATACGCTCGCCACTCACGTCTATCAGTACGCCTCCGATGAAATGCTCGAGCAGGCGGCGCTGCCGGCACTGGTGATCGTGCTGGTCGGTATCCTGCCGGTGATCGTGATCTCGCGCACCATCGTCGCCTCACGCAGCGAAGCGTGAACGAGCAAGAGAGACGAGAGCCGGCGTGCGTGACGGGAGTGACCGGTGCCGAGCGGGCATCAGCTTATTGCCATACGGTAGTTGTCCCTGCCCTTGAGATCGCCTAGGGTGCAGCGCTTGATGACGCAAGGACACTCCCGGAGACGACTCGCACGATGATCAAGCCTTATCTGACCAAGATGCGCGGAGGCCCGCTCAAGCGTGGCAAGCCGCATGTTGCCGATGCCCTGTGGTCCTGGCTGGGGGCCTTTCTCGGCATGGCGTTGATCGGCTGGATGTCATCACATTATCTGGCGGTCAGCACCTTGCTGCTGGTCGGCTCCTTCGGGGCGACCTCGGTACTGCTCTACGGTGCGCCGCATAGTCCGCTGGCGCAGCCGCGCAACGTACTGGGCGGCAACCTGTTGTCGGCGCTGGTCGGCGTGGCCTGCTATCACTGGCTGGGCGACGGCTGGCTGGCAGCCGCCATGGCAGTCTCGGTGGCACTGCTGGTGATGCAGCTGACGCATACCCTGCACCCGCCGGGCGGTGCCACGGCCTTGATCGCGGTGATCGGCGGTGAGCCCCTGCATGCGCTCGGCTACTGGTATGCCTTGCTTCCCGTCGGTCTGGGGTGCCTGGCCATGCTGGTGCTGGCGGTATTGATCAACAACCTGGCGCGTCATCGTCGCTATCCGCTGCACTGGCATTGAGTCATCAGGTGCCACCACCGGGCGCGTGCTTCTGCAGTCGCCGGCGGAAGGTGATAGACTGGGTCATCGCCTGACGCGAGCGACTGGCAGCAGTCCGCCGAGGTCCCCCAGACCAACGCCTTCTTCACTGTGCCTGATACGCCTCGCTCTCTCTCCCGGCACGTGCCCGGCCAGGCGCCATTCCTTAATGATCGACCAGCACGTGGCCGGTCAGCCGAAGAGATATTGATGACTGAGACTACTGCCAACTCCATCCCGGCTTTTGCCGCCCTGGGGCTGTCCGCTCCTGTTCTGAAAGCGATTGCCGAGATGGGCTATTCCACGCCGTCCCCGGTGCAGGCGGGTGCGATTCCTGCCGTGCTGGAAGGTCGTGACGTGATGGCTGCCGCGCGCACCGGTACCGGCAAGACTGCCGGTTTCGCCTTGCCGCTGGTCGAGCGCCTCTCAAACGGCGCCCCTGCAGGCGCCCGCAAGATCAAGGCCCTGATCGTCACGCCGACGCGTGAACTGGCCGCGCAGATCGACGAGAACGTCACTGCCTACTCCCGTCACCTGAAGCTGCGCAATGCCGTGGTGTTCGGTGGCGTGAAGATCAATCCGCAGATCAGCCGCCTGTCTTCCGGCGTCGAGATCCTGACCGCCACACCGGGTCGCCTGCTGGACCTGCACTCCCAGAAGGCCATCGATTTCTCGGATCTCGAGACGCTGGTGCTGGACGAAGCGGACCGCATGCTGGACATGGGCTTCATCCACGACATCCGCCGCCTGCTCAAGCTGCTGCCGACCAAGCGGCAGACGCTGCTGTTCTCCGCGACCTTCTCGGACGAGATTCGCGGCATGGCCAACAAGCTGCTCAATGATCCGGTCGCCGTGGAAGCCAGCCCGCGCAACACCACGGCCGAGAAGGTCGAGCAGCATATCCATACCGTGGAGAAGAGCCACAAGCCTTCGCTGCTCAAGCATCTGATCCTCAAGGAAAACTGGCATCAGGTGCTGGTCTTCACGCGTACCAAGCATGGGGCCAACCGTCTGGCGACCAAGCTCGAGAAGTCCGGCATCAGCGCCGCGGCGATTCATGGCAACAAGAGCCAGAATGCCCGTACCAAGGCATTGGCCGGTTTCAAGAACGGCGAAGTGCGCGTGCTGGTTGCCACCGATATCGCGGCACGTGGCCTGGATATCGAGCAGCTGCCGCAGGTCGTGAACTACGAACTGCCCAATGTCCCGGAAGACTACGTTCACCGGATCGGACGTACCGGTCGCGCCGGTGCCAGCGGGCGTGCCATCTCGCTGGTTTCCAGCGATGAGCGCAAGGAGCTCGGCGGTATCGAACGTCTGCTCAAGGGCAAGCTCAAGCGTGTCGAAGTGGAAGGTTTCGTGCCGGAAGTCGACGTCGAACCGGAACGTGAGCCGCGTCAGCCGCGGGGCGGCCAGCGCACTGGCGGCCAGCGCTCTGGCGGCCAGCGCACTGGCGGCAAGCCTGCCGGTGAAGGTCGTGGCAATGGTGGCCAGCGCACCGGTGGCGCTCGTTCGGATGGTCAGCGCACTGGTGGCAAGCCTGCCGGTGAAGGCCGTGGCAATGGCGGTCAGCGCTCTGACGGCCAGCGCACTGGCGGCGCTCGTTCGGGCGGTCAGCGCACTGGCGGCGCTCGTTCGGATGGTCAGCGCACTGGTGGCAAGCCTGCCGGTGAGGGCCGTGGCAATGGCGGTCAGCGCTCTGACGGCCAGCGCACTGGCGGCCAGCGCCAGCAAGGTGGCGGTGCCAATCACGACGACGACAATCGCGGCAATCGTGCTCCCGCTCCGCGTGAGGTGGATGGCAACCGCGTCGCGCCGCGCCCGGAAGTGAACGGCAATCGCGCGCCGGAGGCACCGTCCAGTGAAGAGCGTCCGCGTCGTCGTTCGCGTGGTGGCCGCAATCGCTCCAGCGGTGGCAATGGCGGTGGTGGCCGCTCCAACGGCTGAGCCTTGCGGGACAGACTGAAGTCGTGAACCAGAACGCCCCGACAACTACCGGTTGTCGGGGCGTTCTGCGTTTCAGAGATGGCGGAAGGAAATCAGACGTCTTCTTCCCAGTCGATCTCATAGTCCGGGCCTGTGCCCCGGATGTCTTCATCGCCACGCACACCGTCACCGCGCAGGCGGGTGTGGATGGCCAGCATCACCATCACCTCGTTGTCCGGTCGGAAGGGCTGCAGCCCCTGCTCGAACAGCATGTTGTTGCGCTCGCGTGCCCAGTCGCCGGGGGATAGTTCCGGATAGAGGCCCTCGGCAGGAGCAAACTCGATGAAGGGGTCCATGTTGTAGGCATCGAACAGACGCGCCAGCGCCTGTTCGTCATCCATGACGCCGGTGGTATAGAGCGTGGTCTGGTAGTAGTCCTGCTCCAGCTCCTTGAGCACGTCGAGAGGGCTGACGCCGAAACTTCTCAGGTCATCCAGGCTGTAGTCGCCCAGTTCCAGCATTTCCCCATCCAGCCATTCATCGTCAGGCTGAATCAGGACATGCTTCATCTGCCCATCGGGCAGGGCCCAGGCGATGGCCAGGGGCAGGCTTGAGTCCTCGCCTGTCTCGACGGCGATGAAGGCGGGGAAGTCGCCTGTTTCAGGTTCGTATTCGTGCATTGTCGTGTCCAGAGCAGGGAAGCGTGCAAAGAAGGGCGTGCAAGGGAAGGCGTGCCGTGTCAGGCCGCGGGCAGGCGGAAGAAGCGGGTGGCAGTCGCCGTGGTGGCCTGCGCCAGCGCTTCCATCTCCATGCCGCGCAGGGCAGCGACCTCGGCCAGAATCCAGACCAGCAGCGAGGGTTCGTGGCGGCGTCCCTTGAGCTTGGCGGGCAGATTGCGTGGCACCAGATAGGGGCAGTCGGTTTCCAGCATCAGGCGTTCCAGCGGAATCTCGCGACACAGGCTGCGCAGGTGCTCGCCGCGGCGTTCATCGCACAGCCAGCCGGTCAGCCCGATATGCAGGTCGAGATCCAGATAGCCATATAGTGTCTCACGCTCGCCGGTGAAGCAGTGCACGACCGCGTGGCTGATGTCATCCCGCCAGTGCTTGAGCATCTCGAGCATCCGTCGGCCGGCGTCACGTTCATGCAGAAACAGTGGCAATCCTGTCTCGGCGGCAAGGGTCAGCTGGGCCTCGAAGGCGCGAGCCTGCTCGGCGGGCGTGGAAAAGTTGCGATTGAAATCCAGGCCGCATTCGCCCACCGCGACCACTTCCTGCTGGGCCAGCAGCTCCCGGATACCGCGCTCGACACCATCGTTCCACTGGCTGGCATCATGCGGATGCACACCGGCGGTGGCAGAAAGGCCACGATAGCGCGCCGCCAGCGCCTGAGCCTCACGCGAGCCGTCCAGGCTGGTGCCGGTCAGGATCTGCTGGCTGACGCCCGCCGCGCGAGCTCGCAGCAAGGTGCCCTCGATGTCCTGAGCATAGCTTTCATGGGTCAGGTTGACGCCGATGTCGATCAGCGGCGTCGGGCTTGCGAAGCGCAGCGCCGGCGCCAGCCGAGTCAGGGCCGTCTGGCGATCGCTGTCATCGAGGGACAGGTCGGCGCACAGGTCGGCAAGCGAGGTCTCGCTCAGTTGCTCCGGGTCATAGCAGGGCAGCGCTGAGGGATCGGCATGGGGAGGAAGCGCGGACATCGAACACCCTTGAGTCACGGGGGAGGGAGAAGGAACACGGCAGTGAAAGGCGTACCAGGTCGTCTGCTGGCCTGGCACTCGAGAGTCCGGCACCGGGCGATCGGCTCGTTGGCAATGCCAGGCGCACGACGTGCTTTCAAGTGGTCGGCCATTCTACCCAAGCCGCCGATGTCTTTCAGCCCTTGCGGTGTCTTCCATCGCCTGTACGCTGCGCCTCGGGTAGAATGGCGTCATTCTCCGGCGCGCGTCGCTGGCGGCGGCCTGTCCGCCTGACTCCCACTTCCTCCGCGGCCTTCCCGGCCCCGGACCCGTCACGAGTTGCTGCTGCACATGGCATTGTTACGACTGGAAAATCTACAGCTGGCCTATGGCCATCACGTTCTGCTCAATGGGGCGGATCTTGTCGTCGAGCGCGGCGAGCGCCTGGCGCTCGTCGGCCGCAATGGTACCGGCAAGTCGACCCTGCTCAAGCTGATCACCGGCGAGTTCCAGGCCGATGCCGGTGAGCTGTGGAAGGCGCCGGGCCTCAAGATCGGCGTGCTCTCTCAGGACCTGCCGGCGGCGGAAGGTCGCACGATCTTCGATATCGTTGCCGAAGGCCTGCCGCAGGCAGGTGCGCTGCTGGCGGAATACCATCACCTGATCAGTGATCCGGAACCGGACCTCAAGCGTCTCGAGCACGTGCAGGTCGCGCTGGAAAGCGTCGATGGCTGGCAGTTCCAGCAGCGTATCGATACCGTGCTGACCCGCCTGGGCCTGCCGGAAGACACCATGATGGAAGATCTCTCCGGTGGCTGGCGTCGG
Organism: Cobetia sp. MMG027; assembly: GCF_027947415.1. Lineage (NCBI taxonomy): Bacteria > Pseudomonadati > Pseudomonadota > Gammaproteobacteria > Oceanospirillales > Halomonadaceae > Cobetia > Cobetia sp. MMG027. Next base: position 13,935 of record NZ_JAQJIO010000005.1, read on the forward strand.
CGTGTCGCGCTGGCGCGTGCGCTGGTATCCGACCCGGACCTGCTGCTGCTCGATGAGCCGACCAACCATCTGGATCTCGATACCATCGCCTGGCTGGAAGAGCAGGTCGCGGCCTTCTCCGGCGCCGTGCTGTTCATCACCCACGACAGGGCCTTCCTCAAGCGCCTGGCGACCCAGATTCTGGAGCTGGATCGTGGCCGCCTCGGCCGTTATCCGGGCGATTACGCGGCCTATCAGGCCCAGAAGCAGCACGAGATGGATGTCGAGGCCAAGGAAAACGCCGAATTCGACAAGAAACTGGCCCAGGAAGAGACCTGGATCCGCCAGGGCATCAAGGCGCGCCGCACCCGTAACGAAGGTCGCGTGCGCGCGCTGGAGAAGATGCGTGATGAGCGTGGACAGCGTCGTGAGGTGCAGGGCCGTGCGCGTATCGCCGTCGATTCTGCCGAGCGCAGCGGCAAGCGCGTCGTGGAGCTGGAAAATGTCAGCTATCGCTACGACGAGGCGCAGGACAAGTGGGTCATCCGTGACCTGAGCGTCGAGATCCAGCGCGGCGACAAGGTCGGCCTGCTGGGGCGCAACGGCGCGGGCAAGACGACGCTGCTGCATATCCTGCTGGGTCAGCTCGAGGCCAGTGAAGGCAAGCGCATCGAAGGCACCAAGCTTCAGATCGCCTACTTCGATCAGCTGCGCAAGGGCCTGGACATGGAAGCCACCGTCTACGACAACGTGGCGCGCGGCAGCGACCGTGTCACGGTCGGCGGGCGTGACATGCACGTGATGAGCTACCTGCAGAACTTCCTGTTCACGCCGGACCGCGCGCGTCAGCCGGTGCGTTCGCTGTCAGGGGGCGAGTCCAATCGCCTGCTGCTGGCGCGTCTGTTCACCATGCCGGCCAACGTGCTGGTGCTCGATGAGCCGACCAACGACCTGGATGTCGAGACGCTGGAGCTGCTCGAGGAGCTGCTGCTCGACTTCGACGGTACCGTGCTGCTGGTCTCCCACGACCGTGCCTTCATGGACAACGTGGTCACCAATATCCTGGCCTTTGAGGGCGACGGGATCGTCAAGCCGTATGTCGGGGGCTACAGCGATTGGATACGTCAGGGCGGGCATCTGCCGCCGGCACCGTGGGAAGTCGAGCGTGAGCGCGAGGAAAAGCACCGTCGTGAGGCGCAGGCCGAGGATGAGCGTCGCAAGCGTGAGGCCGCCCAGGCGCAGCAGGCCCCCAAGAAGGTCAAGCTGCCCTACAAGTTCCAGCGCGAGCTGGATCTGATTCCGGCGACCATCGAGACGCTGGAAGCGGAGATCGCGACGCTGGAAGCCGAGATCGCGGCGCCCGAGTTCTACACGGGGGATGCCAAGGCCGTGAAGAATACGCTCGAGAAGCTCAGCCACAAGCAGCAGGTGCTGGAAGAGACGATGGAGCGCTGGATGGAGCTTGAGGCCATGCAGGAAGGCTGAGTCTCTTTTCTCGTCTCCCCGGGTGCGGAATGACACGAGGGCAGCCATTGGCTGCCCTCGTGTCATCTCGGCTCACTGACCGCCGGCGTCATTCTTCGCTGTCATCTGCCCCCACTCGGACGGCCAGCACATCACACTGGGCACCATGCAGGACACCAGTGGAAGTGGAGCCCAGCAGCAGGGCGAAGCCATGGCGACCATGTGAGCCGACCACGATCAGATCCACGTCATGTTCTGCGGCAAAGCGATGAATCTCGCTGTCCGGCATGCCGACCACGACATGCTGATCTTCAGGCGCGATACCGTGTGGCGTGGCGATATCCCCCAGTCGCTCACGGGCATGGGAATCCAGCTGATCCTGAATGCTGGTCAGATCCATCGGGATGTCCCCGCCATAGGCAAAGCCCAGTGGCTCGAGGGTATGCATGATGGACACCTTGGCACCATTGCGCTTGGCGATGGGCAGTGCGCGTTCCAGTACCAGGTGGGAATCCTTGGTCAGATCGACAGCGACCAGTACATGCTTGTATTCGTTGCTCATCCTGAATTCCTCCCGTAGAGGTGGGCCATTCGAGTGGCGTCGTGCACCTGCTTCCATGCTAGGCTTGCTGCCCCTCGGAAGACAATGACTTGCATCAACGTATTGCCAGTGCGCCAGGCGCAACCCCCGTACGCGGTTGGATGGCTCGGGCTCTGGGCACGTTTCTGGTTGTCCGCACGGCGGCGTTTTCCGCAGTCGTTCGATGATGACGCGAATTTCTTACTGACACTTCCTGGCAGGACATTTCATGACGACAGCTCTGATCATCATTTTCGTGGTGCTGGCGATGTTGTCGCCGCTGACATGGTTACGCCCCAGCAAGCGTGAGACACGCACGTCACTGGTGCGCAAGGCCGTGATCGCGGACGGCATGCGGGTTGACCTGAAGGCAGCACCGCTTTCGGATGCCCCCAAGGGGATCGTCGGCTATCGTCGTCCCTGGCCCACCGAGCGCGATGTCACCCCCTTCATCCTCGTCCACGACGAGTGGGCCAGCGATGCACTGCGTGAGGCCGTGCCCGGATATCGTTGGCGTGAAGAGAGTCGCCTGGCGGAGGACCCCGACTTCGCGGCCGCTCTGGAACATCTCACGCGGGCGTTGCCGGAGGATGCCCTGATGCTGGAGTCCTCACTGTCCGGCTTGACGCTGTGGTGGGGGGAGAGCCTGGCACTGGAAGACTGCGAGGCGTGGCGCCGGGAGTTCGAGGTATTGCATGCCCTGTTGATCGCCAAGGCCCCCATTGCCCATCGCCGCCGTCCGTTGGTGGGGACAGAGCCCAGAATGCCGGGCGGGTGAGCGTGATATTTCGGGCCGCCCTCGGCCGCGAGCAGGGCCGGCGCGTGACCTGAGCTTGCCTTGAACGTCTTGCAAAAAAGCCCCCGTCGAGTCACTCGATGGGGGCTTTTTCCTTTCCCGCTGGCGTATCCGGACACGCTCGCTCAGGCGCTTTCCGGCACCTTCTCGGAGATTTCCAGGCCATTGCGTTCCATGACGCGCAGGCATTCGCAGAATTGGTCGACCTGCTCCGGCGTGAGCCCCTCGAGCATCTCGATGCGGGTCTGCTCGGCGATGGCATCGATCTTCTCGATCAGCGGCAGTGCCTTGTGTGTCAGGAAGATGCGCTTGGTGCGGCGGTCTTCCTCACAGGCGCGGCGTTCCACCAGCCCCTGCTCGCTGAGCTGATCCAGCGTGCGTACCAGAGACGGTGCCTCGATGCCGATGGAGCGTGCCAGATCACATTGTGGCTGGCCGTCTCCGAGTCGCCACAGGTGTACCAGCGTCATCCAGCGGGTTTGTGTCAGCCCAAGCGGGGACAGTCGCTGGTCCAGGATGGCGCGCCATAGGCGCGGCAGGCGGGAAAGCTTTAGCCCGATATCTTCATGCATGGGTATGTCGTCCACAGAGTGCAAAGGATGAGTGGGCTTTTATCCTGGCACCCCTCGGTGCCGCCCTTGTCTTCAGCATGCTAGGCAGCCTGGATAATTACAAGCCTGCGAACGAATTTTACGCCCAAGGTCGAGTAACCGAGGGTTCACGCTTCAGGGTCACTCACGTCGCGAAGCGTCACAGGCCCGGAATCAGGTTGGTGATCCGCCAGCCGGGGATGCCCGCCGGCCGTGCCAGGCTGCTGTCCGCGAAGGTGGCCACATGCGGATCATCACTGACGAGGAAGCGCAGACTGCCGATGCGCTGCCCGTTCATGGTCTCGACATCGATTTCCCATTCCCCCTCGCTGCCCTTGGGGAAGGCCGTCTTGTGTGTCCATGCCCGATAACCTTCCTTGCGACCGCCGTTGATGTTCAAGGCGATGCGATCCACCACTTCTCCGTCATGTCGCCAGACGTGATAGACCTTCTCCGACAACCCGCGTGGGGCGCGAATGGCCGTGTAGGCGTAGAGGCCTCTGGCGGAGAGTTGCGCTGGGGTCAGATGCATCTCGCCCCGCGGTGTCCGCGCCGCGGTGTCGAAGTCCGGCGAGAGGCTGCTGGCGTTGATCCAGAGCGTGGCAGGCGGAATCCAGGCGCGTGCCCCCCATGCGCCCACCCCCAGCATCACGCTGATGCCGATCATCGCCAGGCCACCGACCAGCCCGCGGGCAATCCGCAGGTTGGCGACACTGGGCAGCGCGAACAGGCTCATCGCGGCACAGGCAGCCAACAGACTCTCGCCGGTGGTCAGTTCCAGCAGCAGGGGCAGGGTGACCAGTACCACGACGAATACGCACAGGGCGTGGAAGCCGAAGTACAGCCAGCGATGGCGCTCGGCCAGTCGGTAGTAGAAGGGGTCGAGTATCGACAGCAGAGTCGCGCCGCACAGCAGCAAGGTGAAGCCTGCCTGGCCACTGGCCCAGTCGGTCGTCGCCAGAAAGAACGGCAACGTGAAGCACAGGGTCTCCTGCTGGATCAGCTGCGCCACGAAGGTGGCCAGCTTGCGGGGCAGGGCATTCTGGCCGCGATGACGGCGCAGACGGCTCCACAGGCCTTCGGCGATCAGGATCAACCAGGCCAGCATCATGCCCAGCGCCAGCATGCCACCCAGCCATTGCTGACGATTGACGAGGAAGAAACTGCAGATGCCCGCAGCGAAGCCGATGGGAGGCCATAGCCAGTGCCAGCGCTTGGTGCGTTCGACGATGCCGGTCAGGCGCAGATACAGGGCGGTGAGAGTGCTGCTCATGAAAGCATGGTATCGGTGTGGCCTTTGAGAGCCTGCTGGAGGGCAAGGATATGCCGCTGCCAGCCTGCGTGTCGGGAAAGCGCCAAGAGTAACGCGACTGCCTTTCCGGGTGTAGCGTCGATCTTTGCCCACACCCGCTGTCGATGTCAGGCGCCAGAGACAGGAACCGGCATGGAGACTGCCCCGGACCCCCGACCTTTCGCTAATGTCCGCAGGCTTGATCTTTGCCCGTCTCTGGCCCAAGCTGGCTGTATTCAAACGCTTGTATGAAGCGCTGTGGCGAGAGATGACTCTCCTGCGGCGCCTCTGGAAGCTTCGAGTCCGGCGAGGCCGGTTGCCAGCGCACCCATGGCAGAGACCATCCTGCGCCTGACAGCCCCTTCACCCCTTTCTCTTGTGGAGATCCGTGGATGATCTATTCAGGCAAAACGCTATCCGTCGAGGCCAATCAGGACGCCATCGCCCTGTTGACGCTCGACCTTGAAGGCGAATCGGTCAACAAGCTGGCCAGCTACGTACTCAAGGAGCTGGGGGAGGCGGTGGAGGCCATCAAGGCGACGGCCGACCTGAAGGGGCTGGTCATCCGCTCCGCCAAGGAAGCGTTCGTGGTCGGTGCCGATATCACCGAGTTCCATCAGATGTTCGAGAAGGATGAAGCCTTCCTCATCGACATGAACATGACCGTCCATGGCATCTTCAATGCCATCGAGGACCTGCCGTTCCCCACCGTCACCGCCATCAATGGGCTGGCGCTGGGCGGCGGCTGCGAGATCACCCTGACCACCGACTTCCGCGTCATGGCGGACAGCGCGAAGATCGGCCTGCCGGAGACCAAGCTCGGCATCATTCCGGGCTGGGCGGGCTGCGTACGTCTGCCGCGCCTGATCGGGGCGGACAATGCCATCGAATGGATCTGTGGGGGCACCGAGAATCGCGCCGACAAGGCCCTGGCAGTCGGCGCCGTCGATGCCGTGCTGCCGGTGGCCGAGCTGGACGCGGCGGCACTCGACATTCTGGCGCGCGCCAATGCGGGTGAGCTGGACTACATGGCACGGCGTCTCGAGAAGACCTCTCCGCTCAAGCTCAATGCCATCGAGCAGATGATGGCCTTCGAGACCGCCAAGGGCTTCGTGGCAGGCAAGGCTGGCCCGCACTATCCGGCGCCGGTGGAGGCCATCAAGGTCATCCAGAAGGGCGCGGGCGAATCGCGTGAGCGCGCCCAGGCCATCGAGGCCAAGACCTTCGCCCGGATGGCGCTGACCGACGTGGCCTTCAATCTGGTCGGCCTGTTCATGAACGATCAGGTGGTCAAGAAGAAAGCCAAGGGATACGAGAAGCAGGCGAGCAAGATCCAGCAGGCTGCCGTACTGGGTGCCGGTATCATGGGCGGTGGCATCGCCTATCAGAGCGCCAGCAAGGGCACGCCGATCCTGATGAAGGACATCAATGGCGAGGCCATCGAGCTTGGCCTGAAGGAAGCGCGCAAGCTGTTCGGCAAGGGCGTCGAGCGGGGCAAGCTGACCACCGAGAAGATGGCGCAGGGGCTGTCCAACATTCGCCCGACGCTGTCCTATGGCGATTTCGGCAACGTGGATCTGGTCGTCGAGGCGGTGGTCGAGAACCCCAAGGTCAAGGCGTCGGTGCTGGCCGAGCTCGAGGACAACGTGGCGGATACCACCATCCTGACGTCCAACACCTCGACCATTTCCATCACGCGTCTGGCCGAATCGCTCAAGCGCCCCGAGAACTTCTGCGGCATGCACTTCTTCAACCCGGTGCATCGCATGCCGTTGGTGGAAGTCATCCGTGGTGAGAAATCCAGTGACGCGGCGATCGCCGCGACCGTCGCCTACGCCCGTCAGATGGGCAAGACACCGATCGTCGTCAACGACTGCCCGGGGTTCCTGGTCAACCGCGTGCTGTTCCCCTACTTCGGTGGCTTCAGCCTGCTGGTCGAGAAGGGCGCCGACTATCAGCGCGTCGACAAGGTGATGGAGAAGTTCGGCTGGCCGATGGGCCCGGCCTACCTGCTGGATGTGGTCGGCATGGACACTGCGGTCCACGCCAATGCGGTGATGGCCGAAGGCTTCCCGGATCGCATGGCGCGTGAGGGCAAGACCGCCATTCAGGTGATGTACGACAACAAGCGACTGGGGCAGAAGAATGACCTGGGCTTCTATCGCTATGAGGAAGACCGCAAGGGCAAGCCGAAGAAGCTGCCTGATGAAGCGGCGCAGGCACTGGTCAGTGAAGTGGTCAGCGAGACGCGCGAATTCTCCGATGACGACATCATCGCGCGCATGATGGTGCCGCTGTGCATGGAAACCATCCGGTGTCTGGAAGATGACATTGTCGGTACGCCGGCCGAGGCGGACATGGCCTTGATCTACGGCATCGGTTTCCCGCCGTTCCGTGGTGGCGCACTGCGCTACGTCGATGCCATGGGCGTGGCAGAGTTCGTCGCGCTGGCCGACAGCCTGGCCGATGAGCTGGGGCCGCTGTATCGCCCGACCGAGGCACTGCGTGAGCGTGCCAAGCGCGGCGACGCCTTCTACGCCTGAGCCTTTGATTGCTGAGCACACCCAAGTGGGGCCAGCACTATCCGACCAGAATTTTCGGCTCTCGCGACAGCGAGGGCCATGAGGGAGCCAGACAATGAATCTGAATCCGAGAGATGTGGTAATCGTCGATGGCGTGCGCACTGCCATGGCCAAGGCCAAGAATGGGGCCTTCCGCCACGTGCGCGCCGAGAACCTGTCCGCCGCGGTGATGCAGGCGCTGTTCGACCGCAACCCCGGCCTGGTGCCGGCAGAGGTCGATGACGTTATCTGGGGCTGCGTCAACCAGACTCTGGAACAGGCCATGAACATCGCGCGCAATGCCGCCATCATGACCGGCATCCCGCGCAGCGTGCCGGCGCAGACGGTCAACCGGCTGTGTGGCTCCTCGATGAGCGCGCTGCATATCGCCACCGCCAACATCAAGGCCGGCATGGGCGACTTCTACATCATCGGGGGTGTCGAGCACATGGAGCACGTGCCGATGGCGCATGGGGTCGACGTCAACCCGGCGGCCAGCAAGCACGCGGCCAAGGCCGCGATGATGATGGGCCTGACCGCAGAACTGCTCGGCAAGATGCACGGCGTGAGTCGTGAGCAGCAGGATGAGTTCGGCGTGCGCTCTCACCAGCGTGCCCAGGCGGCCGCCGATGAAGGTCGTTTCGATGACGAGATCATCGGCGTCGAGGGCCATGATGCCGAGGGGCGCCGCGTGATGGTGACCCGTGATGAGGTCATCCGTGGCGATGCCAGCATGGAATCCATGGGCAACCTCAAGCCGGTGTTCGATCCCAAGGGCGGCACCGTGACGGCGGGCACCTCTTCCGCGCTGTCCGTGGGTGCCTCGGGCATGGCGGTGATGAGCGCCGAGCGCGCCGAAGCGCTGGGTCTCAAGCCCATCGCCCGCGTACTGTCCACCGGTGTGGCCGGGTGCGATGCCTCCATCATGGGCTACGGCCCGGTGCCGGCCTCCAAGCAGGCACTCAAGGCAGCGGGGCTGACCATCGACGATATCCAGACCGTCGAGCTCAATGAGGCCTTCGCGGCGCAGTCGATTCCCGTGCTCAAGGACCTCGGCCTGCTGGAACGCGCCGACACGGCGGTCAACCTCAACGGCGGCGCCATCGCGCTGGGGCACCCGCTGGGCTGTTCCGGCTCGCGTATCTGCACCACGTTGCTCAACGTCATGAAGCAGCAGAACACGCGCCTGGGTCTGGCGACCATGTGCATCGGCATGGGGCAGGGGGTCGCGACGGTCTTCGAGCGTCTCGACTGACTGTACTTCGCCTGAGATGGCGATCACGCACCGGCAGAGTATCTTCAAGCGGCATGTCTTCGGACATGCCGCTTTTTCGTATGCGTGCTTTTGTCTGGAAACGAGAGAGGGGGCGCAGTATCGTGACACAGGGCACTGAAACGCGAAGTCGCCCAGAGCTTGATGATCGAGGTTACGCGAGGGAGTCGCATCGATGGATTGGAACCATGTCGAGCAGGATCTGCCGTGTGCGGCACCGCCACGCCCCCTGCCGCATCCCCTGACGTTCCGGCTGCCTCCGGGCAGCATTGATTGCCATCTTCATGTGTTCGGCGATCCGGTGCGTTATCCGCTGGCGGAAGACAGGACCTACAACCCTGCCGAATTCGGGCTCAAGGACGCGCTGGAAATGCACCACGCGCTTGGCGCCCGTCATGGCGTCCTGATCCAGCCAAGTGTCTATGGCTATGACAATCGCCTGCTGTGCGACAGCCTCGAGAACTGTCGTGAGCGCGGGCTGGATTATCGTGGCATCGCCGTGGTCTCGCCCGAGATCAGTGATGCAGAGCTTGAGCGGCTCTCCAGGCTGGGCGTCTGCGGGGTGCGCCTCAATCTGATCTTCTCCGGCGGGCTGCGCTGGCGTGATGTCGTGCTGCTGGCGGACCGTCTGGCCCGCTTCGACTGGCATCTGGAATGCCTGATCGATGTCTCGACCTTCCGTGACATGGAGGCACGGCTCGGCAGTCTGCCGGTGCCGGTGGTGATCGACCACATGGGCCACCTCGCGGCTTCACGGGGGCCGGAATGTCCCGGTTTCACCGCGCTGTGTCGGATGCTCAAGCAGGGACGTACCTGGGCCAAGCTGTCGGCGCCATATCGACTCACCACCCGGGGACGCCTGCCGTATTCCGATGTCACGGCACTGGCGCGGGCACTGGTTTCTGCCAATCCCGAACGCGTGGTGTGGGGCAGTGACTGGCCGCATCCGCATATCGGGGTCGAGATGCCGGAGGAGGACACGCTCGCGGAATTGATGCAGCGCTGGTTGCCGGAGCGCGAGATGCGCGAGAAGATCTTCCGCGACAATCCACGCAAGCTCTATGGATATCCCGCCTTCGTGAAGTCGAAGGTCGAGGAGGCGCACTGAGCGCAGATCGAGCGCCCACCTGAGTCTCAGGGGCGTGCCGCCATGACAGAAGCCCCCGTCAGTGAACTGGCGGGGGCTTCTGTCATGGCTACAGCGTCTTGAACGCCACACGCGTGCCATGGGCCAGCAGGGTGGCATTGTCGACCGGAGTCGTGGGGAGGCCGATCATCTCATCCTGCACTTCCGCCCAGGTCTGCACGCCATGCGTCAGCCCCAGTGGCAGCAACAGGCGACTGACCCACTGCGTGCCGGTGAAGCGCAGGGACTGGCCATCTTCATCGACCAGACGACTGATGCCGTCGGCATGATGCAGGCGCACCAGATACAGCCCCTGATCCAGCGTCTGGATCTCCACGGTCAGCGTGTTGCCTTCGGCGAGCCATCGACGCAAGGTCTCGACACTGACGCCTTCGCCAAGCAACGGGGGTGTCATCTGCATGGGATCTCCCTCGTGTCAGAGGCACGTCGGACCGTGCCAGGATCACCCCACCTTGTAGGCGTGAGGCAGCTCGGCCAGCGGGCCGCGTCCACCGGCGAGCGTCAGGGCGAGATCCACCATCCCGTCCCAGATAGGCAGCGTCATTCCGCCCTTGATTGCCATGTCGAGTCGCTGCGAGAACAGCAGCAGCTTGTGCAGACGCTTGTGGGGCAGACGATTGAGCGCCTGTTGATAGAAGGGACGCCGCTTGTCGAAGATCATCGGTTTCTGCGCCTTGCAGGCATGCTCGAAGCTCTGGCCTTGATCGAGGTGCTGACGCAGCGAGAGCAGGGTGCGCAGCTCGCGCGTCAAGGCCCACAGGATCACCGGCGGCTCGACCCCTTCTCCCCGCAGACCCAGCACGATACGCCCGCTGCGCTCGATCTCGCCCTTCAGGCAGGCATCCGCCAGCGTGAAGACATCATAGCGGGCATTGTCCTCGACCCCCTGGGCGATGGCATTGCCATCCAGGCGTGCGCCCGGCGGGTGCAGCAGCGCCAGCTTCTGCAGCTCCTGATCCGCGGCCAGCAGATTGCCCTCGATGCGCTCGGCCAGCAGCCGGGCGGCGTCCTGATTCAGTTCCAGGCCATGCAGGCGGGCGCGATCACGAATCCAGAATCCGAGGCGGGAATGATCCACCGGCCAGATCGCGATGAACACTCCCACCTTCTCGAGCGCCTTGAACCACGCCGTCTGCTGCACCTTGCGGTCGAGGCGTGCGGCGGTGATCAGCAGGATGTCGCCATCCTTCTCGATGCGCTCGGCATAGGCCTTGAGCACCTTGCTGCCTTCCTGGCCGGCGCTCTGGGTGCCCAGGCGCAGCTCGATCAGCTTGCGCGAGGCGAACAGTGACATGCTGGCGGCGGATTCGGTCAGACGACCCCACTGGAAACCGTTCTCGACGTGAAGGACTTCCCGCTCCTCGACGCCGGCCGCACGCGCCGCGCGCCGGATGGCGTCGCAGCTTTCCTGATGGATCAGAGGCTCGTCGCCCGCCACGATATAGACCGGAGACAGGCGCTTGTTGAGTTGCTCTTCCAGCTTGTCGGGATAGACCTTCATGAGTGTCCTTCGATCCTGCACGGGAGAGGGCGGTGACGCTGGATGGCGGCAGACGCACACGGCTCCGCGGTGGTCGGTTGCCCGATAGCGCGGAGCCGTGATGGTGGTGCGGTCTACTGGTGAGCGTCTCGCCAGGTCAGAGAGTTCAGGGGGTGATGGCGCGCAGGCGGTCCATCAGCTGACGACTCAGCTCACGATCATTCTGCTCACCGGCACGTTCACGCACGTCATCGGTGTTGAGCAGGTTGTCGTCGTTGGTGTAGTAGTCGCTGCTGGCTTCCAGCTCCTGCTGGTTGGCCAGGTAGGCGCCGTCCGACTTGCGTTGCAGCGAGTAGACGACACGATAGGTCAGCTCGCGCTTGATGCTGCCTGCATCACCAAAGGTGATCTGATGGACGTCTTCATTCAGCTTGCCCAGATTCAGGCGCAGTGGTGCATCATCGCTCAGGCGGATGTCGGCCTGCTTGAGCGCTTCGCGCAGCGCGTCGTGGGTATCGGTGTTCGGTGCATGGACATCGAGTTCGGTGATGGCCATCGGCGTGGCGTCGTAATCGCGCAGCTGGAAGCCACAGCCGCTCAACGTCAGCGCGACGCCGACGCCAATGGCCGCCATCAGGCGGCGAGGAGCCGACCGGCGCGGGGCAGCTGACGCTGCGGTCTCGCCGGGGCTGCGTGATGCGTCCACTGATGCACTGTTGGAATTCGCCTGCGTCACCGTGACCTCCTGTCATGAACGAGTGTCATGAATGTCCTGCGAGAGCGCTGCATGCTCCGGAGATTCCCGCAAGTCATGCCGCGCACGAAATTTGGCTGCCAGCCATCCGCAAGAGGATGCGGATGGCTGGCAGGAGCCCGACGCGCCAAGGCGCCGGGTGCGGGGCGTGCCCCGGTATCGCCTCAGTTGGCGACGATGTTGACCAGCTTGCCCGGTACCACGATGACCTTGCGCACCGTCTTGCCATCGGTGTGCTTGGTGACGTTGGCATCTGCCAGGGCAGCAGCCTCGATGGCATCACGGTCGGCATCGGCGGCGAAGGACAGACGCGCCCGCAGCTTGCCGTTGACCTGCACGACCAGCTCGATGCTGTCCTTCTTCATCGCATCCCTGTCCGCGACCGGCCAGCTGGCGTCGATCACGGCTTCCTCGTGGCCCAGTGTCGCCCACAGCGAGTGGCTGGCATGCGGGATGATCGGTGACAGCAGCAGCACGCAGGCCTCGACGGCTTCACGGCTGACGGCCAGGCCCCGCTCGGAGGCGTCCTCGAAGCGGCTGATGGCGTTGACCAGCTCCATCACGGCCGCGATGGCGGTGTTGAAGGTGGTACGGCGGCCGATGTCATCGCTGCACTTGGCGATGGTCTCGTGCGTCTTGCGACGCAGCGCCTTCTGGTCATCGTTCAGGCCTGCCACGTCCAACGCGGCCGGGGTGCCGGCAGCGACGTGCTCGTGAACCAGGCGCCAGACGCGCTTGACGAAGCGATGCGCGCCCTCGACACCGGAATCGGACCACTCCAGCGACTGCTCGGGCGGTGCGGCAAACATCATGAACAGACGTACGGTGTCGGCGCCGAAGCGGTCGATCATTGACTGCGGGTCCACGCCGTTGTTCTTGGACTTGGACATCTTCTCGGTGCCACCGATCTCCACCGGCAGGCCATCGGACTTCAGCACGGCCTTGATGGCACGGCCCTTGTCGTCGGTCTCGACGTCCACGTCCAGCGGGTTGAACCAGTCGCGGCCGCCTTTCTCGTTGATGCGGTAGTAGGTATCCGCGACCACCATGCCCTGGGTCAGCAGCTGCTTGAACGGCTCATCGCTGTCGACCAGGCCGAAGTCCCGCATCAGCTTGTGGAAGAAGCGCGAGTAGAGCAGGTGCAGGATGGCGTGCTCGATGCCGCCGATGTAGTAGTCGACCGGCAGCCAGTAGTTGGCGCGCTCGTCCAGCATGGCCTCGGCATTGTCCGCGCAGCAGAAGCGCGCGTAGTACCAGGAGGACTCCATGAAGGTGTCGAAGGTGTCGGTCTCGCGCTGCCAGCCATCGCCCAGGTCACTGAAGGACGGCATCTTCTTGATCGGCGAACCGCCGGAGGCGTCGAATTCGACTTCCAGTGGCAGCTCGACCGGCAGCTCGTCGTCGGTCAGCGGGATGGATTCGCCATTCGGACCATTCTTGACCGGAATCGGCGCGCCCCAGTAGCGCTGACGCGAGACGCCCCAGTCGCGCAGGCGGAAGTTGGTCTTGACCTCACCACGGCCCTGCTCGACCAGACGTGCGGCGATGGCATCGAAGGCGCTCTCGAAGTCGAGCCCATTGAAGTCGCCGGAGTTGATCAGCACGCCGTGCTCGGTGAAGGCGGCGTCGCTGACGTCAGGCGCGTTGCCGTCGGCATCGGCGATCACGGCTTCGATGGGCAGGCCGTACTTGGTGGCGAATTCGTGGTCGCGCTCGTCGTGGGCCGGCACGGCCATCACGGCACCGGTGCCGTATTCCATCAGCACGAAGTTGGCGACGTAGACCGGCACTTCACGGCCCGTCAGCGGATGGATGGCCTTGAAGCCGGTATCCATGCCGCGTTTTTCCATGGTTGCCATGTCGGCTTCGCTGGTGCCGCCACGCGCGCATTCGGCGTTGAACTCGGCAAGCTCGGCATTGTGCTCTGCCGCGGCCTTGGCCAGCGGGTGAGCGGCGGCGACACCGACGTAGGTCACGCCCATCAGGGTATCCGGACGCGTGGTGAAGACGGTCAGGGATTCCTGCACCTGGCTTGCCTTGGCATCGAGGCCGAAGCTCAGCTCGACACCGCGCGACTTGCCGATCCAGTTGCGCTGCATGGTCTTGACCTGTTCCGGCCACTCGACCTTGTCGAGGTCGGCCAGCAGCTCTTCGGCATAGTCGGTGATGCGCAGGAACCACTGCGGGATTTCCTTGCGCTCGATCAGCGCGCCGGAGCGCCAGCCACGGCCGTCGATGACCTGCTCATTGGCGAGCACGGTCTGGTCCGCCGGGTCCCAGTTGACGATGGAGCTCTTCTTGTAGACGACTCCCTTCTCGACCAGCTTGGCGAAGAACCATTGTTCCCAGCGGTAGTATTCGAGATCACAGGTCGCGAACTCACGGCTCCAGTCGTAGGCGAAGCCCAGCGCCTTGAGCTGATCGCGCATGTAGGCGATGTTCTCGTGGGTCCACTTGCCCGGCGCGACGTTGTTCTTCATCGCGGCATTTTCCGCCGGCAGGCCGAAGGCATCCCAGCCCATCGGCTGCATCACGTTCTTGCCCTGCATGCGCTGGAAGCGCGAGATCACGTCACCGATGGTGTAGTTACGCACGTGCCCCATGTGCAGCTTGCCGCTGGGGTAGGGGAACATCGACAGGCAGTAGAACTTCTCGCGGTTGGCATCTTCCACCGCCTTGAAGCACTGATTTTTCTCCCAGTACTGCTGGGCAGCCTGTTCGATCTGGTCGGGAGCGTACTGTTGAGACGTATCCTGTGAGTCCATCGGGTCCGTTGCTACCTTGGCGTTGGCCTGTACCTGTCCAAGCGGGCAGGCAGGGCGTGAAGAGATGGGCGGTCCGCTTGGCAAGGCCGCCACTGTCAGCGATGGGGTCAAGTCTACCCCAGACGCCAGGCCTCAGGTAGGGGAGGCGACTGCCATGGCCCGCCGTGAGACCGGTCTTGACAGGGTGACGCGATATCCTGACCTGCGTCACGTCCTGCAGGCGGCCACGAGTGGGTGTGGCTTGTGAAGCAACGCCAACACCACCATGCTTGAGAGAGCGCCCCATGCCTCCCGCAGACCGGGAGACGCTGATGATACAAGGAGAGTCCATGAGCCAACCACGTGAACCCCGTGATCCGCACGATCCCGCCAGTGCCACTACGTCCTCGCATGACAGCGGCTTTGAAGATACCCCGATGCCCTCCCGCCAGCCGCAGGGCGAAGGGGAAGGACGTCTCGGCGATGCCTATGGGCGAATCCTGACGCGTCTGGAAGACAGCAGCGGCGAGTTGTCCTGGGAAGGGCTCAAGGCCGAGCTGGATGAAGCGGTGAAGTTCGAGGCCGAGGTCGAGGAGTTCACCCGTGACGAGCTGGCGCTGCTGCGTGCCTGGGTCGAGCGGGACATGCAGGAATTCCGTCGCCACCTGGCGGCCGGTGGCGAAGGGGTCGCCAGCTGGCTGGGGATTGATCTCGACGTGCTGTCGCGCAGCGTCAGTTCCGCGCTGATGTCCATCGCGGATCGCACCGTGGTGGACCGCGCGCACTTCGAGGAAGACCTCGAGGCCGCTCGCGCCGACTACACCAGTGGAGAAGTCATCGCGCCGGGGCTGCTGCACTGCGTGCATTGCGAGGCCATCACGACCTTGACGCGCCCCAGCGTACTGGAGCCCTGCCATGCCTGTGGGCACCGTTTCTTCGCACGCGGGGCGCCGCAACCCGCGTCATCAACCGATGCGGACCCCCGGGACTGATGGCGACACCGCACGACTGGTTCCTGCCAGCGCATCAGGAGTGGACGGCAGGGCATCGCGCCCGAGCCGTCCAGTGCATGATCGCGCATTTCAATCAACAGGCTCGCCCGCGTGCCGCGGGCCTCTTCAAGCAGGTGTCCTACTACCTGTTCCTGCTGGGGGATTATCGCGCTGCCGGTCAGATACTCGGCCAGGGTTGTGATGAATGCCCCGAGGATGAAGAAATCGCCCTCAATCGGGTGGTATGCCTGTCGCGGGCGGGTGATGCGTCAGGGGCCATCGCCGCTGGGCAGAGGCTGGTCGATGGAGGAAGCCGCAATCCGGTACTGTTCGATGCATTGGCCTCCTGCTGTGCACGCCTGGGGCGCCATGCTCAGGCACGTGGCTTCGGCAGTCGCGCATTGGAGCTCAAGGATGTCGCGTACGGAGACCAGCCGCTTGCCAAGGACTGGGCATTGCCCTCCAGTGCCCCATCGGCGGTGGCAGCCGGCAAGCGGCGAGTGCTGTCCTATGGTCTCTGGGGCCAGGGGCCGCGTTATCTGAATGGCATGTTGCATAACCTGTTGCTGGCACCGGTGCTCTACCCGGGCTGGCAGGTGCGGCTGTATCACGACGACAGTGTGCCAGAGGATTTTCTGGACATCGCCCGGCAGCTGGACGCCGAGCTGGTGGAACGTCCGAAGACCGACTCACTCAGACAGCGGCTGTGCTGGCGATTTGCGGTCGCGGATGATCCCGGCGTTGGCTATTTCCTGGTGCGGGACTGCGACAGTGTCATCAGTCTTCGCGAGGTACGAGCCGTGCAGATGTGGCTGACTTCCGGGCGCTTCTTCCATGTGATGCGCGATTGGTGGACGCATACCGATCTCGTGCTGGCGGGACTCTGGGGAGGTGTCGCCGGGGTGCTGCCCTCGATGGAGGGGATGCTGGCGGACTGGAGTCCCCGGCAGGTGGAAACCCCGAACATCGATCAATGGTTTCTCAAGGAGCGCGTCTGGCGCTATCTGCGTACCAGCCTCATGAGCCATGACCGCTGTTATTCGCTGAAGGTGAACTCGCGCGCCAGCCTGGCGTTTCCCGATGATGTGCTGGGTGAGCTTCCCGCGGGCAATGCCCATGTCGGATGCGATGAATGGACGCGGGACCCGGCTTTCCAGCGTCGCCAGCTGGGGCCCTGGCTCAGGCAGGCCAGCTGGATGCAGGAGGTCACCTGAGAGCGTGAGCGTGGCAGGGTGGCATTGATGACCAGAGACACGACGGGCTGCCCATGGGCAGCCCGTCGTGTCTCTGGTCGGTGGCCTCGATGCGTCTAGCGACCCACCAGCCAGCCGATCCACTCGTGCAGTGCCCAGCGTGACTGGGTCAGCGCGGAGCTGTTGGGAATCCAGGCATCGATTCCCAGCCCGGAGACGGTGGTGTATCCCACCGGGGCCGGAATGATGGTGCGGAAGCCCTGATTCTGGAAGTTGCGCATCGCGCGCGGCATGTGCCAGGCACTGGTGACCAGCACGATCTTGTTGATGTCGTCTTCCTTGAGCATCTCGCGAGTGTAGCGCGCATTCTGCTGGGTATTCTCGCTGCGGTTCTCAAGCCAGCGCGCCGGGTAATCGAATTCATCGATCAGCGAGCGCTGCATCAGTTCCGCCAGGGTGCCATCGTCCGATGACGAGACCTTGCCGCCGGTCAGCAGGATCGGCAGCTCGGCATTGCGCGCGACCCGCACGCCTTCGTCCAGCCGGCTGAGCGTCTCGCCGTTGATCCGGTCCCGTCCCTGCAGCTCCGGCGCATTGTAGTAACGGCCACCGGACAGCACGACCACCGCCTGAGCCTGAATCCATTCCGCCGGTGCACTGGGCTGAATGCGCTCAAGCCCGGCCATCAGGCGTGTGGAGACGACCGGCGACGCCAGGAGCCACATGCCCAGAATGGCCAGTGCCATCAACGCCCGCGCCAGAGTCGGCCAGCGCTTGAGGATCAGCATGGTCAGGATCAGCAGCAGCAGCGGGCCGCCGGGTGGCAGTATCAGGTCCTTGATGATGCCGAGAAACTCGGTGAAGCCCATGATGGTCTCGCTTGTTCAGAGGCGCTGCCGGGCATCTCCCGGCAGCGGATAGGGGGAGCAGCGTATCAGCTGGACGCCTTCATGCCACGGCGTGCCGCCAGACGTTCACCGATGCCCAGCATCAGGCTCGGTGCCAGCAGCAGGCCCACCAGAATCCATATCGGCAGCAGTCCGAAGCGCATCCAGGGCGTCATGCCCAGCTGCAGGCGGATGTCGCCGGTGACGGTCGCCTCCTCGAACTGCGGGGCGCGGGCAATGATCTCCCCCTGTGGCGAGATGATCGCCGTCACCCCGTTGCTGGTCGCGCGCAGCAGGAAACGTCCGTTTTCCAGTGCGCGAATCTGTGCCATCTGCAGGTGCTGGAGTGGCCCGATGGAGTGACCGAACCAGGTGTCATTGGACACGGTCAGCAGCACGGTCGAGCTCAGCGCCCGCTGGCGAACCAGCTCCGGATAGACGATCTCGTAGCAGATGGCGACCCCGATACGCAGCCCGCTCACGAACAGCGGTTCCTGCTGACTGTCGCCTGATTGCATGCTCGACATCGGCAGGTCTAAGAAGCCGATGATGCCACGCAACCAGCTCTCCAGCGGCACATATTCTCCGAAGGGCACCAGATGTTCCTTGCGATACTGGGCCGAAGGGTCATCGATGGGAATCACGCTGTTGTAGAAGCGGTTGTCGGCGTCGCGCTCGACGATGCCGGTGATCAGCCCGGTCTTGGGAGGCAGCGTCGCCTGGATGCGTTCCAGGAAGGGCTCGGCCTGATCGCGCAGCATCGGCAGTGCGGTTTCCGGCCACACGATCAGGTCGGCATCGTCCTGCACGGCACGGGTCATCGCGGCATAGGTATTGGCCGCGCGTCGCTGGCCCTCGGCGCTCCACTTGATCAGCTGCGGCAGGTTGCCCTGCAGCAGCGCGACGCGTGCCGGCTCTCCGCCGGGATGCGTCCAGCTGGTCGGCAGCAGCAGACCCGCCCCCCACAGCACCACCAATGGCACGAGGGTCAGCCAGCGCCGCCTGAGCGCCAGGTTCCACAGCAACGCACCGGACAGCGCGATGATCAGCGAGACGCCGTAGACCCCGAGTATCGGCACCCAATTGGCCAGCGGCGACCCCACCGCACTGTTGCCCAGCAGCAGCCACGGGAAGCCGGTGAAGGCCCAGGTGCGAAACAGCTCACTGATGACGAAGACGGCAGCGAACGACAGCACGTCCAGCTGGCGTGAGCAGAAGCGTTGCCACAGCCCCATCCACAGCATCGGGAACAGCGCCATGGTGGCGACGAACAGCATCGTCAGCAGCACGGCCAGCGGCATGCCGGTATAGCCGTAGTCATGGATCGAGACATAGACCCAGCTGGCGCCACTGCCGAACAGACCGACGCCATACCACCAGGCGCGCAGGAAGCCACCGCTCGGCATGCGCAGGGCGCCGTAGAGCAGCCCCGCACCCACCGGGCCCAGCCACCATTGCTCGAAGGGGGCGAAACTCAGGGTGATCAAGACACCGGCGATCAGAGCCAGCAGGTGGCCCAGCGCATTGCTCAACGACGACGTGCCCCTGAAGGCCGCCGGGTGAGGTGATTCGGACATGCCGCTCTCCTTGTAAAATGCCAGACACACCGTCGGGCATGTCTGGCATTGTCCTCTATCGATTCAGCCTGGCATCAGCGCCATGCGTCACTCACCGCTGATGTGCGCGCGATGCTCAGCGGAGGGCGGGGCATCACCGGTGGCATCTTCCAGGCGGCAGACCTGCACCTGGCGAATGCGACGGTTGTCGGCATTGAGCACGGTGAAGCGCCAGCCGGCGAAGTCGGTCGACTCCTGGCGACGTGGCATGTGACCGAAGCGCTGGATCATCAGACCGCCGATGGTATCGAACTCTTCATCCGGGAAGTCGGTGGCGAAGTGCTCGTTGAAGTCCTCGATGGTGGTCAGGGCGCTGACGGCGAACTGGCCGTCGCCCAGCTCACGGATATCCTCATCCTCATCGGTGTCGTGCTCATCCTCGATGTCGCCGACGATCTGCTCGAGAATGTCCTCGATGGTGATCAGGCCTGCGGTGCCGCCGTATTCATCGATGACCACCGCCATGTGATTGCGGGTCTCGCGGAATTCCTTGAGCAAGCTGTTGAGGCGCTTGGACTCCGGGATGAACATGGCCGGACGGATGGCTTCGCGTAGATCGAAGCGCTTGCGCTCGCTGTCGTTCTGCAGGATCAGCGGCAGCAGGTCCTTGGCCAGCAGGATGCCGAGCACCTCGTCGAGGTTCTCGTCGATGACGGGATAGCGGGAATGCGCCGATTCGAGGATCAGCGGCAGGTACTCCTCAGGACGCTGATCGACCTGGATAGCCTGCATCTGGGAGCGGGGGATCATCACCTCGCGGACTTGCTGGTCACTGATTTCCAGCGCGCCCTCGATGATGGCAATCGCGTCCTGATCGAGATTGAGGCGTGGGCCTACCTCGGTCAGGAACTGAAGCAGCTCACTGCGGGAGCTGGGTTCGTCGGTGTCGCTTGAGAAGGCGCCGAACAGCTTATCGAGCCAGGATTTCGAATGGCTTCCCGATCGGTCTTCGCTCATGCGTTAGTTTCTCTTTTCCTCGGTGGCGATACCCCATCGTCGTGGGGGTATCGGGGCTGCCGGGTGACGCCTGGACGAACCAGGCATTACCCGACGGCGGGTGCTGCCGATGCGAAAGGGCATCGGCATCATTGATTCTCTTCCCGGTAGGGGTCGGCAATGCCCAGCCCTGCCAGCACGTCACGCTCGAGGGCTTCCATATGCTCGGCGTCATCGTCCTCGATATGGTCATAACCTAGCAAGTGCAAGGTGCCATGCACGAGCATATGGGCAAAATGGTCCTCGAGGGACTTGCCCTGAGCGGCCGCTTCCCGCGCCACGACGTGTACGCTGATGACGAGGTCGCCGAGAAAGCGCGAGGCGTCGTCCGCCTCATCCGCGGCCTCATCCTCAGCCGTCATCAGTTCCGGGGTCTGCGGCGCCTCAGCATCCCCCACGCCACCTGACTCCAGCATGACATCGTCGTCAGCGGCGTCGCCCTGAGGCTGGCCGTCGAGGCCGACGTCTTCACCGTCATCGAATCTCGGAGCTTCCTCGGCGAAACGCTCCGCCAGTTCGGCTGGCAGGGCGAAGTCGTCGAGATCCAGTGGCTCATGCGGGAAGGACAGCACATTGGTGGAGGAGTCCTTGCCGCGATAGTCGCGGTTGAGCCCGCGGCTTTCTTCCTCTTCCACCAGGCGCACGGTCAGCTCGTAGGGGGTGTCATCCACCTCGCCGTCACTCTGCAGGGCGTCATCAGCCATGGCCCCTGCCAGCGCCGCGGCCACCCAGGCCTCGAGCTGATGGCTCGCCGGCAACGGCTGGCCATCGATCTCGCTCTCGGTGACAGCGAGTTGCAGGTCCACGACCACGGCAGGTGCCTGGCTCACTGAGCACCCCCATTGCCGGAGGGTCTGTCACTGGACGAGCTGTTCTCGAAGGGCGGCGTGCTGCCCTGGGCATTGAGTGCCGCCATGCGCGCCTCGCGCTCGGCCTGGCGCTTCTCGCGACGCTCGCCTTCCTGCTTCTCTTCCTCGGCCTCGAAGCTGTCGTAGGCTTCGACGATGCGCTGCACCAGCGGGTGACGCACCACGTCCTTGGCGAGGAAGCGGGTGATGCTGATCCCGGGAGTGTCCTTGAGCACTTCCAGCACGTGCGCAAGGCCCGACTGGGTACCACGCGGCAGGTCGACCTGCGAGACATCCCCGGTGATGACGGCGGTGGAGCCGAAACCGATGCGCGTCAGGAACATCTTCATCTGTTCGCGCGTGGTGTTCTGGGACTCATCGAGAATGATGTAGGCATTGTTGAGCGTCCGGCCACGCATGTAGGCCAGCGGGGCGATCTCGATGATCTGGCGCTCGATCATCTTGTTGACGTGCTCGAAGCCGAGCATCTCGTAGAGGGCGTCATAGAGCGGGCGCAGGTAGGGGTCGATCTTCTGGGCCAGATCACCGGGCAGGAAGCCGAGCTTCTCGCCGGCCTCGACCGCCGGGCGCACCAGCAGGATGCGGCGCACTTCCTGATTGTTGAGCGCTTCCACCGCAGCGGCGACGGCCAGATAGGTCTTGCCGGTACCGGCCGGGCCGATGCCGAAGTTGATGTCGTGGTTGCGCATCTCGGTGACGTAACCCTGCTGGTTGAAGCCGCGCGGGCGGACCAGCACCTTGGGAGTACGAATCACCACGTCGCCGTAGCTGACGTCCTGGTCTTCCGCGGCTTCCACCAGTGCCTCGACACCGGATTCCTGCAGGAAGAGATGGACGGTCTCGGCATCGACTTCCCCGGCACCGGTCTCGCGATAGAGGTGCTCCAGCACGTTGGCTGCGGCCTTGACGGCAGCCGAGGGACCGGCGATCTGGAAGTCGTTGCCGCGGTTGCGCAGGGTGACACCGAGTCGGGATTCGATCAGCTTGAGATGCTCGTCGCGCTGACCGGTCAGGCTGGCCAGACGCTGTGGGTCTGCCGGCTCGAGCGTCATGTTGAGAATGCGATTGGCTTGCTGGGGCTGGTGGCTCAAGGCGTCGAATGTCCTGATGCAGGTGAATGCGTGAGTCGCGGTGGGCAAGGAATTCACCTGAGTGAAACCCGGCTGCCACGTCGTTGAGAAGAGCTTAATGCGCGATGGCCGTACAGGGCAATTGTCCTGTACGGCCAACGTGGCTATCCGCTTGATAGTGGGGGCTGATGGCGCCTCGTCAATCCCTGGGGCGACGAGTGATCAATAGCGATAGGGAGAGGCGAGCTCGCCACGCAGCGAATTGGGATAGGCCTCCGTGATCTCGACATCCACCAGGTAGCCGATCAGCTCGGTCGGGTTGGCGGCGCGGAAGTTGACCACGCGATTGTTCTCGGTACGCCCGGACAGCAGGCCCGGATCGCGCGGCGAGAACCCGGAGACCAGAATGCGCTGGGTGGTGCCGACCATCTTGCGCCCGATCTGCATCGCCTGCTGATTGATGCGCTCCTGCAGGATCATCAGGCGCTCCTTCTTCACCTCCTCGGGCGTATCATCCTCGAGGCTGGCCGCCGGGGTGCCGGGGCGTGCCGAGTAGATGAAGCTGAAGGAGTGATCGAAGCCGATCTGGCCGATCAGGTCCATGGTGTCCATGAAGTCCTGATCCGTCTCGCCCGGGAAGCCGACGATGAAGTCGGAAGAGAAGCTGATGTCCGGACGCAGCGCACGGATGCGCTCGAGCTTGTCGATGTAGAGATCACGCTCGTGGCCACGCTTCATCGCCGCCAGAATGCGGTTGGAGCCTGACTGCACCGGCAGGTGCAGGTGGCTGACCAGCTCGGGGATCTCGCCGAAGGCCTCGATCAGCGAGTCCTTGAACTCCAGCGGATGCGAGGTGGTGAAGCGGATGCGGTCGATCCCCTCGACCTGCGCCACGCAGCTGATCAGCTCGGCCAGGTCGATCTCCTCGCCCAGCAGGTTGAGGCCGGCGTAGGCATTGACGTTCTGGCCCAGCAGATTGATTTCGCGCACACCTTGGTCGGCCAGATGGATGACTTCATCCATCACCTTCTCGAAGGGACGGGAGACTTCCTCACCACGGGTGTAGGGCACCACGCAGAAGGTGCAGTACTTGGAGCAGCCTTCCATCACCGAGACGAAGGCGCTGGCGCCGTCGCTCTTGGGTGCGGGCAGGTTGTCGAACTTCTCGATCTCCGGGAAGGTCACGTCGACCACGGAGATCTGCTTGAGGCTCTCGCGACGCGTATTGAGCATCTTCGGCACGCGGTGCAGGGTCTGCGGGCCGAAGACCATGTCCACATGTGGCGCGCGCTTGCGCAGGTTGTCGCCTTCCTGACTGGCCACGCAGCCGCCGACACCGATCACCAGGTCCGGATTCTTCTCCTTGAGCTTCTTCCAGCGTCCCAGCTGATGGAACACCTTCTCCTGCGCCTTCTCGCGGATGGAGCAGGTGTTGAGCAGGATGACGTCTGCCTCGGATTCGTCGCTGGTGACTTCCATCTGGTGCGATTCGCCGAGCAGATCCGCCATGCGCGCGGAGTCATACTCGTTCATCTGGCAGCCGTGGGTCTTGATGAAGAGTTTCTTCGCCATTGCCTTGTGTGAACGCTCTGAGCTGCGCGCCGAACCTTCGTTCACTCCCGGCTCTCGACACCTTGGGTGGCGGAGGGCTTGAGAAGCGGTCAGGAGAAGGGGCGCGACTTGTGATGAATGAGCCCCGAGGCCTGAGCCTGGCGGGAATCGAGGGCGTGGCAGCCTTGAGACGTGATGCTCAATGCGTGCCTGAGCCGAAATCAGGACGGCATAGTATAGGAGTCTGACGGGCATGCGGCCAGCCCTCAGACCGTGGCGGCCCCTGCAAGCTCTGGGGTTTCTCATGGAAATGTCGGGGGCGGGACGGGAGTGGCGAGAGGCTTGCACGCATGGCTTCAGGCTGAGGGTGGCTGTGGTATCCTCACGGGCAGATTGGCGACGTCCGCGTGTGATATCCGTCTCAAGCCCGTGTTGCAGGGCAAACAGGCAGCTGTCAATAGCTTGATTTATTGAGGTTTTCATGCCGACAGTGGCGGCACTGGTGCTGGTCAAAAAATAAACGATTTGTTGGCGAGGCAGGCATTTCGCCGTGCGCGGACCTTCCATCGTCACGTTGTCCCAAGACTTATCCACAGAAAGTGTGGATGTCTGATGACAGCGAAATATCTACTACGTCCCAGCGGTATAGTGATGTCAGGCAGGAAGCCTCGCGTCACGCAACCTGTCAGACAGCGCATGGGCAGATCAAGGCATGCCACGGCATGCCGACAAGCGGTCGACGGTGTTCGGCAGATGCGTTCGGAAGCCTCGATTCCGATGCCTGCTCGTCAGCGGCGACCACCGCCCTCAGACACCCATGAAGAACGCGACATGATGCGATCACTCACTCTCAGCACCTTTTCCCTTCGTTCACTCGGCAGCGTGAGCCTGCGCTCATTGCGCCGTGCCTTGCTTGGGCTTGGCGTCACCGGCAGCCTGATGCTGGGACTGTCTGCACCGCTGGCCAATGCCGCGAGCGAGCGTTGGGTCTCTGACAATCTCACCACCTTCGTGCGCAGCGGCCCCACCGATGGTTACCGTATCGTGGGCACGGTGGAGGCCGGGCAGCCGGTCGAGCTGCTCGACGTCCAGAATGACTACAGCAAGATCCGCACCGCCAGCGGTGACGTGGTCTGGCTGCCTTCCGCCGACCTTCAGGACACGCGCAGCGTCAATGCGCGAGTGCCGGCCCTCAGCAGCAAGGTCAAGGAGCTTACGGCCAGGCTCGATGGCATCAATGACGAGTGGGAAACCCGGGTCTCGGACATGAAGGCTGGCCTCGAGACGCGTCAGGCGCGCATCGAGGAGCTGGAAGCCTCCAGCAACAGCCAGTCCGCGGAGCTTGAGCAGGCCCGCAGCAAGATGCGCAAGATGCAGGCGCTGCTGGACACCCAGAAGCAGGACCTGCTGATGCGTTACTTCATGTATGGCGGTGGTGTGGCCGGTGCCGGACTGCTGGTCGGCCTGATCGTGCCGCACCTGCCGCGCCGCAAGAAGAAGCGTCACGGTTTCCTGTAATTCGTGAAGGTCTCCACTCGCCCGAGTGTCGCCGCACTCGGGCATCTCCAGATTCCAGGAGGGCTCTCCCATGTCAGCAGATGACCCCGTGTCAGCGTTGGTGTCAGGCAATGCCCCGGCCAGTGACCCCTGGCTTGCGCGTTGGGCCGAAGGCCGGATCGGGTTTCATCTGCCGGCGCCCCATCCGGCGCTGGAGCGCTGGTGGCCGCGTCTCGACGTCGCGCCCCAGGCCAAGGTGCTGGTGCCGCTGTGTGGCAAGAGTCTGGACATGCGCTGGCTGGCGACTCAGGGGCATCCGGTGCTGGGGATCGAGCTTGCGCGTCAGGCCTGTGAGGCCTTCGTGGCCGAGGGAGTCGGGGATGTCTCGCGCTATCGACTGGATCACTTCGAATGCTTCCGTCAGGGGCCGGTCGAGCTGTGGTGCGGAGACTTCTTCCACTTCCACATCGATCATGTCGATCATCTCGATGCCTTCTATGACCGTGCGGCGTTGATTGCACTGCCCGAGGCGACTCGCCAGCGTTATGCCTTCCATCTGGCTCAGCTGTTGCCGCCCGGCGCTCGCGGCCTGTTGATCAGTCTCGAGCGTGACACGGAACGTGAACAAGGGCCGCCGTTTCATGTCTCGGAGGCGGAGATTCGGCGGCTGTTGGGCGCCAATTTCACGCTGGAGGTGCTGGAGCGCCGTGCGCCGGATGATCGTGGTTTGCGCGAGACGGTCTGGGCGCTGGTGCGCAAGGGGCCCAGAGAGTGATTGACTGATCCACCTCGCCGCGATGCCTGGCGGGTCTGCCTCATCTCGTGAAACGCCACCGCCGCCCATTGGGCGGCGGTGGCGTTTTCGTTGGACGAGCAGGTGGTGCGGGGCTGCTGGACGCGTCTCCCGAGTGGACTTACTGGTCCAGCTGGCGGATCAGGGTGGTGTCCTGGAAGGCGCGTGTCAGGGCATCCCCGATCACCAGAGAGACCAGTTCGGTATTCTTCTCCTGGCTGGGCTTGAGGGCGTAGCCCTGATCACGCGTGGCGGTATAGCTGCCGGTGTAGCGCTGCTTGCCGGAGACCGCGACCGCCTGGATCACTCCGTTGAGTGCCGCGGTGTCGGTGAGCAGACCGCCGCGCTTCACGCCATAGGCCAGCTCGGTCAGCGAGAGGGTCAGTTCGGTGGCACCGGCATTGGCCTGCTCGGCGGTCACCGGCACGAAGCCCATACGGCGCAGGGCGCTGATGGCCTGTGCCTCCAGCTTGGGCGTCAGATCGCCGGTCGGGACCACCAGATAGCTGGAGGCGTTGGTGGCACCATCACGGGTGCCGATGCGCTCAGAGGGTCGCTCGTCGCGCACTTCCACCACCACCTGCTGGCCATGGCCGACCACCCCCATCTCGCCAACCTGCGGGTTGACGTACAGGCGTTGCGGGCTGGTGCCGCAGGCGCTGAGTAGCGCGGTCGTGGCCATCAAGGCCACGCTCATGCAGGTAATACGCAGGTGTCGCATCATCGTTCGGGCTCCCGGGCCGGTGGCCGGTCAACAGTGGAAGGATCACGAGAGCCGGCTGAATGGCAGGCTCCCGGATTGATGGGCGCGAGTATAGGGTCAGATCGCGCCGGGTGAGTAGTGGAAATTCTGGCTCATGGCTGTTCCCGTTCGGCGACGCTCACTGGCCGGGCGGCACCCGGCGCGTCAATGCCAGCAGCCCCAGCAAGGGGCCGGGCAGAATGCTCAGCAGCAACAGGCTGCCCTGTGCGGCGATTAGCGGGGTCAGCAGGGCGATCGAGACCAGTGACAGGCTGAAACCGATGGCATTCATCAAGGCCAGCGCACTGGCCTGCAGCTCGACGGGCGTGCCGCCGGCCGCCAGCGCGGAGAATTGCGGGGAATCGATCACGGCCATCAGACTCCAGAGCGCCAGCAGGCCCAGCAGCAGGCCATAGCCGGCCTCGAGTTGCATGGCACCGACGAACAGCAGGGTGAGGATCATCGAGCCCGCCAATCCCAGGCGCGCGACCCACAGACTCCCGCGGGTGCGCGACAGCCAGCCTCCGACCACGCAACCGGGCCCGCCCACCGCGATCACCATGAAGCTGTGCAGCGCCAGTTGCGTGGCCGAGAGCGAGAGGCCGTTGAGTCTGGCCATGGTCGTCAGCAATAGCGGCACCAATGCCCACAGCGTATAGAGCTCCCACATGTGGCCGAAGTAGCCCAGCGCGCCGCGCACGAAACCGGGATGACGCCAGGCGGCCAGCCCTCGTGTCGCGCGGGCAAGCAAGGATGTCTGCGTCGAGGCAGGCGCTGGTGCGGGCGGGGCGACAGCGGGCAGCAAGGCCACCAGTCCGGCCCCGGCCACGGCCAGCAGCGAGGCCATGCCGATCGCCGCCCCCCAGGGGAGCGAGAAACTGCCACTGAGTTGCAGGGCAGCCAGGCCATGTGGCAGCGAGGTGCCCAGCACCAGCATGCCGACCAGCCAGGCCAGTGCAGCTCCGGCGCGGTCCGGGGCCGTCTGTACCATCAGCTTGAGTCCGATGGGATAGATGCCGGCCAGCGCCAGGCCGGTCAGCACGCGCAGCGCCGAGGCACTCAACAGCCCCGGCGCGAGGATGAGCGCCAGGTTGGTCAGCGCCCCCAGCAGGCACGAAGCCATGAACAGGTGGCGTGCCGCGAAGCGGTCTGCCAGTCCCGCCAGCCCCAGGGTCAGGGTGCCGACGATGAAGCCGCCCTGTACCGAGGAGGTCAGTTGCCCCAGAGCGCCAGCGCTCTCGCCGGCAAAGTTCCAGCTCGCCAGCATTGGCGTCAGCACGGCATTGGGCGTGAACCACAGGCTGGTGCCGAACAGCTGAGCCAGCGCGATGAGGGCGACGGGGTAACGGCTGGCCAGTTGCCGCCAACGGGCATCGGCCGAGGAAAGAGACTTTGAGGAGGACAAGAGAGCACCTGGTTGAGCGCGAGCGACATGAAAACGGGCGACACCGTGGAGTGTCGCCCGTATCGCAGGTCCTGACCAGTCAGGCAGATGACGCATCGCTCAGAGCGTCAGGCGCAGCGCGAGTGGCCTCGCTCAAAGCCCCATGGCCGAGGAGGTGGAGCGGCGCGGGTCGGCACCGCCATAGAAGGTGCCGTCCTGGATCATCACGGACTGGATGGCCCCCATGGCGTCCTTGGTGACGACCTTGTGGCCCATCGCCTCGAGCAGGCGGATGGTGTCCTGACTGATGCCCGCCTCGATGCGGATCTCATCCGGCAGCCACTGGTGGTGGATGCGCGGAGCGCTGACCGCCGACTGGATGTTCATGCCGTGATCGATCACGTTCATCAGCACCTGAAGCGTGGTGGTGATGATGCGCGAGCCGCCGGGGCTGCCGGTGACGAGGAAGTTCTTGCCATCCTTCATCACGATGGTCGGGCTCATGGAGGACAGCATGCGCTTGCCCGGCTCGATCTTGTTGGCGACGCCACCGATCAGACCATAGGCATTCGGCACGCCCGGCTTGGCGGAGAAGTCATCCATCTCGTTGTTGAGCAAAAAGCCTGCGCCATCCACCACGATGCCGGAGCCATAGCTGAAATTGATGGTGTAGGTATTGGAGACGGCCAGGCCATTGCCATCGGCGATCGAGAAGTGGGTGGTCTGATTGGATTCATAGGGCTGCGGCTTGCCGGGCTTGATCTCGCTGGACGGCGTGGCCTGGTTCATGTCGAACTGGCCGCGCAGCTCCTTGGCGTAGTCCTTGGAGGTGATGCCGGCCAGCGGCACATCGACGAAGTCGGTGTCGCCCAGATACTCGGAGCGATCGGCGTAGGCGCGGCGCATCGCCTCGGCCATCACGTGGATGGTGGCGGCGGAATTGAAGCCCATCGCCTGGATGTCGTCACCCTCGAGCATGTTGAGAATCTGGACGATGTGCGCACCGCCGGAGGAGGGCGGGCTCATCGAGAAGATGTCATACCCACGATAGGTGCCATGGACCGGCTCACGGATTTCCGGCTCGTAGGCCTTCAGGTCATCCATCGTCATGATGCCGTCATGGCGATCCATCTCGGCGACGATCAGCCTGGCGGTCTCACCCTCGTAGAACTCGCGCGGGCCATTGGCGGCGATACGCTTGAGCGTCGCGGCCAGTTCCGGCTGCTTGAACAGCTCACCCGCCTCGTAATTGCTGCCGTCTGCCTTGTAGAACACCTTGGCGGTGCTGTCCCACTTGGCGAGGCGGTCCTTGGCATCGCTCAGCCCCTTGGCGAAGCGGGTCGGGATGACGAAACCGTCTTCTGCCAGCTTGATGGCCGGAGCCAGTGCTTGCTCGAGCGTCAGGGTGCCGTAGTCCTCCAATGCCTTGGCAAGACCGGCCACGGTGCCGGGGACGCCCGCAGCGCGATGCGTGAAGCGAGACCACTCGGCCACGGCTTCGCCATTCTCGTCCTGGAACATCGTCTCGCTGGCCGCGGCCGGAGCTTTCTCACGGTAATCGATGGCGACCACCTTGCCGGTCTTCTCATCGGACACCAGCATGAAACCGCCGCCCCCGATGTTGCCGGAGCGGGGTTGGGTCACGGCCAGCGCGAAGCCGGCCACCACGGCGGCATCGACGGCATTGCCGCCTTCCGCCAGAACATCACGTGCGACCTGTGAGGCCAGGTAATGGCTGGTGGCGACCATGCCATGCTTGCCTTCCACCGGATGGAAACGCTCGCCTTCCAGAATCGCGCTGCTGTCCGCGAAGGCGGCCGGCATCGCGGCGGGCAGCAGACCTGCCAGAGGCAGTAGTGCCGCCGCGGCGAAGGTCTTCAGACGCTTGCGTGCTGCACAAGGGGTGTCGAACATGAGTGGTAGTCCCTTTATCGTTATTGGAGTCGCTGCATGGCGTCGGTGACGCGTGCGCCACGTGCTGTCGTGAGTCGCATCGGGAGTGGCTACCCAGACGAACCGTTTTACTATCAGATGCTAATGCACCAATTTCAACCTCGATGACGACGGCGTCCGTCGCGCAGAGGGGAACGCAAGCGCTGGTGCCGGGACAGCCTGACGCTTCACACAGTGCCTGTCTTTTGTGAGAGGGTGACG
This sequence comes from Cobetia sp. MMG027, assembly GCF_027947415.1. Classification (NCBI taxonomy): domain Bacteria; kingdom Pseudomonadati; phylum Pseudomonadota; class Gammaproteobacteria; order Oceanospirillales; family Halomonadaceae; genus Cobetia; species Cobetia sp. MMG027. Next base: position 44,338 of record NZ_JAQJIO010000005.1, read on the forward strand.
TAAAATGCCTCTTCCACTTGCTGATGGCGCCTGATGACATGTCTGATCTACTGCCGAATGATTTCAAGATTGCCCCGTCGATCCTGTCTGCCGACTTCGCCCGCCTGGGGCAGGAAGTCGAGGATGTGCTGGCGTCCGGTGCGGATATCGTGCACTTCGACGTGATGGACAATCATTACGTGCCCAACCTCACCATCGGTCCGATGGTGTGCAAGGCGCTGCGCGACTATGGCATCACGGCAGAGATCGATGCGCACCTGATGGTCACCCCGGTGGATCGCATGATCGGCGACTTCGCCGAGGCAGGCGCCAGCTTCATCACCTTCCATCCGGAAGCCTCCGATCACGTCGATCGCTCGCTGCAACTGATCCGTGACGCGGGCTGCAAGTCCGGCCTGGTGTTCAATCCGGCCACGCCGCTGTCCTATCTCGATTACGTGATGGACAAGGTCGACATGATCCTTCTGATGAGCGTCAATCCGGGCTTCGGCGGGCAGTCCTTCATCCCCGGAACGCTGGACAAGCTGCGTGAAGCGCGCCGGCGCATCGATGCCTCCGGCTACAACATCCGTCTCGAGATCGATGGTGGCGTGAAGGTCGACAACATCGCCGAGATCGCGCGTGCCGGGGCTGACACCTTCGTCGCGGGTTCCGCCATCTTCAATGCGCGCAGCGACAGCGATGCCAACCGCTATGACAGCGTGCTGGCGAAACTGCGTGCCGAGCTTGCCAGCGTGCGTGGCTGATCCGGCCATGCCGGAAGCGACTGTGCCGGAAGCGACTGTGCCGGGAGAACCGCGTGTCGCGGACGCGGCGGCGCAGACGGGCGAGACGTCATCCGAGTGGTGGCTGTATGTCCTCGAGACGGCCCAGGGGCGCCTCTATACCGGCATCAGTACCGATGTGACGCGTCGCCTGAGCGAGCATGCCGGCGGCAAGCGGGGCGCGCGTGCCCTGCGTGGCAAGGGGCCCTTGACGTTGTGTTATCAACAGGCGGTCGGGGATCGCTCGCGGGCGCTCAAGCTCGAGTACCGCGTCAAGCAGCTGAGTGTCTCCGCCAAGCGGCGCCTGATTGCCGGCGAACTGACGCTTGAGAGCCTGCTCGGGTAAGTGCCTGAACGCACAAGTGCCTGAATGAAAACGCCCCCGACGGAGACCGTCGGGGGCGTTTTTCGTTCTGAACAGGTGATCAGTGCAGCTTCATCTTCGGACGCAGGTAGCGATTCAGGCCATCCACGATCACGGTCATGCCGGTCTTGATCACGCCGTGGATCGCCATCTGGTGCATGCGATACAGCGAGGCGTAGAAGAACTTGGCCAGGCGGCCTTCGATGAACAGCGAGCGCGCGGAGGCGCCGCGCATCAGCGAGCCGACGGCATCGAAGTGCGCCAGCGAGATCAGCGAGCCGTGATCCTTGAACACGAATTCCTTCAGCGGCTTGTTGTCCATTGCCGCACGCAGGTTCTTGACCATCAGACTGGCCTGCTGGTGAGCGGCCTGGGCGCGTGGCGGCACGCGCTTGTCATCCGGCTGCGGGCAGCTGGCGCAATCGCCGAGCGCGAAGATGGCGTCATCGTCGATGCTCTGCATGGTCTGGTGGACCTTGACCTGGTGGTTGCGCTCGGTGGACAGGCCCAGCTCCGACAGGAAGGACGGCGCCCGGATACCGGCGGCCCATACGCTCAGATCCGCCTCGATCAGAGTGCCATCGGCCGTGGTGATGCCGCGTTCGTCGGCACAGGTCACGCGGGTGTCAGTGTGGATGTCCACACCGAGGCGGGTCAGCTCCTTGGCGACCGGCTTGCCGATGCGCTCCGGCAGGGCCGGCAGGATGCGGGGAGCGGCCTCGATCAGATGCACCTTGACCTGACGATCCTCCAGCGAGGAGAAGCCATAGCTGTGCAGCATCTTTGAGGCATCGAACAGCTCGGCGGACAGTTCGACCCCGGTCGCGCCGGCGCCGATGATGGCGACGTTGAGCTGCTGTCGCTCACACTTGTCGCCATTGGCGCTGAAGCGCAGGAAGGTGTCGAGCATGTCGCGACGGAACTTCTCGGCCTGCTGCGGGCTGTCCAGGAAGTGACAGTGCTCGGCGACGCCCTGGGTACCGAAGTCGTTGGACACGCTGCCCAGCGACAGCACCAGATAGTCATAGCTCAGGGTGCGCGAGGGCAGCAGTACGGTGCCGTTGGCATCGTGGATGGCCGCCAGTGTCAGCTGCTTCTCTTCGCGCTCCAGGCTTTCGAGAGTCCCGCGTTGGAACTTGTAGCCGTGGGCCTTGGAATGGCCCTGGTAGGACACCTCATCAAGACCGGAATCCAGCACGCCGGTGGCCACTTCGTGCAGCAGAGGCTTCCAGATATGCGTGGAATTGCGATCGATGAGGATGATTTCGGCTTTCTTCTTGCGACCCAGCTTGTGGCCAAGCTTGGTGACAAGTTCCAGACCGCCGGCGCCACCGCCGACAACCACGATGCGGGGAATAGCCATGGAGAGCTCCTGAGAGTGACAAGATCGAAAAGGACAAGCAGAAACTGGCTGTCGCCGGAGCGTCGGGTTGCGCGTTTTTTCGTTGTCACTGGCGCCACACCCGGAGGGACGGTCGACTGAATGGCGCTATGGTAACGTGACCGCTGGCGTGCTAATAGTGGCAGGGTGAAGGAATGTAATTTTTTTACGGATTTTTCCAACAAAACAGATGAAACCATGCGTTGCGTGGATGAATGGCGGACGATTCTCGTCCCGTGACAGCCGGATTCAGCGAGTGATCTCAGGAGGCCAGGTGAGCGAAAAGACGGTAATGCAGACTTCCGACGAGGCGTCTGTCCAGACCGCGTCTCATTCCACTTCCACGCCCTGCGATACCGCGCGTGGCGGGGACGCTCTCGGGCCCCGACCCGAGCAGGTACAGAGCCTCGATCACGGGCTGGCGCATCCGGCATTGCGGGGCATCAAGATGGTGGCCTTCGATCTGGATGGCACCTTGATCGACTCGGTGCCGGATCTTGCCAACGCGATCGACAGGATGCTGGTCGATGAAGGCTTGTCGGCACTCGGGGAAGACCGCGTGCGCGACTTCGTCGGCAATGGCGCGCGGGTGCTGGTGGAGCGAGCGCTTGAGGCGCATGGTCTGGCGACGGATGATCTGACGCGGGTCGAGCGCGCGCATCAGTGCTTCCTGGCGCATTACGCCGCGGACCCCAGCTCGCGTACACGGCTATATCCGGGTGCGCGTGACTGTCTGGAGGGGTTGCACCAGGCCGGTGTGGTCGTGGTGCTGATCACCAACAAGCCGGAAACCTTCATCGAACCGCTGCTCTCGCATTTCTCGCTGGCGGAACACTTCGCGCTGGCGTTGGGCGGCGACAGCCTGCCGACGCGCAAGCCGGACCCCGCGCCGTTGCTGTTCGCGGCCGAGCGCCTGGGGGTCGCGCCGCGGGAGGCGTTGATGGTCGGGGATTCACGTCACGATATCGCGGCAGGTCGCGCCGCCGGTTTCCGGACGCTGGCGGTGCCCTACGGCTACAACCACGGTGAGCCGATCGCGCGCAGTCATCCGGATCACATCGTCGAGTCCCTGGCCGAGCTGGTCGTCGCAGGCTGAGCCTGCCAGACAGCGCTGCCGCCACCGGCACGCGATGATAGACTGACGCCAGACAAGCCGGTCGCGTACCGGCAACGCCCCCTCCGTGGAAGGAACTGCAGGTCATGATGACCCCACAACACTTCGCTGAACTGGCCGAGGCAGGCTACAACCGCATTCCCGTTACTCGTGACGTGCTGGCGGACCTCGACACACCGCTGTCCACCTATCTCAAGCTGGCTGACATGCCGTGGACCTTCCTGCTGGAGTCCGTGCAGGGCGGCGAGAAGTGGGGGCGCTATTCGATCATCGGCTTGCCGTGCCGTGAGCGCATCGAGGTGCGTGGTCAGGTCGTGGCGCATCTGGTCAATGGCGAGCAGACCGGCATGACCGAGGTGGAAGATCCGCTCGAGTGGATCGAGCAGTTCCAGACGCGCTTCCGGGTGCCGGTCATCGAGGGCGCACCGCGCTTCAATGGCGGGCTGGTCGGCTACTTCGGCTATGACACCGTGCGCTACATCGAACCGCGCCTGCGGGGCGTCGAGAAGCCGGACCCGCTGGGCGTGCCGGATATCCTGTTGATGGTGGCCGACGAGCTGGTGATCTTCGACAATCTCTCTGGCCGCCTGACGTTGCTGACCCATGCCGACCCCGAGACACCCAATGCCTTCGAGGCAGCCTGCGAGCGTCTCGAGCGCCTCGAGATCCAGCTGCGCAGCGCCACGCTGAATACCGTCAGCCCCGGCACCGGCGGTGATCCGGTCCAGGAGACCGATTTCACTTCCGGCTTCACCGAGGAAGGCTTCAAGGGCGCGGTCGAGAAAATCAAGGAATACGTGCTGGCCGGTGATGTCATGCAGTGCGTGCCGTCCCAGCGCATGTCGATTCCCTACCGTGCCGCGCCGTTGGATCTCTATCGTGCGCTGCGCAGTCTGAATCCCTCGCCGTACATGTTCTTCTTCAATCTGGATGACCATCACGTCATCGGCTCGTCGCCCGAGATTCTCTCGCGTCTCGAGGATGGTGAAGTCGCGGTGCGTCCCATTGCCGGGACGCGCGTACGCGGTGCCACCGAAGAGGAGGATCTGGCGCTCGAGAAGGATCTGCTCTCGGACCCCAAGGAAATCGCCGAGCACCTGATGCTGATCGACCTGGGCCGCAACGATGCCGGGCGCATCAGTCAGACCGGTAGCGTCAAGGTGACGGACCAGATGGTGGTGGAACGCTACTCCCACGTCATGCACATCGTCTCCAACGTCACCGGCAAGCTGAAGGAAGGGCTGGGGCCGATGGACGTGCTGCGTGCCACCTTCCCGGCGGGCACGCTGTCCGGCGCGCCGAAGATTCGCGCCATGGAGATCATCGACGAGCTGGAGCCGGTCAAGCGTGGCATCTACTCGGGTGCGGTGGGCTATCTCTCCTGGCACGGCAACATGGATACCGCGATCGCGATCCGTACCGCCGTGCTCAAGGATCAGGTGCTTCACGTCCAGGCCGGTGCCGGGGTGGTCGCGGATTCCGTCCCGCAGTCCGAGTGGGACGAGACCCTCAACAAGGGGCGTGCGCTGTTCCGTGCCGTGGCGATGGCGGAGCGTGGCCTGGACAACCTGGACTGAATGCCGCGCCATGCACGACAGGGAGTGGCCCGGCGGCCTTGCGGGGCCGCTCCCTGCAATGTCGCATGTGATTGACACTCCCAACGGCTCAACGCACTATTGACCCATGACGCTACGTAACCCGCACGACCTCAGCCAGCAGTGGTGGCGCTCCTGAAAACGGGGCGGCTTTCGCATGTCTGAAGTTCGAGGACGTACGACCAGAAGAATGCCGCCGACCAGGGCGGCATTTTTGTTGCTGGACGGCGGGAACGACACCAAAGGAGGGCGGGCAGGCCGGTGAATCACGGCACGGATCCGCTCCCGAGAATGGACACTGACCATGCAGGCATTCACTTCGCAGGACGCCAGCGCGCCACGCGTGCTGATGATCGACAACTTTGACAGCTTCACCTACAACATCGTCCAGTATCTGAGCGAGCTTGGGGCCGAAGTGCTGACCGTGCGCAATGACGCCATCACGCTCGAGCAGATCGAGGCGCTCGGTGCCACGCATCTGGTGCTGGGGCCGGGGCCGTGCACGCCCAATGAGGCCGGGATTACCCTGGACGTCATCCGTCACTTTGCCGGCAAGCTGCCGATCCTGGGGGTCTGTCTCGGCCATCAGGCCATCGGTCAGGTCTACGGTGGCAAGGTGGTGCGTGCCCCTCAGGTGATGCATGGCAAGACCTCCGCCGTCCATCACGACAACAGTGGCGTCTTCGCCGCGTTGGCCGAGCCGCTGGAAGTCACGCGTTATCACTCGCTGGTCGTCGAGCGCGACAGCCTGCCTGAGTGTCTTGTCGTCACCAGCTGGACGGGAGATGACGATGTCACCCCGCAGCTGATCATGGGGCTGCGCCACCGCGAGCTGGATGTCGAGGGTGTGCAGTTCCACCCCGAGTCGATCCTCACATTGCAGGGTCATGAGCTTCTGGCTAACTTCCTGCGTCGCGGCGAGGTCGAGAAAGCCGCTTGAGCGGATGCAGATCGCAAGAGTCATATTTCATTTTCATGCGTCAGCCGCCGAGGCTGGCGTCTGCGGAGACACAACATGCAGATGCGTGAGGCGATTGGCGCCGTGATGCGCCGCCAGCACCTGAGCTACGACGACACTCATGCGGTCATGACGGCCATCATGACCGGCGAGGCAACCCAGGCGCAGATAGGGGCACTGTTGATGGCCCTGTCGATGAAAGGCGAGACGGTCGATGAGCTGGCCGCTGCCGCGCAGGTGATGCGTGAATTGATGGCGCGAGTCACGGTGCGCGCCACCGATGCGGTGGACATCGTGGGTACCGGCGGAGATGGGGCCAATCTGTTCAATGTCTCCACTGCCGCAAGTTTCGTCGTGGCAGCGGCCGGTGGGCATGTGGCCAAGCATGGCAACCGCAGTGTCTCCTCGTCGTCCGGCAGTGCGGATCTGCTCGAATCGGCTGGCATCCATCTGGCACTGAATGCCGAACAGGTCGCGCGCTGCATCGATGATATCGGGGTCGGCTTCATGTTCGCGCCCAATCATCATGCTGCCATGAAGCATGTGATCGGTCCGCGTCGCGAGATGGGGGTGCGCACCATGTTCAACATCCTGGGTCCGCTGACCAATCCGGCTGGCGCTACCCGTCAGGTGCTCGGCGTGTATGACCCCGCGCTGGTGCCGCTGATGGCCGAGGTGCTCAAGCGTCTCGGGGCCGAGCATGTGCTGGTGGTGCACAGCGATGACGGTCTGGACGAGATCTCGCTGGCGGCGCCGACCCTGGTCAATGAGCTCAAGGATGGCGAGATCCGCGAATACCGCATCGCGCCGGAAGACTTCGGTATCGCGCGCCAGTCGCTGGATTCGCTGGCAGTCGCGACGTCTGCCGACAGCTTGAAGCTGGTGCAGCAGGCACTGCGCGGAGACGAGGGGCCGGCCAGCGATATCGTGGCGCTCAATGCCGGCGCGGCCCTGTACGTGGCCGGTATCGCAGACAGTCTCAAGGAAGGCGTCAATATTGCCGAGGACGTGCAGGCCAGCAAGCTGCCCTTCGAGAAGATGAAGGAGCTTGCCGATTTCACCCGTGTCTACGCCCAGGTCAATGATGAAGGAGCGACCCGCTGATGAGTACCGAGCAACAGACGACTGACAAGGCGCTGCCGACCATCCTGGCCAGAATTCTGGCGCGCAAGGAAGAGGAGATCGCCGAGCGCAGTGCGGCGGTGGGCGAGGCGGATCTTCAGGCGCTGATCGAGAAGCAGAGCGCGCCGCGTGGTTTCATCAAGGCGCTGACATCTCGGATCGATCGCGGTGAGCCGGCCATCATCGCCGAGGTGAAGAAGGCCTCTCCCTCCAAGGGCGTGATTCGTGAAGACTTCGCGCCGGCCGAGATCGCCGTGGCATATGAGCAGGCCGGCGCTGCCTGCCTGTCGGTGCTGACCGATGCCGACTTCTTCCAGGGGCATGAGGACTTCATGATCGAGGCGCGCGACGCCGTCTCGATCCCGGTGATCCGCAAGGACTTCATCATTCATCCCTATCAGGTGCTCGAGGCGCGTGCCATCGGTGCCGACTGTATTCTGCTGATCGTCGCGGCACTGGACGATGCACGCCTGAGTGCTCTGCATGATCAGGCACGAGAGCTGGGCATGGATGTGCTGGTCGAGGTGCATGATGGCGATGAGCTCAAGCGTGCGCTGGCGCTGGGGATCGAGCTGGTCGGAATCAACAACCGTGATCTGCGTAGCTTCGAGACCTCACTGGAGACGACGCTGGACCTGTTGACCGACATGCCATCGGGAGTGCGCGTCGTGACCGAATCAGGTATCCACACCCGTGAAAATGTGGCGAAGATGCGTGACCGTGGTGTCCACGGCTTCCTGGTGGGCGAGGCCTTCATGCGCTTCGAAGACCCAGGTGAAGGCTTGCGTGGGCTGTTCTTTCCACAGTAGGCAGTCTGTTCTTTGTTGACATTGTTATCTTGAAGATAACAAAAGCCCGTCTCGGTATGCCGAGACGGGCTTTTTTATGTCACCAGGTCAAGCTTGGTGAGCTCAGTCCGACGGGCACAGTTCGACGGGCTCAGCTCGAAGGACTCGGTCTGACAGGCTCAGTACGACCAGTGCAGCCGCTCGGCAGTCTCAGTGTCCGCTGTCGATGGCCGCATGTGACCCGAGCAGGGCATCGGCGATTTCCTCGACCCCGGCGCCATGACCGTGGCGGGTCAGCCAGGCGGGCTCCCAGCCCAGCGCTGCACGATGCTTGAGGATATTGGCGACGCCCACGGTATGCCGGAAGGTAGCGAACATCGGCGCGTCATTGGGAGCATCGCCGACGTACATCACCTCCTGTTCCAGTTGCATGCGGTCCAGTCCGAAGGTCTCGGTCAGGACACGCACGGCCATGCGTGCCTTATCGAAGTCACCCTGCCAGGCATTGATATGGATGGAGCTGGCACGCGCCTGAATGCCGGCGGCCGTGAAGCCGGCGATGATGGCGTGGATCTGTGCCTGCGACAGCGGGCTGACGGCCTGACAGTGGTCCACCGCGACATCCGCGTAGCGGAAGGGCTGGTCCTGGGCCAGCGCGGCCTGGGGGTGATTGAGCAGCAGCTGGCGCGCCACCGTCATCACATGGCGTTGACGCGCGCGCAGGCGTGCTTCGTCCTCCCACCAGGTCGTGAGTATCCGCTGCCCCTGGCGCTGAAAGGCGAAGGCGCCGTTCTCCCCGATCACGGCGGCCACTGGCCAGGCCCTGGCGATATGATCGCACCAGCCGGCACAGCCGCCCGTGACCGGAATGACCTTGATGCCGGCTGCTTCCAGACGCTCGAGTGCCGCCAATGTCGAGGCATTGAGTCGCCCTTCCCGGGTGAGGGTGTCATCGATGTCGGTCAGCAGGTAGCGAATGCCGGACAGGGTGGTGGCTGGGCAGTGAGCGAAGGCTTGCATGGTGATTCCGATCATCCTCGTGAGCGGTGGGCCACAGGGGCGGGGGCTGGGTGATTCATTGGCGGTACATCACCTGCAGTGAGTGAGCCTCCGCCTCGGTCAACGCCATCTGGTGCTCGCTGGCGTGTGGGGGGCTGTCGGTGATCAGCAGATCGATATCGGTGAGCGGGCCGATCCGGCACATGGCGGCACGCCCCCACTTGCTGGCATCGGTGACCAGGATGCGGCGTCTGGCATGCCTGAGCAGGGCGCGACTGACGGCGGCCTCTTCAGGGTCGAAATCCAGCAGCCCCTCGGCATCCAGCCCGCCACATCCCAGCACGGCGATGTCCACCTGATGTCGGGTGAAGAAGGCCACGGTGGCGCTGCCGACCACATCGAGATCCCGAGAGCGAAGCTGGCCCTCGGCAAGCTGCACGCTGACATCCGGGTGGCTGGAAAGCGCTTGTGCCACCTGCAGGTTGTTGGTGATCACGCGCAGGCCGCGCCGGGCGATCAGTGCCTCGGCGACAGCCACCACGCTGGTGCCGATTCCCAGTGCCAGCGAGGCGCCATCGGGTATCTCGGCGACGACCTGGGCCGCCATGGCCTGCTTGGCCGGTCTTGCCAGCATGCTGCGCTGGGTGTGGCCCAGATTGTGTCCACCCAGCGGACGTTCGATGCCGCCATGACGCCGTCGCGCCAGTCCGAGATCACACAGCACGCCGAGATCGCGGCGTATGGTCTGCGGTGTGACCTCGAAGTCCACGGCCAGCGGCTCGACGCTCAATTGGCCGTCCCGCGCCAGGCGCTCGAGAATGCGCAGTTGGCGCGGGCTCAATGTCTCCAGTGACTGGCTCATGGCGATCTCACGACAAGGTGCGTTCGGTACAGGGAGATTGCGCAAGGTCCTGCTCGGAGAAGATACCGGGGTCATCGCTGATGACGGCACTGACCCCCCAGGCCCAGCGAGGGGAGAAGGCCGCGGCATCGTTGGGCGTGTAGCAGAGCAGCTTGCGCTGGGTGGCCGTGACGCGACTTGCCGCGACACGTGTCAGTGCACGCCAGTCCGCATGTACGGTGACTGCCTGCACGTCCTCGGCCAATGCCTCCCAGTCATCGGGAATGGCGTCGTAGAGCAGCCCGATCATCACCTTGCCGTCACGTTCCCGGCTCATGCGCAGGGCTTGCGGGTCGAATGACGAGAGAATCAGTCGCCCGACGGGCAGCGCCTCGACCGCCAGGGGCACGACTTTCTCGACCAGTGCTCGAGTGTCGTGCCCCGGACTCAGCTTGAGCTCGAGATTGAGCCCCATGCCCAGCGAGGCGATCAATGCCAGGGCTTCCTCGAGTGTCGCCATGCGTTCCCCGGCAAAGCGGGCACTGAACCAGCTGCCCACATCCAGCGCCCGGGCCGCTGCCAGATCCAGGTTTCTCAGCCGCCCACGCCCATCGGAGCAACGATTGACGCTGGCATCGTGCCAGATGACAGGAGTGCCATCCTTGAGCAGCTGGACATCCAGCTCCACCCATTGGTGGCCGGCCTCGTGGGCGGCGCGAATGGCGCTGAGCGTGTTTTCCGGCGCATAGGCGGACAACCCGCGGTGAGCGATGGTCATTGGCAATGCAAGTGATGTGCCGTGGGAGAAAGATGATGACATCGATGAACCTCGTTGGTGGATGGTGTCAGGCTCGACGCGTCAGGACGAGCACCCGGCGTGTCCTTGTTACCATCCGATGATGACGCTACGGGGGCAATCACTTTTGTGTGCATGTGCCTTTCGCGACAGGTTCCGCTCCAGGTCCTGCTGCAGGTTTCGCTGTGGCGACTCGTGCGCAGGCCAGGTGCTCCATCACTCGTGAGTTGTCAGGCGCTTGCCATCCGCACCGAACAGATGCGCGCGTGCAGGCGGAATGGCCAGGCGCAGGCATTGCTCCTCGGCGACGGCATGCTCGCCGTCCAGTCTCACCACCAGCGGCTCCGCCTGGCCGTCCAGTCGGCAGTACGCCAGGGTGTCCGCGCCCAGTGGCTCGACCAGCTCGATGCGGGCCACAAGCTCCGCGGCACCCGGTGGCAGCGGGCTGTCCGGCTGCAGAACCTCGAGATGTTCCGGGCGGATGCCCAACGTCAGTGCGGCGTCCATGGGAGTCGCCTCGTGTTCTCTGGCCGCCGGTCGCAATGCCAGGCGCGCGCCGCAGGGCAGCGAGAGGCCTGCCTCCGTACGGGTGGCGCTCAGGAAGTTCATGGCAGGCGAGCCGATGAAGCCGGCGACGAACTGGCTGGCGGGTCGGTCATAGAGCGCCATCGGCGTGCCGAACTGTTCGACGTGGCCGCCATTCATCACCACCAGGCGGTCTGCCAGGGTCATGGCCTCGGTCTGGTCATGGGTGACATAGACGGAGGTGACCTTGAGGCGTTTTTGCAGGCGGCGGATCTCGAGGCGCATCTGCACGCGCAGCTTGGCATCGAGATTCGAGAGTGGCTCATCGAACAGGAATACCTGCGGCTTGCGCACGATGGCGCGCCCCATGGCGACACGCTGACGCTGACCGCCGGAGAGCTGCTTGGGACGACGGTCGAGCAGTTCGGTCAGACCCAGCAGTTCGGCGGCCTCGCTGACGCGACGCTGGATCTCGTCCTTGGGCGTGCGACGGTTCCTGAGGCCGTAGGCCATGTTGTCGAACACGCTCATGTGCGGGTAGAGCGCATAGTTCTGGAACACCATCGCGATATCGCGCTCGGCGGGCTCCAGGTCATTGACGCGCTTGCCGTTGATCTCCAGATCGCCTTCGGAGATATCCTCGAGCCCCGCCAGGGTGCGCAGCAGGGTGGACTTGCCGCACCCGGAAGGGCCGACGATGACGATCAGCTCGCCCTCACCGAACTCCAGGTCGATGCCGTGCAGGGCCTGGTAGCCATTGGGGTACTGCTTCTTGAGCTGCTTGAGTGTCAGTGTTGCCATGAGATGAATATCCAAAGCGGTGCCGTGACAGGCGTGAGAGCGGCCCATCACGGCGGAACGGAATCAGGTGGCCGGGCGCAAGGCGTCAGGTAAAATGGGCGCGAATCACGAGGTGCCGGGGCGAGAGGAGGTCACTTCTCGCTGTCCACCAGCCCCTTGATGAAGTAGCGCTGCATGAACAGGATCACCAGCACCGGCGGCCCCATGGCCAGCAGCGTGGTGGCGGTGACGTCCTGCCACGGCACCAGGCCGTCGCCGGTGGTCAGCATGCGCTTGAGGCTGACGACGATGGTCAGGTAGTCGGCATCCGTGGTGATCAGCAGCGGCCACAGGTACTGATTCCAGCCGTAGATGAACATGATCACGAACAGTGCCGCGATGTTGGTCTTCGACAGCGGCAGCAGGATGTCCTTGAGGAAGCGCCACGGCCCGGCGCCATCGATGCGTGCCGCCTCGACCAGTTCGGCCGGGATGGTCAGATAAAACTGGCGCAGCAGGAAGGTCGCTGTAGCGCTGGCGATCAGCGGCAGGATCAGGCCTGCATAGCTGTCCAGCATGTTGAGGTCGGCCACCACCTTGAAGGTCGGCAGGATGCGCACCTCCACCGGCAACATCAGGGTGATGAAGATCAGCCAGAAGCACAGCTTGCGGAAGCGGAACTCGAAGAACACGATCGCATAGGCCGCCAGTACCGAGATGATGATCTTGCCGATGGCGATGCCCAGTGCCATCAGCATCGAATTGAACAGCAGGGTCATCACGTCGGCGCCGAGACTGCTGACGGGGTCTTCCAGCAGGTGGCGGTAGTTGTCGAATCCTGCCTCGCCTATCCAGATGGGGGCGACGTTGGAGTAGAGGTCGCCCATCTCGTGGGTGCTGGCGCTGAAGGCGATCCACACCGGCAGGAAGAACAGCGCGCAGCCGACGATCAAGAGCGCATGGCTTGCGATATCAAGCCCGGGACGGTTGTAGCGCATCAGTACTGCACCTTCTTCTCGACATACTTGAACTGGATCAGCGTCAGCACGCCGACGATGACCATCAACAACACCGACTGGGCGGCACTCGACCCCAGATCCTGACCGACGAAACCGTCTTCATACACCTTGTAGACCAGGGTGCGCGTCGAGCCGCCCGGACCACCCGAGGTGGTGGCATCGATGGTGCCGAAGGTCTCGAAGAAGGCGTAGACCACGTTCATCACCAGCAGAAAGAAACTGGTCGGGGAGAGCAGCGGGAAGGTGATGGTCCAGAAACGTCGCCAGGGGCCGGCGCGATCCATGGCGGCCGCTTCCAGCAGGCTCTTGGGGATCGCCTGGAGACCTGCGAGGAAGAACACGAAGTTGTAGCTCATCTGTTTCCAGATCGAGGCCAGTACCACCAGCAGCATGGCCTGATTGCCGTTGAGGTTGTGATTCCAGTCGATGCCGATGGCGGACAGCAGTTCCGGCAGGATGCCGAGCGTCGGGTCGAACAGGAACAGCCACAGGACGCCGGCCACGGCAGGCGCGACGGCATAGGGCCAGATGAGGAAGGTCTTGTAGGTGCTGGCGCCACGCAGCACGCGGTCTGCCAGCACGGCCAGCCCAAGGGCGAGTGCCATGGCGCCGAAGGCGACGGCAAACGAGAAGTAGACCGTCGTCCACAGGGTCTCCAGATATTCCGCTTCGCCGAGGACCGCGAGGAAGTTGGCAAGTCCGGCAAATTCACGTGAAAGCCCGAAGGCATCCTCGATATAGAAAGCCTGTTCGATGGCCTGGAGGGCCGGCCAGAAGAAGAACACGCCGACGATGATCAGCTGGGGGGCCAGCAGGATCCACGGCGTGAAGGGATGTCGATTGAAATGGGCCATGCAGCTGAGGTCTCGCAAGGAAGAGGGACTGATCACGTCAGTCGTGTGCGCATGGTCGGCGCGGATTCGGCCAACCATGCGCCATCAAGCTGGGAGAGAAGGGAAAGGGCACCGGTATCGGGTGCGCTTTCCGCTCTCTGGCATCCAGGCATGGTGGGCCGCCCAGGCGGCCCACCATGGTGTGGCGGTGTTCAGCCGTTGGCGCGCTCGAACTTCTCCAGCAGCTTGTTGCCGCGCTCGACAGCCTGATCGAGACCGTCCTGCACGCTTTCCTTGCCAGCGAAGATCTTCTCGAGCTCTTCGTTGATCACGTCACGTATCTGCACCATGTTGCCCAGACGCAGGCCCTTGGAGTTCTCGGTCGGGGTCACGGAGGTCATCTGGGTGATGGCGACGTCAGTGCCCGGATTCTCGGCGTAGAAGCCCTGCTCACGTGTCAGCTCCGCCGCGGCGGTGGTGATCGGCAGGTAGCCGGTGAACTGGTGCCAGTCGGCCTGGACTTCGGGCCTGGAGAGGTACTGGAAGAACTTGGCGACGCCCTGGTATTCCTCATCGCTGTGGCCGGACAGCACCCACAGTGACGCGCCGCCGATGATGGAATTCTGCGGCGTCTCGATCGCGTCGCTGTCGTAGGGCAGCGGTGCCACGCCGAACTCGAAGCCCTTGGCGCTTTCCTTGACGCCGGCATAGCTGGCGGAGGAGCCCATCATCATCGCGCACTCACCGGAGTAGAACTTCGGCGCCGCGTCATCGAAGCGACCGCCGAACACGAAGCGCTTGTCGGCCTGCCAGTCGTCGAGGCGCTGGATGTGGTCGACCACGGCGGTCTTGTTGAATTCAAGGCGGGTATCGGTGCCGGCGAAGCCATTGGCCTGGCTGGCGAAGGGCACGTCATTGCGTGCCGAGAAGTTCTCCAGCATCACCCAGGACGGCCAGGTGGTCGTCAGGCCACAGCTGCCCGCGCCGGAATCGACGACCTTCTTGAGGGCATCACCCAGCTCCTGCCAGGTGGCCGGCACGGATTCGACACCGGCCTTGGCCAGCATGTCCTTGTTGTAATAGGTGACCGGGGTGGAGGAGTTGAACGGCATCGACAGCATCTTGCCTTCGGTGTCGGTGTAGTAGCCGGTGACGGAAGACAGGTAGGCCTTCGGATCGAAACTCGCGCCTTCTGACGGTGCATAGTCCGCCATCAGCTGATGGACCGGCATGATGGCACCCTTGGCGCTCATCATGGTGGCGGTGCCGACCTCGAAGATCTGCACGATGTCCGGGCCCTTGCCGGCCCGGAAGGCGGCAATGGCGGACGTCATGGTCTCGGAGTAGTTGCCCTTGAAGACCGGCTTGACGACGAATTCATCCTGACTTGCATTGAAGTCGGCCGCGATCTCGTCGACTTTCTTGCCAAGTCCGCCCCCCATGGCGTGCCACCACTCGACTTCGGTGGCGGCCAAGGCACTGGCGGAAGCGGTCGCGAAACCGACTGCCAGCGCGAGGCTGGCAAGATGACGGGTGCCACGGGTGTTGAGCATTGCGTGATGGGTAGGGCGGCGCATGGTCGAGCTCCTGAGAGGGTCCCTGGTCAGCCTTGTGGGAGTCGCGCAGGCTGACTGCTGTCGATCGATGGCGAACGATCAAGCGAACATTTTTTTGTTCTTATGATGATCGTCCGAAAAGCGTAGACGACTCTAGAAGGCTTTCCTTACAACTTTATGACGGTTGGATGTTCATGTGCGGGTAACTACCGTCGGCCCTGCACGGGGCGCGGTGGATCAGGCGATCATCCGGCGAGTGTGCTAGTCTTGCGCGCTGAAAATGCCTGTGGCGGAGAATGCGATGAAAGTGGTGGAAGTGAGTGCCGGTGCCCGGCGCGATGCGTGTCTGGCGATGCTGTGTGCCGAAGTGCATGGCCGCGAGGGGGGACTGGATGCGCTGGTGAGCTATGCCGGTGTCCGAGGTGTCTGGTTCGAGAACGAGACCGCTCGCCTGTTCGCGCTGGTGGACGATGCCGAGCGCATCCACTCCGCCGCCCTGTTGGTGCTCGACGAGAATGCGCGCGGGCTGAATCTTGCCCTGTGGGCGACGCCGCCGGTCCATCGTGGCCATGACCACGGCATCGCGCTGGTGTCACAGCTGGCGGATCATGGTCGTCTGCAGGTGCGTCTCACCGACGGCTCGCTGGTCAGCGTGCTGCGTCGCGCCGGGATCAACGACTGGCTGGAGGCCGAGGCCGAAGGCGATCGCCCGCGTGAGCTGGTCGGCATGAATCCGGCGGCGCGTGTCGGCACTCTCGCGGCGCTGGACGAGCCGCTGCGTCTGGATCGCGAGCGCATCAAGCGCACCTTCAAGGCGCGCCCGAAGGACTTCGAGACCTACAAGAACGCCTTCGTGCGTGATCTTGAGCACTTCGCGCGTCATATCTGAGATCGAGATGACGCGAAGCATGGCGCCTCCTGCCAATAAAAAGGCCCCGCTCACTGAGCGGGGCCTTTTTGGTTCTGCGATCAGCGATCAGGTCTTGCATCGCTCACGCGGGCGTCGGCCGGTGATCAGGCGGCGTCCTGCTGTGGGTTGGAGGCTGTGCCGTCACTCGCCATCGGCTTGCGCACGAAGGCATCGAAATCGAAGTGGTCGACGGTCAGCATGTCGAGTACCTCGGCTTCGAAGACGCGCATGAAGTCGCCATCCTCAGCGGACAGGATACCGGCCTCGACCGCCGCTTCGATGCGCGCTTCCGGTGACAGGGCATCGGCCGGGATCTCGCCCTTGTGATAGGCCTTGGCCAGCGTCTTGTAGATCGGCTCCGCACGCGGGTAATCCTTGAGCAGCGCGTTGTAGCGGGCGAGGGCATTGTCCTTCTGGCCTTCGTCCTGAGCGTCCCAGGTGTTGTCGGTCAGCTTGGTACGCAGTGCACTGTCGGTGGAGACGGCACGTGCGATCTCGCGGGTCAGGCTGTCCCTGGGCATGGCGAACTGACGACCACGCGGCAGCGTGACGACGCGCAATGTCGTGGCCAGGGCACGGTTGGGCAGGTTGGCGAGCAGTTCGTCGAGTGCCTTCTCGGTGCGATGCAGCAACCATTGCATGCTGTAGTGGAACAGCGCTTCCTCGTGCTCACAGGCGTCCGATTCGTGCCACTGCTTGAGCGTCAGGGACGCCAGGTAGAGGTTGGAGAGCACGTCACCCAGACGAGCCGACAGCATCTCGCGTGCCTTGAGGCTGGAGCCGAGGCTGGCCATGGCCGCATCGGCGGACAGCGAGAAGGCGGCGCTGAAGCGGTTGATGTGGTTGGCATAAGGCGTGGCGACGGCGTCGAAGCCGGTGGTCTTGCCGCCGATGCCGAAGCTCTGGCTGAAGGCGCGGGCCGCGTTGCCGAAGATGAGGCCTGCATGGCGGAAGAAGGCCTTGTCGAAGGCGTTCAGGTCATCGGCATCCTTGGCGGCCAGCTCTTCCAGCACGTACGGATGGCAGCGGATGGCCCCCTGACCGAAGATCATCAGGTTGCGGGTCATGATGTTGGCGCCTTCCACCGTGATCGAGACCGGGGTGCCGGCATATGCCACGCCGATGTAGTTGCGCGGGCCGAGCGTCACGCCGCGTCCGCCGTGGATATCCATGCCATCAGTCAGCAGCGTGCGGGCCATCTCGGTCAGCTGACTCTTGAGGATGGCGGAGGGCACGGCCGGCTTGTGGCCGTTGTCGATCATGTTGGCGGTATGCAGTACGGCGGCCTGGCTGATGTAGTTCATCGCGGCCATGCGAGCCAGCGGCTCCTGCACGCCTTCCATCTCGGCCACCGGCAGGTTGAACTGGCGGCGAATGCGCGCGAAACCGGCGCTCCAGCCCAGTGCGTAGCGAGAGATGCCCGCGGAGCCGGACGGCAGGGTGATGCAGCGACCCACCGACAGACACTCGACCAGCATCTTCCAGCCCTGGCCGGCCATCTGCTCGCCACCGATCAGGTAGCTGAGCGGGATGAAGACGTCCTTGCCGAAGATCGGACCATTCATGAACGGTGCGCCGATCGGGTGATGGCGACGGCCGATGTCCATGCCGTCGGTCTCACGCGGAATCAGGGCGCAGGTGATGCCGATGTCTTCCACGTCACCCAGCAGGTGCTCGGGGTCGAACATGCGGAAGGCCAGGCCGACCACGGTGGCGACCGGCGCCAGGGTGATCCAGCGCTTCTCGAAGTTGAGGCGGATACCGACGACTTCCTCGCCGTCATGCATGCCGCGGCACACGATACCGGTGTCCGGAATGGAGGTCGCGTCACTGCCGGCACGCGGGCCGGTCAGGCCGAAGCAGGGGATCTCGCGGCCATCCGCCAGGCGCGGCAGGTAATAATCCTTCTGTTCCTCGCTGCCGTACTTGAGCAGCAGCTCACCCGGGCCGAGGGAGTTGGGCACGCCGACGGTGACCATCAGCGTCTCGTTGACCGCCAACTTCTGCAGTACCAGTGACTGCGCCTTGGCCGAGAAGCCGAGGCCGCCGTACTGCTTGGGAATGATCATGCCGAAGAACTTCTCGCGCTTGAGAAATTCCCACAGTTCCTCGGGAAGATCCGCACGCTCGCGAGCGATTTCCCAGCTGTTGGTCATGCCACAGGCGATGGAGCACTGCGTATCGATGAAGGCCTGCTCCTCGCTGGAGATGCCCTCATTGCGCTGTGCGGTCAGGGTGTCCCATTGCGGCTTGCCGGAGAACAATTCGGCGTCCCAGAACACGGTACCGGCTTCCAGGGCTACCTTCTCGGTCGCCGAGACCTTGGGCGACACCTTCTTGAACATCGCGAACAGCCGCGGGCTGAGCCACTTGGTGCGCAGCGCCGGCAGGCCGCAGACGGCGACCAGTGCCGCGCCGATCAACAGCAGGACACCAAGCACCGGGGTGTTGATGCCCAAGCCGATGAGGCCGGTGACCGCCAGCACGCCGATGGCGGCCAGTGCACCGGATTCACGTGCCATGACGGTCAGCAGACCGGCAAGGGCGACGAGGATGAGGATGAGCTGCGTCATGGCAGGATCTCCAGGTTGCGTTGCGGGAGCTCTAGCGAATGGCCTTCCTCTTCAGCATAGCAGCCATGCGTTTAGAACAGTTGTTTGAATTATTGTCAGCCTATCCCAACTCGACTCACTCCGCCAGTCCACCCAAGGTCGAAGGCACGAAAGGTGAAGCGATGGGAGAGACGTCGCGGAGAAAGCAATGGTGGCTGTACAAGGCGCATGGGCAGCGAAAGGGGCCTTGGGTACAGGGAGATGCACTGGCCCCGGTCGGGACGGCATCGGAGCTGCTGATGCCATGAGACGGGATGAGGCGGTGCGGGCGGGATGAAGCGATGCGGGTGGGATGAGGCGATGCGAGCGGGGGGGAGAAACGGGGAGGTGGGCTGCCACGACGGAAGTGATGGCCTGGAAGCGAGACATGCCAGACATAAAAAAGGCCCCGCAGTGCGGGGCCTCGAACGATCGATGGTGCTTCCATGCCTGCCGTCAGCATAACGGAGGCTTACGTTGATCGCGCGGGATCAGCCGTTGATCGGCGCGGAATCGATCTGGCGCTTGGCGGGCTGCTTGGCCGGTGTGCCCGGCTCGACCACGAAGTAGTCGGCGTCGGACGGCGGCAGCGGAGCACGGCCCCGAATCTTGTCGGCCATCTTCTCCGCCAGCATGATCGTCGGTGCGTTCAGGTTGCCGGTGGGGATGACCGGGAACAGCGAGGCGTCCACGACGCGCAGGTTGTCGAGACCATGCACGCGACCGGCACCATCGACCACGGAGGTCGCGTCACTGCCCATGCGACAGCTGCCGCACGGGTGGTAGGCCGTCTCGGCATGATTGCGTACGTACTCGTCGAGCTGCTCGTCCGTCTGGACATCAGCGCCCGGCGCCAGTTCGCGGCCACGGTAATCGTCCAGTGCCGGCTGAGCGATGATCTCGCGAGTCAGGCGAATGGCGGCGCGGAACTCTTCCCAGTCACGCTCCTCGGCCATGTAGTTGAAGAAGATCGAGGGCGCGGCCTTGGGGTCCAGTGAGGTCAGTCGGACACGGCCCTTGCTCTGGGAGCGCATGGAACCGACGTGTGCCTGGAAGCCGTGGCCCTGCACCGCACTCTTGCCGTTGTAGCTGATCGCGATCGGCAGGAAGTGATACTGCAGGTTCGGCCAGGCCTCGTTGGCATCGCTGCGAATGAAGCCGGCAGCCTCGAACTGGTTGCTGGCACCCACACCAGTCCCCTTGAGCATCCACTCCAGGCCGATGGGCGGCTGGTTGTACCACTTGAGGGACGGGTAGAGCGAGATCGGCTTGGTGCACTCGTACTGGATGTAGAGCTCGAGGTGATCCTGCAGGTTCTCCCCCACACCCGGCAGGTGGTGCACCATCTTCACGCCCAGCGGCTCGAGGTGCTCACGGTTGCCGACGCCGGAGCGCTGAAGGATCTGCGGCGAGGCGATGGCGCCAGCACACAGCAGCACTTCCTTGCGTGCGCGTACGCGGTGGTCCTGTCCCTTGCGCTCATATTTCACGCCGACCGCTGTCTTGCCCTCGAACAGGATGACATCGGTGGTGGCGCGCGTCTCGATGGTCACGTTGGCGCGCTTCTTGGCGGTATCCAGATAGCCGCGGGCGGTGGAGGCGCGACGGCCTTCCTTGGTCACGAAGCGGTCCATCGGGCCGAAGCCTTCCTGCTGATAGCCGTTGACGTCTTCGGTGGCCGGATAGCCCGCCTCGATGCCTGCCGCGATGAAGGCGTGATAGAGCTCGTTGTTGCCTTCCTTGGGAGTCGTGACCGAGACCGGCCCATCGCCGCCGTGGTAGTCGTTGGGGCCGATATCGCGCGTCTCGCACTTGCGGAAGTAGGGCAGGCACTCACGATAGTTCCAGTCAGCCAGGATGGGATCCTTGGCCCAGTTGTCGTAATCCAGCGCATTGCCACGGATGTAGCACATGCCATTGATCAACGAGGAGCCTCCCAGTCCCTTGCCGCGGCCACATTCCATGCGGCGATTGTTCATGTGCGGCTCGGGGTCGGTCTTGAAGTCCCAGTTGTAGCGCTGGCCCTGCAGGGGATACGCCAGTGCGGCAGGCATCTGGGTACGGAAATCGAAACGGTGGTCACGGCCGCCCGCTTCCAGCAGCAGGACACTGACGTCAGCGTCTTCGCTGAGGCGAGTGGCCAGCACGTTGCCGGCGCTGCCGGCACCGATGATGACGTAGTCGTATTCACGCTCGAATTGGCTCATGAAATCTCCTTTCGTATCAGATGCCACATGCGGGCGCAGGACGCCCCGTCGACGACGAGGGGTGGCCACTGCCGGGCGGATGGATACGGTGATGTGTCTGTGAGGAGCCGTCGGGGCAGCGCATGGCAAGTGGTATGCCATCACTGTCAGCGACTCGTCGGGATTCGTGCACTGCCAGCGCCGAAGTCATGAGTGGCGTGGCGTGCTGGCCGGCACGACGAGGGGTCGTCATGCCGGCGGGTGGGGCATCTGGCGCTATCTTCAGTGCATCAACTCACTGCAGCGGATCAGTGGATCAAGTGTCCTGATCCCGCATCCTGCGCCAGACGATGCTGCTGTCGTCGATTCAGGCCTCATGGCCTCTGGTGGCTCAGAAGGCGGACTCGAACGGCCCCATCTCGATCAGCACGGACTTGGTCTGAGTGTAGTGGGACAGCGTCTCGACACCATTCTCGCGACCGATGCCTGACTGCTTGTAGCCGCCGACCGGCATCTCGGACGGGGACTCGCCCCAGGTGTTGACCCAGCAGATGCCGGCTTCGAGCTGGTGGATCACGCGGTGCGCGCGGTTCAGGTTCTCGGTGAACAGGCCAGCCGCCAGGCCATAGGTGGTGTCGTTGGCGCGGCGGATGACTTCCTCTTCACTGTCGAAGGACAGGATGGACATCACCGGACCGAAGATCTCTTCCTGCACGATGCGCATGTCATCGCTGCAGTCGGTGTAGACGGTCGGCGCGACCCAGGCGCCCTTGGCGAAGTCGCCTTCGCTCATGCGCTCGCCGCCGACCAGCAGACGTGCGCCGTCCTGCTTGGCGATCTCCAGGTAGGAGACGACCTTTTCCAGGTGCTCGAAGCTGACCAGCGGACCGAAGGTGGTGGCGTGATCCTGCGGGTCACCGGCCTTGATACGTGCGACGCGCTCGACGATCTTGGCCTCGAAGGCGTCCTTGACGCTGGCTTCGACGAAGACGCGGGTGCCGTTGGTGCACACCTGACCGGAGCTGTAGAAGTTGGCCATCATGGCGCCGTCGGCAGCACGGTCGAGGTCGGAATCCGCGAACACCAGCAGCGGGGACTTGCCGCCCAGCTCCATGGTGACTTCCTTGAGGCTGGAAGAGGCGGACGCGGACATGACCTTCTTGCCGGTGCCGGCTTCGCCGGTGAAGGAGATCTTGGCGATATCCGGGTGCTCGGTGAGCATCACGCCGACGCGGGCATCGCCCTGCACGACGTTGAACACGCCGTCCGGCAGGCCGGCTTCGGTGAAGATCTCGGCAAGCTTCAGTGCGCTCAGCGGCGTGACTTCGCTGGGCTTGAAGACCATGGCGTTGCCGGCGGCGAGTGCCGGGGCAGACTTCCAGCAGGCGATCTGGATCGGGTAGTTCCAGGCACCGATGGCACCGATGACACCCAGCGGTTCCTTGCGGGTGTAGACGAAGGCTTCCTGGCGCAGCGGCACCTGGGTGCCTTCGATGGCCGGCGCGAGGCCTGCATAGTATTCCAGTGCATCGGCACCGGTGACGATGTCGACCACTTCGGTCTCGGACAGCGGCTTGCCGGTGTCCAATGTCTCGAGCAGTGCCAGCTCGTCATTGCGCTCGCGCAGCAGGTCGACGGCGCGACGCAGGATACGCGAACGCTCCATGCCGCTCATCGCGGCCCACACCTTCTGGCCCTGCAGGGCGCTTTCGACGGCGGCATCCACGTCCGCGCCGCTGGCCTGCTGTACCTGGGCGATGACGTCGCCGGTGGCCGGGTTGACGGTCTCGAAGGTTTCGCCAGAGGTCGCGTCAACGCGACGACCATTGATGTACAGGGTCTGGGTCGGGAAGCTTGCGTTGCTGTTGGCCATGCTTGCGCTCCTGTCAGGGATCAGAAAAGGGGGAGAGTCGTAGAGTACCGGTGGGTTCAAGCGTCCGAGCGGGGGAGGCTGTTGCGCTCAGGCATGCTCGGCAGGCACCGGGTGCGTCATGTCAGACGCTTGTGCATCTGCTGCTGGCGTGGAGACGTCAGCGGCGTGTTGCGCCAGCTGGTATTCCACATATTCATAGGCCAGACGCCGGGCTCGCTCGACGTCCAGTCCCTCGGGGTCCAGCGCGCCACGCAACCACAGGCCGTCGATCAAGGCGGCGAGCCCTGCCGCCGCATCGCGTGCCTCCACCAGCGGCATCACGCGACGGAAGATGGCCGACAGATTGGAGACCAGACGACGGTCATTGACCTTCTGCAGGCGCTCCAGCGGTGTGCGATGCATGCTGGAGGCCCAGAAGGCCAACCAGGTCTTGGAGACGCTCTGACTGACCTGGCTGCGATCGAAGTTGCCATCGATCACGGCGTGCAGGTGACTGCGGACGTCGTTCGAGGCGATCTTGGCGCGTCGCTCACTGACGGCTCTGCGCAGGTCGGTGAGGATCTGGCGCATCGTGGCCTCCATCAGGCCATCCTTGCCGCCGAAGTAGTGACTGATGATGCCGGCGGAGACGCCCGCATGCCGTGCGATCCGTGCAACGGTGGCGTCGGCCAGTCCTGCCTCATCGATGGCTTGCATGGTGGCCAGAATCAATTGGCGGCGACGAATGGGCTCCATTCCCACTTTCGGCATCAGCTTGCTCTCCCGTCAGGTGGCGTATCGGTGAAACTCGCGTAATCTTGGTACTGGTAGACGCCAAGGATACGCGGTTGTCACCGCATTGCTGAATCCGGCGTTCAATCGGGATTCGGCTCGATCTTGTCGTGACTCGAGTTTTATTGAACGTTCAATTAATAAAAAGTGTAGAGACAGAAAGGTGATGCGTCAAGTTGCATAATTCGTGGTTATTGAAAGCCAGGCTTGGTAGAACTATAGAGAACGCCAGAGGGCACAAGGTGTCCTTGCAAAGGCTGTGAAGGTGCTTACGAGGTGCCTCGTACGTCTGGTCCGGCAGCTCGTCAGAGGCTGGCAGCTTCTCAACGACAGCATGGGAGCTTGTCGTGATGAGAGCGTGTTATGAGTGGCGCCTCCCGCGGGCTGTCACTTGTCGCCGGGCCGGGTGGGGGTCAATGACACGTGTGAGTGACGGACATGTACTGCTCATATAACAAAGAGAAGGGACAAGCATGAAATCATCATCAGGTTTTGCCGCATTGCCGCTGGGACTGGCCATGGGGATGCTGCTGGCACCCCAGGCGCATGCCGAGGTATCAGAGGAGTGCAGTACGGTGCGCTTCGCTGAGGTGGGATGGACGGACATCACTGCCACCACGGCGCTGACGCGCAGTGTCCTGGAAGGCTTGGGGTACGAGACGACCTCCGACACGATCTCCGTGCCGATCGCCTATGCCGGCATGAAGAACGATGACTTCGATGTCTTCCTGGGGAACTGGATGCCGTCGATGGCTTCCATCAGTGACCCCTATATCGACAAGGGGCAGGTAGAGCGACCGCGTGCGAATCTGCAAGGGGCCAAGTACACCCTGGCGGTGCCCCAGTACGTGCTGGATGCCGGCGTGACCTCGGTGGCGGATCTTGCCGACAACCTCGAGAAGTTCGATGGGCGCATCTACGGCATCGAGGCAGGCAATGATGGCAACATGATCATCGCCGACATGATCGATGACGATGCCTTCGGTCTGGGCGCCTTCGAGATGATCGATTCTTCCGAAGCCGGCATGCTGGCGGAAGTGAAGTCGAAGATCGCGGCCAAGGAGTGGGTCGTCTTCCTCGGCTGGGAGCCGCACCCCATGAACACTCGCTTCGAGATGGGATATCTGGAAGGCGCGGATGACTACTTCGGGCCGAACCTGGGCGGAGCGACGGTCTACACCAATACCCGCGCGGGATATAGTGAGGCGTGTTCCAATGTCGGTGCGTTGCTGGCCAATCTCGAGTTCAGCCTGGAGATGGAAAATCAGATCATGGGCGAGATCATGGATGAGGGTGCCGATCCGGATGAGGCAGCAGCAGACTGGCTCAAGCAGAACCCCAGCGTGCTGGAGGCATGGCTTGAAGGTGTCGAGACCACCCAGGGAGAACCTGGCCTGCCTGCCGTCAAGGCCTCGCTGGGCATCTGAGCATCCCGCTGACTCACTTTGACGGGCAATTGCAAAAAAGTGCTTGCAATTCAGCAGCCTGACCTGCAATATACGCCTCGTCGTGTGGCTACATAGCTCAGCTGGTTAGAGCACATCACTCATAATGATGGGGTCCCCTGTTCAAATCAGGGTGTAGCCACCAGTGATTCCAAGGCCTGCATCCGTGCGGGCCTTGTCACATCTGGATGTCGCCATGTGCGCTTTCGGAGGTGGATTCGGCAGAAGGAATCGAGCGAGTTCTGCGGTAGGTTGAATGCCCGAAGGTGGTTGACGCCATTGAGTATTTCCGTATAATTCGTCGCGTGTTCAAGGTTGTTCCTCGATAGCTCAGTTGGTAGAGCAAATGACTGTTAATCATTGGGTCACAGGTTCGAGTCCTGTTCGAGGAGCCAATAGCACACGCAGCATGCTTGAAATGTCAGTCTGACAGCATCCATGATGATGTCGCTGACAGATGGATTTCCGGTCGTTCCTCGATAGCTCAGTTGGTAGAGCAAATGACTGTTAATCATTGGGTCACAGGTTCGAGTCCTGTTCGAGGAGCCAATCCCAGGCTTCCTGCCAATGCCGGAAATGACGCTGGTAGATGAGAATCTCATCGTCAGCTTCGATATCGCCCTGATATCGATCGATATTTCGTTGTTCCTCGATAGCTCAGTTGGTAGAGCAAATGACTGTTAATCATTGGGTCACAGGTTCGAGTCCTGTTCGAGGAGCCAATATCACATCCCGTATCTCCCCCTCTTGCCAGTCGATCGTTCGAGATCCCGCCTGCCTCTCGTCAGAATGACGTGATTCTGCGCTGATGGTGTCTTACTCCTGCAGCCTTCGCTGCCGCTTTTCTGTGTCTGCCTGCTTTCCTGTGTCCGCCCGCTTCCTTGCTGGTCGATCTCTTTCTGCTATTCGTTTCAGCTTGCCCTCGCGTGCCGAGCGCCGGTGCGTCGACTCGCCTGTTCGTTGCTCGTCTGTCTTTGCTGGCGCCTGTTTCTCCCGAGGGCCGTCTCGCCCGGGGCGTGGCGCATGGCGTCGAATGTCGCCCGTGCGTGTCGGTGACGCCTGCATCAGGCATGAAAAAGCCCCTGCACTCGGATCTGACATGAGGGCAGGGGCCTTGCAATCGCGATGTGCCGGCGCGTCAGCGACGACGAGAGAGTTCAGCGATCGCCATTGAGATGGGCGTAATCGAGCAGGATCTCGGCGCTTTCCTGGAGCTGAGCCTGATCGATGGGATCCTCGGCTGGCTCGTCGGTGCTGTCCTGCGTCTCGATCTCCTGCTGCAGGTCACTTTCTGCCGATGCGATGTGATCGCTGGCGGCATCAAGTTCGGCGAAGCTCGACAGCGGCTCCATGCCCAGTGCTCGGCGGCGCTTGTTTTCCAGTGCCAGTTGCTCGGCTTCCTGGGCATCCATCTCGCGCTTGCGCTGCTCACGATTGAGGCTGATGCTGGTCTGCTGGGCGCGCAGTGCCTTTGACAGCGCGACTTCGCTCTGCAGGTAGACGAAGTTGGGCTCCTGTTCGACACGGCTCTCGTGGCGGGCACGCAGGGCTGCCAGGTAGCGAGCCGGTTCCCCATAGCGACGATACTTCACCGGGCGAACCTGGTCCCATGGCAGGGCGTAGTCGAGGCTCGATTCGCCGATTTCCTTCGGGTCGATGATGCTGGGGAAGGCGATGTCCGGCTTGACGCCCTTGTTCTGGGTGGAGTCACCGGAGATGCGATAGAACTTGGCGCGGGTCAGCTTGATTTCACCTTGTGTCAGCGAGGAGATCGTCTGCACGGTGCCCTT
This sequence comes from Cobetia sp. MMG027, assembly GCF_027947415.1. Taxonomy (NCBI): domain Bacteria; kingdom Pseudomonadati; phylum Pseudomonadota; class Gammaproteobacteria; order Oceanospirillales; family Halomonadaceae; genus Cobetia; species Cobetia sp. MMG027. Next base: position 71,339 of record NZ_JAQJIO010000005.1, read on the forward strand.
GCCGAAGGTCTGGCTGCCGATGACCGGGCCGCGGCCATAATCCTGGATGGCGCCGGCAAAGATCTCGGAGGCCGAGGCCGAAAGGCGGTTGACCAGGACGGCCAGCGGACCATCGTAGTGGGTGCCGGCATCGGTATCGCCATACAGGCTGATGCGTCCGCGGGCATCACGTACCTGCACGGTGGGGCCGCGGTCGATGAACAGGCCGATCATCGAATTGGCCTCCTGCAGGGCGCCGCCGCCATTGTTGCGCAGATCCAGGATGATGCCTTCCACCTGCTTGGCCTTCAGCTCATCGATGAGGCGCGCCACGTCACGTGTGGTGCTGCGATAGTCATCTTCGCCGGCCTGCCAGGCATCGAAGTCGACATAGAAGGCAGGGACGTGAATCACGCCGATCCTGTGCACGCCATCATTGCGCTTGACGTCGACGACCTTGGCGTTGGCAGCCTGGTCTTCCAGCTTGACGGTGTCGCGGGTGATGTCCACTTCCCGTGTCTTGGTGACATCCAGGGACTGGGCCGGGATGACTTCAAGGCGCACGACGGAGCCCTTGGGGCCACGGATCAGGTCCACGACATCGTCAAGGCGCATGCCGACCACGTTGGTCCATTCGCCATCCCCCTGACCAACGGCCACGATGCGGTCCGCCGGCTTGAGCTCCCCGTCCTTCTCGGCCGGGCCGCCCGGTACCAGGCTTGAGACCTTGACGTACTCGCCTTCGGATTGAAGCAGGGCGCCGATGCCATCGAGTGACAGCTTCATCTGGATATCGAAGGATTCGCCCTGGCGTGGGGAGAAGTATTCGCTGTGCGGATCGATGCTGCCGGTGACGGCGTGCATGATCAGGGTCAGGATGTCTTCGTCGTTGGTCTGCTCGATGCGCTTGAGCTGGTTGGCATAGCGCTCGCTGAGCGTCTTGGCGATGTCCTCGTCGCTCTTGTCGGACAGCGACATCGACAGCCAGGCGTTCTTGAGTCGCTTGCGCCACAGCTCATCAAGCTCCTGCTCGCTGTCGGCCCAGGGGCTTTCCGCACGATCGAGTGCGAGTCGATCATCGCGGGTGAAATCGAAGCTCGGCTTGCCGTCCAGCGTCTTCACCAGCCATTCGAGGCGTGAGGTGAGGCGCTGCTGGTAGCGGGCATGCAGGGCGTAGAGGCGCTCGAGATCACCGTCGAGCATGGCGTCATCGAAGTCGTGGCGAAGATCACTGAACTCGGTGATATCCGAGTCCAGCAGATAGGCTTTCTGGGGGTCGAGTGTCTTGAGATATTGCGTGAATGCCTGGGTAGCCCATTGGTCATCCAGCGTGACATCTTCGTAATGCCCGTAACGCAATGATTCGGCAACTTCGCGAGCAGCCTGTGCATCGGCGTCAGTAGGGGTGACCGCGGCGCTGGCGGGGCCGGCCATGGCGAGACACAAGGCAAGGCATGCCGTGCGCCGGACGTTTGCAAACAGGCTCATCAATGAAGCACTCCCGATTCATGTACACTCTGCTCCCTGAGCGACCTCTCCGCGGAGAGGTCGAGCGGGCATTGTAGCAGCCTCCCGCGTCCGCGACAGTTGCCTGTCGTTGATCGGCGGGGCTTGCGGTATGGCGTGTCAGCGCTGCCTGGCGTGATCGGTCCTGCGGGACCTGCGCGGCTGACGAGAGCTGGCGGGTCGATCACCACCGCAAGGGAGGAGTCGTTTCGCTCTATCCATCATGTTTCTTCTTATACAGTGCCTTGCATTCATCTTCGAGGACTTGACGCTATCATGACTTACGCGATTGCGGATTCCCGCGTTCCAGCACTGCTTGAATTCCTGAATGTCTCTCCGACTCCCTGGCATGCCACGGCGACCATGGCGGCTCGCCTGGAGCGCGAAGGCTATCGCCGACTCGAGGAAACCGAAAGCTGGAAGTTGTCGCCCGGTGAACGGGCTTTCGTGACGCGCAATGATTCCTCGCTGATCGCCTTTCAGCTTCCTCGGGGTAATACGCAGCTCGAGGCAATACGGATGATCGGCGCGCACACGGATTCTCCTTGCCTGCGCCTGAAGCCCAATCCAGCCCAGCTCAGTCAGGGCTGGTTGACCCTGGGGATCGAAACCTACGGTGGCGTGCTGCTGAATACCTGGTTCGATCGCGATCTCGGGCTTGCAGGCCGTGTTCAGGTGCGTCACCAGGATGGCCGTCGCGAGAGTCTGCTGCTGACGGTGATGCGGCCGGTGGCCTGTGTTCCGAGCCTGGCGATTCACCTGGATCGTGACGTCAACAATGGGCGCGCCATCAATGCCCAGACGCAGATGTCCGCCGTGGTCATGCAGCTGGGCGAGGAGGCTGGCACCCCGGCTGAGGCCTTCCATGCGCTGTTGATCGAGCTGCTGGAAGAGCAGCACGGCGTGCGTGTCGCGGAGGTCATCGACTTCGAACTCGGGCTGCATGATCTGCAGCCGGCGGCCCAGGCCGGGCTCAAGGGCGAGCTGGTCGCCAGTGCACGCCTGGACAATCTGCTGTCCTGCTTCGTCGGCCTGGAAGCGTTGCTGGGGGCCGATGGCAGCCAGGGCGCGCTGTTCGTCGCCACGGATCACGAGGAAGTCGGCAGTGCCAGCGCCTGCGGTGCCCAGGGGCCTTTCCTGGCGGATGTGCTCAAGCGCATCAATCACTATGTGGGCTTGGACAACGAAGAAGGTTATCAGTGCCTCGTGCAGCGCTCCTTGATGATCTCCTGTGACAATGCGCATGCCGTCCACCCCAACTTCCCGGACAAGCATGATGCGGGTCATGGCCCGAAACTGAATGCGGGGCCGGTGATCAAGGTCAACGCCAATCAGCGTTATGCCACCAACAGCACCACGGCGGGTCTGTTCCGTGAGCTGTGCCGGGAGCAGGAGGTGCCGGTTCAGACGTTCGTCAGCCGTGCCGACATGGGTTGCGGCAGCACCATCGGGCCGATCACTGCCAGTGAAGTGGGGGTGCCGACCTTGGATGTCGGGCTGCCGCAGTGGGGCATGCACTCGATTCGTGAGACGTCCGGCAGTGCCGATGTGGCGATGCTGATCAAGGTGCTGGTGGCATTCTGCAATCGCGAGCGTCTGGACTGAGCAGAGCTGGACTGGCGAGCACAGTGAAACATTGAAAAATTGAAACATTGAAAGAGGCGGCCTGCGGGCTGCCTCTTTCGGTTCCGGTTTCGGCTCCGGTTTCGGTTCCGGTTCCGGTTCCGGTTCCGGTTCCGGTTCCGGTGTCGATTGTCGGCGGGAGTCACGAGCATGAGCGCAGGCGATGCGAGGGAATGTGAATCCGACGCAACGAAAAAGGCCTGACTGCAAGCAGTCAGGCCTTTCGAATCTTGGTTGGTGGCTACACCCTGATTTGAACAGGGGACCCCATCATTATGAGTGATGTGCTCTAACCAGCTGAGCTATGTAGCCGTCCAACGGAGGCGAATATTACGGATTATCCGTGATGTTGTCAACGCATCAGCCTGAAAAAGTGGCAGGGAATTCATCAGGCTAGCAGCCGAGCTGCTCTGCGAGGTGGTCGGGGAGGGTATCGAGGAGCGTGCCGGGACGGGTCTCGTGCGAGATGGCGCGTGCGATGAGGTCGCCACTGGCGCAGGCCAGCGTGAAGCCCAGGCTGCCATGTCCGACGTTCAGCCACAGGTTGTCCGGTCTGCCCGCTTGCTGGGGGCGGCCCAGGATCGGAGGGCCCTTCGGCGTGCTGGGGCGCAGCCCGGCCCACGGAGTGGCTTGCGAGAAATCGCCGGCGTCGGGGAAGGTCTCACTAGCCAGCTGACGCAGGGCGGCAATGCGCTTCTCGTCCAGCGCAGGATGGAAGCTGTCAGATTCGCGGTGGCCGATATCCACCATGGCCGCGACGCGCAGCTGGCGGGACTTGCGTGTATCCAGATCGGCGTAGACCACCTTGCGCGCGGCATCCGTCACGCTGATGCGCGGGGCCGCTGTCTTTGGGGTGTCAGCTGGCAGTGGCAGCGTGAGGCTGTAGCCCTTGAGCGGTTGCAGAGATAGGCGGATGCCCAGCGGGCGGACCAGTTCGGTGGCGTGATTGCCGGCCGCGATGATCAGCGTATCGACGGCGTGGCGTTCGCGGCGGCCATCGGCGCGGGTGAGTTCGAGGTGCGCGATGCGCCCGTCGTGCGCGCTCAATGGAGCGACGCGGGTGCTGGCGAGGCGTGTATAGCGACCAGAGGCCTGCAGCTTGCGCTCCAGCGCCTGACAGAAGGCATGGCAATCCGCCGTCTCGTCCGAGGCGCTGAAGATTCCGCCCGACAGATGAGCCTGCTGGTGGATAAGCGAGGGCTCCAGTGCGATGCATTGACGTGCATCGAGCACCTGTTGGTCCTGAGGTGCGACGCGTGCGGCGGCGGCCTTGTCGAGCGCTGCGGAGTCGCGATGGATCACCAGCTTGCCGCGTTGCTGCCAGGCGAACTCCTCGAGTGCATCCTGAACTCGCCACTGCGTCATGATCTGTTGGCTGTGCAGTGCCAGGGCGAGCATCTGCGCTGCGCTTGCTCGATGCGTGCGCTGATTGCAGGCGGCCAGAAACTGCGTCATCCAGCGCCATTGCGAGGGGGCAAGCCGCGGGCGCAGCCGCAGCGGTGCCTCATTGCCTGCCAGCAACCACTTGATGGCCTGGAGGGGCACGCCGCTATCGGCCAGTGGCGCCACATAGCGGTAGCTCAACTGGCCGCCATTGGCGTGGCTGGTCTCGCGGGCGACCTCGGCATGGGCATCGATCAGGGTCACGCAGTGTCCCGCTCGGACCAGTGCATGAGCGCTGCTCAGGCCGATCACGCCGCCTCCGATGATGGTCACATGACGTTGCATGGCAGGCTCCTGACGGTATGGGGGAGGCAGATGAGCATGCCTGTCCCGGGGCCGAGCGGCGAATGAAAGATCCTCGCCACGTCATAACCCTCGGTTATGGGGTAGGCTGTCGGCTGGACGTTGAGACAACACGACAGAATGTGGAGATCTTGCATGCGGCTCAGGGATCTGGAGGTCTTTCATGCGGTGTTGCAGGCCGGCAGCGTGACCGGCGCCGCTCGGCTGTTGCATGTTTCCCAGCCGGCCGCGAGCAAGGCGTTGCAGCAGGTGGAGCGGCAGTGGGGGATCGCGCTGTTCACCCGTAGCGCCGGACAGCTGGTGCCCACGGAGGAGGCGCGCAAGCTGGAGGCGGCAAGCCAGGGGATGCTGGGGCAGCTGGATGACGTCAAGCGGCTGGTAGAAGGCTTGCGTTCAGGTGAGGCGCAGTCTCTCAAGGTGGTGGCGACGCCGGCGATCGCCCAGCAGCTGTTGCCGCAGGCGCTGGGGCAATGGCGCCGGCGACATGCTCGAGTCAATTGCGAGCTGGCCACCCAGCACACCCGCGAGATCATCGATGCCCTGCTGCTGCATGAAGTCGATATCGCCTTCACCTTGAGTGCGCCGACGCATCCGGCACTGATGACTCGCGCACTGGCCCGCATGCCCCTGAAGGTATTGGCGCCAGCAGGGTACTGGGCACAGGAGTGTCAGCAGGCACCGATGACGGTGGCGGAGCTTGCCGGTCAGCGTCTGATCGCGCTGGGGGCGCATGATCCGCTGGCGCGACGTCTCGATGGCCTGCTGGCGAGCGAGATGCCGTCACCGTCTGAATCAGGTAACTCGAAAGCACCGTCATCTCCTCGCATCGTGACGCGCGTACAGACCTATCCGCTGGCAGCGGCACTGGTGCAGGCAGGGGAGGGGCTGGCCGTGGTCGATGCCTTGACGGCGCATACCGCCTGTCGGGAGCGTGGCCTGGACGCGCGGACATTGCCTCAGGCCGGCGAGCTGATGCTGAGTGCCGTGTGGCGTCGAGAGGCGGGGAGGGGGCGTCTGGCGCAGTCACTGGCGGACCAGTTGGCGACGCTGGCGGCACAATGGCTGCAGGGCTGTGCTCTTGATGATGGGGCATGACCCATGATGCAGAACGCCCCTGACCTCGTGGGAGATCAGGGGCGTTCCCTGCAGCATCAGGCGCTTTCAGGCTGGCTCACCAGGTACTGACTGCGCCCGAGGCCTCAGACATTGAAGCGGTAGTGCACCACGTCGCCATCCTTGAGGATGTAGTCCTTGCCTTCCAGGCGCCACTTGCCGGCATCCTTGGCGCCTTGCTCGCCCTTGTAGGCGATGAAGTCGTCATAGGAGATGACTTCGGCGCGGATGAAGCCTTTCTGGAAGTCGGTGTGGATGACGCCAGCGCCTTCCGGAGCGGTAGCGCCGATCTTGACGGTCCAGGCACGCACTTCCTTCACGCCAGCGGTGAAGTAGGTCTGCAGGCCCAGCAGTTCATAACCGGCGCGGATCACGCGATCCAGGCCTGGCTCTTCCATGCCCAGCTCGTCGAGGAACATCTCGCGTTCCTCTTCCTCCAGCTCGGCGATCTCGGCTTCGATCTTGTTGCACACCGGCACCACGCTGGCACCTTCATTGGCGGCGATGCCACGCACGATGTCGAGGTAGGGGTTGTTCTCGAAGCCTTCCTCGCTGACGTTGGCGATGTACATGGTCGGCTTGAGGGTCAGGAAGCCGAAGCCACGCAGGATCTTGAGGTCGTCATCGCTGAGACCGAAGCTGCGCAGCGGCTGGCCTTCGGCCAGGTGCGGCTGGATACGCTCCAGCACCGCCTTGGTGGCGATGGCTTCCTTGTCGCCGCCCTTGGCGACACGGGCCAGGCGCTGGATGCTGCGCTCGACGCTGTCGAGGTCGGCCAGGGCCAGCTCGATGTTGATGGTCTCGATATCGGCGGCCGGGTCAACGTGGTTGGCGACGTGGATGACGTTGTCATCCTCGAAGCAGCGCACCACGTGGGCAATGGCATCGGTCTCGCGGATGTTGGCCAGGAACTTGTTGCCCAGACCTTCGCCCTTGGAGGCGCCGGCGACCAGACCTGCGATGTCGACGAATTCCATGGTGGTCGGAATCACCTTCTCCGGCTTGACGATCTCGGCCAGCGCATTCAGGCGAGGGTCAGGCATCGGCACGATACCGGTGTTCGGCTCGATGGTGCAGAAGGGGAAGTTCTCGGCGTCAATGCCCGACTTGGTCAGTGCATTGAAGAGAGTGGACTTGCCGACGTTCGGCAGGCCGACGATGCCGCAATTGAAACCCATGGCGCTAGATCCTGGTGTGACGTGTCGAATGGGGCGTGGCACTGATGACCGTCTCGACCGGCAGGCCCGGAGTGCGAGGGCACGGGCCATGCGAGGAGACGAGGGGACAGGCACGGTGTGAAGTCAGGCGGGAAGTGTAAGGCCTCATGCCGCCGAGGTCATCCATTGGGCGCATGTCGCGCGACAAATGATGCCTTTTGCTGCTGATCGCGTGGCGAGACGCGCACACGCAAGCGAGGTGATGCGCTGAGCGAATCACCGAAATTCGGAGAGGAGTGATGCCGGGTGATGCAGAGGTTCAGTGCTTGAAGGAGTGCAGGCGATTCATGGCCCGTGCCCATTCGCCGCTGAGGGCATCCGGGAGGGTCATGACCACTTCGTCGATGGCGTCATCGATGGCCTGGCGTTCAGCCTTGCCGGGACGCCCGAGCACGAAGTTGGTCACCAGCTTGGCATTGCCGGGGTGGCCGATGCCGATGCGGGCACGATGGAACGACTTGTCGTTGCCCAGTGCGCTGATGATGTCGCGAAGCCCGTTGTGCCCCCCGTGGCCGCCACCCTGCTTGTAGCGGGCGGTGCCGGGGTCGATGTCCAGTTCGTCGTGGGCGACGAGCAGTTCATCCGGGGCGAGCTTGTAGAAGTTGCACAATGCGGCCACGGCCTGACCGCTGCGATTCATGAACGTCGATGGGAACAGCAGATGCAGATCCTGACCGGCGAAGATGATCTTCGCGTACTGGCCATGGAACTTGCGTTCCGGACGCAACGTGGTGTGACCGTGGCGCGCAAGAGCGTCAAGGAGCCAGACGCCGGCGTTGTGACGGGTGTCTTCGTATTCGCTCCCCGGATTACCGAGGCCGATGATCGCTTTCACTCGTGACATGCGTGTCTGGCTCCCTGATCAGAAGGCTGCGTTATTCTGCAGCGGCTTCTTCGCCTTCAGCAGTATCTTCTGCGTCAGCAGAGATGTTCGGACGAGTGACGTTGACCACAGCGGTGTCGTGATCGGCACCGTGAGACAGGGCAACGGACTCGGCGCCTTCCGGCAGAGCGATGTCGGACAGGTGCAGGGTGTGGCCAACTTCCAGCTTGGACACGTCCAGCTCCAGGTATTCCGGCAGGGCTTCCGGCAGGCAGCTGATTTCGACGTCAGTTGCCAGGATGTGCAGGACGCCGTCCTGATCCTTGACGCCGACACAGGCTTCCTGACCAGTGATGTGCAGCGGCACGTTCATGGTCAGTTTGTGGGTCGGGTCGATGCGCAGGAAGTCGATGTGAGTCAGCAGCGGCTTGAACGGGTGACGCTGCAGGTCACGGATGACGACTTTCTCGGCCTTGCCAGCAACATTCAGGGTGATGATGGAGGAGTAGAACGCCTCATCGTCAACCGCCTTGTACAGGCTCGGCTTGTCGACCATGACCGGAGTCGGGGCCTTGTCGGCGCCGTAGACGATTCCCGGCACGAAGTCGTTCGTACGACGCAGGCGGCGGCTCGCACCTTTCCCCAGGTCTTCACGAACTTCAGCATTCAGTTTGAACAGTTTCATTTTGCAGATACCTCAAGGGTCTAATGAGAATCCGGCAGCCCCCGCGACCAGAGCGCTACCGGATCCATGAGGCCGGCCCGGAGATTTCCGGGCCGGCCGCTTGTCGGCAGATGACGGATCATCTGCCGGTGTCAGTGCCTCTTCCCCGAGCAGCGGCGAGCAGGGCCCGCCGACAGGACTCAGTGGAACATGGCGCTGACGGATTCTTCATTGCTGACGCGACGGATCGCCTCGGCGATCAGGCCAGCGACTGTCAGCTGGCGGATCTTGCCGGAACGACGTGCGGTGTCGGACAGCGGGATGGTGTCGGCCACCACCACTTCGTCGAGGACGGAGTTGGTGATGTTGTCGACCGCCGGGCCGGACAGGATCGCGTGGGACGCATAGGCCACGACGCGGTTGGCGCCATGATCCTTGAGTGCCTCGCCCGCCTTGCACAGGGTGCCGGCGGTGTCGATCATGTCATCGACCAGCACGCAGGTGCGGTCCTTGATATCACCGATGATGTTCATCACCTGGGCCTGGTTGGCCTGGGGACGACGCTTGTCGATGATGGCCAGCTCGCAGTTGAGCTGCTTGGCGATGGCACGGGCACGCACCACGCCGCCCACATCCGGGGAGACGACGATCAGGTTGTCATAGTTCTGACGTTCGATGTCGTCGAGCAGGATCGGGGAGCCGTAGACGTTGTCCACCGGCACATCGAAGAAGCCCTGGATCTGGTCGGCATGCAGGTCCATGGTCATGACGCGATTCACGCCAGCCTTGACCATCATGTCCGCGACCACCTTTGCCGAGATCGGCACGCGAGCGGAGCGCACGCGGCGATCCTGACGGGCATAGCCGAAGTACGGCACGACCGCCGTGATGCGCGCCGCTGACGCACGACGCAACGCATCCACCATCAGGATCAGCTCCATCAGGTTGTCGTTGGTCGGTGCGCAGGTGGACTGCATGATGAAGACGTCCTTGCCGCGGACGTTTTCGTTGATTTCTACCGCAATCTCGCCATCGCTGAACTGACCGACGGTTGCGTGGCCCAGGCGGGTATCGAGGGCTTCAGCTACCTTGCGGGCGAGAGCGGGATTGGCATTCCCCGCGAATACCATCAGTTTTGACACGCGCAGCCACCTTTGGAGTCTTGTGGGATCTCGGGAGTGGAGAATTCCGGGTTGACCGGGAACGGCCAGGATTGGCTGGGGTACCAGGATTCGAACCTGGGAATGTCGGTACCAGAAACCGGTGCCTTACCACTTGGCGATACCCCAGCAACGTTCACTTCAACCAGTTGCTGTGCTCAGGCCGAAGCCAGAGCGGCATGAAGAGGGGAGAGATTGCAACCACGTGCCATGAAGGCGTGCCAGGTCGGGCGCTCGGAGTCGAGTCGGCCCAGCACCTTGCTGGCCTGTCGTGCGTCATCGAACGCACAGAACACACAGGCGCCGGTGCCCGTCAGTCTGGCGGTGCCGAACTGGTCCAGCCAGTCCAGGGCGTCGGCGACTGCCGGGTACAAAGTGCGCACCACGACTTCGCAGTCGTTGCGGCCCCCCTGCAGTGCGCGCGCCATACTAATCGCGGGACTGGAACGTGTCAATTGCGGGTGGCCAAACACGGTGGGGGTCGCGACCTCGATGCCCGGGTGGATCACCACGAACCACGGGGTGTCCAGCGGGGCAGGTTCCAGTCGCTCACCGATGCCTTCGGCCCAGGCCGAAAAGCCGCGAACGAAGACCGGTACATCGGCCCCCAGAGCCAGTCCGAGCTCGGCCAGGGTGTCCAGGTCGAGCTCAAGTTTCCAGAGGTGGTCCAGCGCCAGCAGCGTGGTGGCCGCATCACTGCTGCCACCGCCCAGGCCACCGCCCATCGGCAGCACCTTCTTCAGCCGGATATCGACACCGGGCAAGTCATTCGAGCTCGCGACCTGGCCGCGTGCGACGGCCGCTTCTCTCAGCAGGCGAGCGGCACGCATGATCAGGTTGGACTCCGCGGGCACGCCTTCGATGGCCGGGGCGAGGTGAATGGCAGCGTCATCACGCAGCGTGAAGTCCAGTCGGTCACCGTGATCCAGAAACTGGAACAGTGTCTGCAGTTCATGATAGCCATCGGCGCGCTGACCGGTGATATGCAGCATGCGGTTGAGCTTGGCCGGTGCCGGCAGAGAAAGTGTCGCGGTCATCGTGTCCGTCATGGATGAGCTGGCCGGAATGCTGGCCGTGGAGAAAGAAGAGAGCGTCGGGGGCACGCTTAGAGTGCCTGCCACTGGTTGACGATCAGGGTGGCGGTCAGATCGCCGTAGTAGAGTTTCATCTTGCGCGGCAGCCACAGTCCTTCGGCGCGGGTCCAATCCTGATAGTCCACCTCCCAGCCATCCTGATAAAGGGTATCGGGGAAGCCGAGGGCGTCACTCTTCAGGTCGTGCTCGCCCTTGGCTGCCACTCCGCGGACCCAGTCATCCAGAGCCCCCAGCGGCAAGGACCAGCCCAGCTGCGAGAGCATCAGGCTTTCGGCGTCCGGTGCCTGGAAGTCGCCGTCGGACGAGGAGAGGCGCACGCCCTCGGCATCACGCACCAGGGTCGTGCGGCCAGCACCCAGTGGGCCGGTGATCAGCATGTGGTAGTCATCGCCCTCCTGCTGCCAGTCAAGATTGGCGCTGTGACCTTCCTCCGGCGTGCGAATGCCGACCTTGCCTGCCAGTTGCCAGTGCGTGAGCGAATCGATCCTGTCGCTCTGCTGCTGCCAGTCACCTTCATTGCGGGTCAGGTCACCGGCGTTGTCGCTGGCCATCTGACTGGCACAGCCGCTCAGGCCCAATGTCATGGCCAGCAGGACTGGCCCCACCAGACGGCGCAACATGGCGAGGGAAAGGTGGCGTGTCCGGGGAGAGGAGAATGATGATAGGGGGAAAGAAGAGGAGGTCATGACGCGAAAGCCTTCCGGATGGCGGAATGAGAGTCGATGGGCAACCGATGGCGCCATCGGCGAGTCAGGATAATGGACTCGCCGATGGACAGAAAGTGCCGGGCTGTCCTGTCAGGGCGCATCCACGACCGGTCGCAGAGCCGGGATGCGCTGGAACAGGGCTTCCAGCTCGCTGGCCTCCTCGAAACGCTCACTGAGCTCGATGGCCAGGCTGCGTGCTTCATCCTGCTGCTCGAGTGACCACAGCACCTCGATGAGGTGTGCGCCTATCTCGGCATCCTGTTGCTGTGCCCAGGCCGCTTCCAGCGGGGGCAATGCCTGGGCGGCATCCCCGGTGAGGAAATACCCCCAGCCGAGGCTGTCGAGGATGGCAGGGTCATTCGGCTTCAGCGCATGGGCGCGCTGAACCAGTTCGAGCGCTTCGGCGCGGCGGTCCGCATCCTCTACCAGCAGGGTGTAGCCCAGAGCGTTGTAGGCGCTGGCATTCTCGGGCTCCAGTGCAATGACCTGACGCAGGTCCTGCTCCATCTCCTCGAGACGCCCGTCATCGAGACGACGAATGCCGCGCAGGAACAGCAGGCTGGCCAGTTCGTTCTCCGTCACGGCAGCGCTTTCGCCGTCACCTTCGCTGCGTGCCCTGGTGAGTGTCTTCTGGCGAGCCTTGATGCTGCCGTCGAGCAGCTCGTCGGCGGCGGCGTAGTGTTCCTGGGCATCCAGCAGGTCGATCTCGAAGCTGAGCAATGTCATGGCGTGACGCGGATGACGCAGGCGCTCGACGGCAAGGAACTGGCGTGCCTCCTCGCTGCGATCATGCTCCACCAGCAGCTGCGCGGCGCGCGCGCGACTTGAGACGTAGCGCTCCCCATCCGGTACCTGTCGGTAATAGAGGATGGCGTTGTCGATCTCACCGCTGGCCTCTGCCGCCAGCCCGAGCAGGGCATAGGCGGCATCCGGGACCGGCGTGTCATCAAGCAACGGCAGCAGCAGACGACGAGCGTCCTCGGGAGAGTCGGCGTCCAGATAGAGGCTGGCCAGTGCCAGACGCAGGCGCGGTGCGTTGGCATGGCGGCTGACAAGGTCATCAATGCGCAGGCGCGCGGCCTCGATGTCACCACCGGCAAGTTCGGTCTGGACGGCGCTCAGGATCAAGCGACTGTCATTCGGGGCGATGGCCAGGCCACGCTCGGCCGCCTGACGTGAGGCGCTCAGGCGGCCTGCGTCGCGCTCTATCTCGCTGCGAGCCAGCCACACTTCGGCCAGTTCGGGGAACTCGCCTTCCATCGCCATCAGGCGCCTGCGAGCGTCGGACTCATTTCCAAGCGCCGCTTCATAGAGCGCGGCGGCAATTCGCGGGCCCGGTTGCGCGGGATATTGCGCGACATGCTCCAGCAGCCGTGACAGCAGTGATTCCAGATCCGCGCCGGCATCGATGGACTGCTCCGCCAAGGTGGTCACGTTGCCGGTACCGCCGGCGGTCTCTACCGCGAGACGCTGCTCGAGCGCCGTCATCCAGTCGCCGCGCTCCACGGCCAGGCGGGCGCGGATGATGCCCGGCTCGGTCGCGGAATCGTCCAGTTGTTGCCAGCGCTGGGCGGCACGCTCCAGCAGGGCAGGATTGTCGGCGTAGCGAGCGGCCAGCACGGCGCGCCGGGCCAGTTCCGGGTCATCGAAGCGGCGGCTGGCGGCCAGATACCCATCGGCGGCGCTGGGGTAGTCGCCACGCTGGCCGGCAAGCTCCGCGCCCAGCAGCTGATTGAGACTGTTGGCATCCAGGCCGCTGGTGATGGGTGGGGCGGTATCCAGCGGGTCCGGCTGAGAGGCGAAGGGAGCCTGCGTGGCCGGCGACTGGCAGCCGGCCAGACCCAGCAGCACACTGGCCAGCAGGCAGCGTGTCCAGCGGCTGTCGGCCAGCCGTGCCGTGCCCGTCAGGCGCTCGGAAGGGCTCGCGTGGGCCGCCCCGCGAGGGGAGTGTTCAGCGGCAGTCGATACGTGCATGCAACCTCGCAGTCAGCGGTGGAAGGATCTCGGCCAGTCGGCACGTTCCGGCCGGAGTCGCGCCCACGCCGTCATGAAACCCGTAAAAGGTGGCCTGGCAGCGTGTGCCTGCTGGAAATTCCGGCCCGACCTGCGCTCGGCCTCAGCAGCACACCCTGGGGATATTGATCGCTCCAGCATAACGGCTGAAGGCGGACGGGGATAGCATCGGCGGTGCCTGTCATGGAGGCAAGGGCAGCGCCTGTCCGCTCGGCGTTTTCCTGAATCAACATGGCGGACGGGAGGTGATAGCATCAGACTGCCAAGCCCATGGAAATTCCTCATCGCTGGCCGCGCCCTGCAGGCTCGCGTGATGTAGGCGCTGTGGTAGAATGAGCACGCTAATTTTACGATTTCAGCCGCTTTGACAAACGAGATCTGCAAGCAGGTGGCCAGGTGCCGGCCCCTTCATTGCGGAGGTTTTCCAAGCGACAGCCGCCTGTCCTCGATGCGAGCCCTGCCGGCCAGACCCTGACGACTGACTGACTCCATGACCCTTCTTGCCCTTGGCATCAATCATCGCACCGCCGCCGTCGATGTCCGCGAGCGCGTTGCCTTCACGCCGACACAGCTCGAGGCTGCGCTGGCCGAGCTGAAGCGTCTGCCGGAAGTTTCCGAGGCGGCGGTGCTCTCGACCTGCAATCGCACGGAACTCTACTGTGTGACAGAGGACGGTGCGCGCTCGGTTCTCGCATGGTTGAGCCGATACCATGGCCTGCCCGCAGAAGAGCTTGAGCGCTGCAGCTATCAACATCTCGGTGAGGAGGCGGTCCGCCACCTGATTCGCGTGGCGGTCGGCCTGGACTCCATGGTGCTGGGCGAGCCGCAGATTCTCGGTCAGCTCAAGGATGCCTATCAGTTCGCCCGCGGTACCGTCGGTCTCGGGGGGGAACTGGAGCAGCTCTTCCAGCATATCTTCCAGGTCGCCAAGCAGGTGCGTACCGAGACGGGAATCGGTGAGAACCCCGTCTCGGTGGCCTATGCCGCGGTCAGCATGGCGAGCCATATCTTCGATGACTTCTCGCGAGCCAATGCACTGCTCATCGGGGCGGGAGACACCATCGAGCTGGTGGCGCGCCACCTCAAGGAAGCGGGCATCGCCAACCTGTGCATCGCCAATCGTACCGTGTCGCGCGCCCAGTCGCTGGCCGATGAGCTGGGTGGCAGTGCCATCGGCTTGGAAGGCATTCCGCATGCCCTCGAGAATGCCGATATCGTGATAGCCTCCACCGCCGCTCAGCTGCCGATCCTCGGCAAGGGCATGGTGGAGCGTGCGCTCAAGAAACGCCGTTACAAGCCGGTCTTCATGGTCGATATCGCCGTGCCGCGCGATATCGAGCCGCAGGTCGGGGATCTCGATGATGTCTTCCTTTATACCGTGGATGATCTGCAGGAAGTCATCGAGGAAAACCGTCGTCATCGCCAGCTGGCGGCTGCCCAGGCCGAAGAGCTGATCCGGCAGGGTGTCAGTGCCTGGCAGCACCGCAAGCGTGTGCGCAGTGGCGGAGAAGTCATCAAGCGTTATCGTAGCCACGGCGAGCAACTGCGTGCAGAGTGCGAGGCACAGGCGCTGGCCGAGCTTGATCAGGGCCGTGACCCGCAGGAAGTCGTGGCGCAACTGGCCCGTCAGTTGGCCAACCGCTTCATGCATCACCCGACCCTGGCGCTGCGTCAGGCGTCAGGCGACGATCGACAGGATATTCTTCAGACGGCGCAGGAGCTGCTGCTCGCGCCGGTTGATTCATCACAGGACCCTTCATGAAAGACAGCCTCATCACCAAGCTCGACACCTTCCATGACCGCTTCGAGGAGATCTCCGCCTTGCTGTCGGAGCCTGAAGTGATCGGGGATCAGGCCCGCTTCCGTGACCTGTCGCGGGAGTATGCCGAGCTTGAGCCATTGATCGAGGCATGGCAGCGCCATCGCGCCTTGAAGGAAGATCGCGAGGCCGCCCTCGGCATGTGCGATGACAGCGACGCCGAGATGCGCGAGATGGCACGTGAGGAAGTCCGCGAGAGCGATGCGGCGCTTGACGTGCTGGAGGCAGAGATTACCCAGCTGTTGATCCCGCGGGACCCGGATGATGGGGCCAACGTCTTCCTCGAAGTGCGTGCCGGCACCGGCGGTGATGAGGCGGCGCTGTTCGCGGGGGACCTGTTCAAGATGTATTCCCGCTACGCCGAGCTCAAGGGCTGGAAGGTCGAGACCGTCAGCGCAAGCCACGGTGAGCATGGTGGCTTCAAGGAAGTCATCGCCCGCGTCAAGGGCGAGGGGGTCTACTCGCGCCTCAAGTTCGAATCCGGTGCGCACCGCGTGCAGCGCGTGCCTGCCACGGAATCCCAGGGCCGCATCCATACGTCCGCCTGTACCGTGGCGGTGATGCCTGAGGCCGATGAGGTCGGGGACATCGACATCAATCCGGCCGACCTGCGAGTGGATACCTACCGCAGTTCCGGGGCCGGGGGGCAGCACGTCAACACCACCGATTCGGCGATTCGCATCACCCACCTGCCCACCGGTGTGGTCGTGGAGTGCCAGGACGAGCGCAGTCAGCACAAGAACCGTGCGCGCGCCATGTCGTTGCTGGCAGCGCGACTCAAGCAGGCCGCGGTGGACAGCCAGGCACAGGCGACTTCCGATGCCCGTCGCAAGCTGGTGGGCTCCGGTGATCGCTCCGAGCGCATCCGCACCTACAACTTCCCCCAAGGACGTCTGACCGATCACCGTATCAATCTGACGCTCTACAAGCTCAATGAAGTGATCGCCGGTCAGCTGGACGAGGTGATCGAGCCGCTGGTCGTCGAATATCAGGCAGACCAGCTGACGGCACTGCAGGAGCAATGAGGTGAGAATCGATGTCACGTTGGCAGCCGCGGCTGCCCGTCTGAGTGAGTCGGGCAGCGAGTCTCCGCGTCTGGATGCCGAGCTGCTGCTGGGAGAGGTGATGGGGCGCGATCGCACCTGGTTCTATACCTGGGGGGATCGCGATCTCGAGTCGGAAGCGGGCGCCGAGGGCGTGGCTCGCTTCGAGGCGCTGCTGGCACGCCGAGCCGAAGGACACCCCGTCGCCCACCTGCTTGGCCGCCGTGAGTTCTATGGCCTGATGCTGCGCTGCTCTCCTGCCACCTTGATTCCGCGCCCGGATACCGAAGTGATGGTGGAGTGCGCGCTGGAGCTGGCCGAGGCGCCCGAAGGCACGCTGCTGGATCTCGGCACCGGCACCGGCGCCATCGCGCTGGCCTTCGCTCGTCATCGTCCGCAGTGGCAGGTGCTGGGGGTCGATCTCATCGAGGAGGCCGTGCAGCTTGCGCGTGACAATGCCGAGCATCTCGCGATTCCCAACGTCGAATTCCGGCGCAGTGACTGGTTCTCCGCCGTTCCCGAGACCGGCTTTGCGCTGGTGACCGCCAATCCGCCTTACCTGGCCGATGATGACCCGCACCTGGCACTGGGTGACGTGCGTTTTGAGCCGCGCTCGGCACTGGTGGCGCGCCAGCAGGGGCTGGCAGACTTCCTGCATCTGATCGAGGCCGCGCCCCGCCATCTGGCCGCGGGCGGTCATCTGATGCTCGAGCATGGCCTGGCCCAGGGCAAGGAAGTGCGCGAGGCGCTGCGCGCCGGTGGTTTTCTGGAAGTGGAAACGCTGGAAGACCTCGGTGGGCGAGAGCGCATCACGCTGGGGCGCATTGGCTGACGCCTCCCCGGCGGGCGGGAATGCAGGCCGGCCCGGACTTGCCAGAGGAAACCCCTGCTTTCAGTGGAGCCTGCGTGGAATCCTCGTCGCAGGCCTGCCTGTGCGGGCGTATCTCCTGTCGGGCGGGTATGGTAGTAATAAGCGATGCATGACTGGAAAGGTCGCCTGATTACCCCCGCGTTCTCGGGTTGCCTGACTGCACGAAAGACAGGAGTAAGGATGATCCTGCTGCAAGTCACCCTGCTGGGAAAACTATTATAATGAAAGCGAAATCACGTTCTCTGGACCGCATTGACCTCAAGATCCTGCGCTGCCTGCAAGAAAATGCGCGCATTTCCTATGTCGACCTCGCCTCCGAGGTGGGACTCTCCACCACTCCCTGTCTGGAGCGAGTCAAACGCCTCGAGCGTGCCGGCATCATCCGTGGCTACAAGGCCGTGCTGGACCCCAAGGCGCTCAAGGCCAATCTGCTGGTCTTCGTCGAGATCAGCCTCGAGACCCAGTCACCCTCCGTCTTCGATGAATTCCGCCGTGCCGTCTCCAAGCTGCCGCAGATCCAGGAGTGTCATCTGGTCTCGGGGCAGTTCGATTACATCCTCAAGTGCCGGATTCCGGAAATGTCCGCCTATCGGCAGTTGCTCGGGGATGTGGTGCTGACGCTGCCCGGGGTCAAGGAATCCAAGAGCTATGTGGTGATGGAAGAGGTCAAGGAGCAGTTCTCGCTGCATGTGCCGGACATCGAGGATCTCGACGCCAAGTGACGAGCCCCTGATGCCAGCGGCAGGGCTCAGGGTTTAGAGCTCAGGCCCAGGCCCGGCGGCCGGCCAAAGCATTCACTTCATTCACAGACAGACGGCTCACCTTCCATGCAAGATTCGCAACTGCTGCGCTATTCGCGTCAGATATTGCTCCCTCAGGTCGATATCGCGGGTCAGCAACGATTGCTGGCCGCGCGGGTGCTGGTGATCGGGGCTGGCGGTCTGGGGTGCCCGGCGGCGCTCTATCTGGCGGCAGCCGGTGTCGGCACGCTGGTGCTGGCCGATGATGACCATGTCGAGCTCTCCAATCTGCAACGTCAGATCGCCCACGGAGAGGCGGACATCGACCAGCCCAAGGCGCGCTCGCTCGCCAGCTCGGTGTCGGCGATCAATCCCGACACCGAGGTGATCGCCCTGTCCGAACGTCTTCAGGGCGAGGCGCTGGCCGAGCAGGTCGCCGCCGCGGACGTGGTGCTCGATTGTACTGACCGTTTCAGTTCGCGCTTCCCGATCAACGCCGCCTGCGTGGCGGCAGGCACGCCGCTGGTGTCGGGTGCCGCGATTCGTTTCTCCGGTCAGTTGGCGGTATTTGATCGCCGTGAGGCAGATGCGTCGTGTTACGGCTGCCTGTATTCGCCGGAAGAGCAGGGCGATGAAGAGCTGACCTGTGCCGAGAGCGGGGTCATCGCGCCGTTGGTCGGCATCATCGGGGCCTTCCAGGCGCTGGAAGCGCTCAAGCTGATCAGTGGTGCCGGGCGTGTGCATCGAGGGCTCGCCACCTTCGATGGCCTGACCGGTGAGTGGCGACGCATGGGGCTCAAGCGTGACCCCGCCTGTCCGGTATGTCGTCGCTCGACATGACATGAGTGGAGCACTCCCCGAGCCCCCTTCACGCCAATGCGTGGAGGGTCTGTCACCAAGCCCCGCAGCCTCTCAGGCTGCGGGGCTTTTGCTTTTCTGGTCTCAAAAGTCTGACGTTGATGACCTCAGGGGGGTGCGCCATTGTGGGGCGTCAAAAGGGGTGTAAAACAGTGCGTGTTGAAAATTTATACCTCGCGGGGCAATCAATATGCAGTATTTGCCGATGACGTGTGGTAAATAACGCAAATATTCCCCGGGTCGGTGAATAAACTCAACAGTGGCGGGTAAGGAGGGGCATGGTCGGCTGCAGATCAGGCGCGACAGACGAGCCGCGGCGAGACCGCCAGGAAGCGCAGCGTGGGCGTGATGACATCCGCTCCTACTACCAGGCCAGTCAGCGTGTGACGCTTGCGCCCTGTCCACCGTTGGCCGGTGAACGACGCGCTGATGTCTGCGTGATCGGCGGCGGTATCACCGGCTGCTCAGCGGCTCTGCATCTCGCTGAGCGTGGCTATTCGGTCATCCTGCTGGAGGCGCGCGGCATCGGCTTCGGGGCTTCGGGACGCAGTGGCGGCCAGATCCTGCCGGGACTTGGCACCGACATCGCCACGGTCGAGAAGGCTCTCGGCCGTGAGCAGGCGCATGCCATCTGGGAGATGAGTCGCGAGTCGGTTCGTCTCACCACCGCACTGATCGAGAAGCACCGGATCCCCTGTGATTATACCCGCGGCTATCTGCATGCTGCCGTCAAGCCGCGACATGTGCGCGAATTGCAGGAATTTCAGGCGCGCATGGCACGCGATCATGACTACCATGCATTGCAGTGGTTGCAGGGGGATGCCCTGCGAGCGCGAGTCGTTACCGATGCCTATCCCGGGGCGCTGCATGATGGAGAGGGTGGCCATCTGCATTCGCTGAATTACACCCTCGGGCTTGCGCGTGCTGCCCAGCGGGCAGGCGTTACGATCTGTGAACAGAGTCCTGTGCTCAAGCTCGAGCATGGCCGAAGTGGCAGTGGCATCGTCGCCAATGGCTCCGGTGGGCAGGCAGGGCGTGCGCGTGTGCATACCGCGCAGGGCAGCGTGAGTGCCGAGTTCGTGGTGGTGGCGACCAACGCCTATCTCGATGGCCTGGTCCCGCGGCTGGATGAGCGCATCATGCGCGTCGCCAATTATATCGTGGCCACCGAACCGCTCAGCGAAGCACAGGTCGCGCAGGTGTTGCCGGGCAATGATGCCCTTTCCGATGCCAACTTCGTGCTCGACTACTACCGTCTCTCTGCTGACAGGCGCCTGCTCTACGGGGGGGAGGTGAGCTATACCGGACGAGAGCCGCGCCACCTCAAGACGCGCATGGACGGCAAGATTCGCCGTCTGTTTCCGGCGCTTGACGGGGTGGGGATCGATTACCGCTGGGGGGGTGACGTGGCCATCACCATGAATCGGGCACCGGACTTCGGGCGTCTTGCCCCGAATGTCTATTACGCCCAGGGGTACTCGGGACATGGCATGTCGCTTGCAGGGCTGGCGGGCAAATTGA
Organism: Cobetia sp. MMG027; assembly: GCF_027947415.1. Lineage (NCBI taxonomy): Bacteria > Pseudomonadati > Pseudomonadota > Gammaproteobacteria > Oceanospirillales > Halomonadaceae > Cobetia > Cobetia sp. MMG027. The sequence continues at coordinate 91,836 of NZ_JAQJIO010000005.1, forward strand.
TCGCCGAGACGATTGCCGGCCAGGCGGAACGTTTCGATGTCTTTGCCGCCATGCCCCACCGCGCCTTCCCGGGTGGACACTGGTTGCGAACTCCTCTGCTGGTCCTGGCGACCAGCTTCTACACGCTGCGTGATCGGCTCTAGGCCGAAGCCATGATGAAGGTGCTGCACATTTGACATCGTTGATCATCCCGACAGCCCATGAGCGGGACACGACTGGTGAGTAATCGCAAGGGAGGCGCGATGAGCGCAGTGGACAGCAACGAGGGTATGGCGCCTGAGCGAGACACGAGAGAGTCGTCGGAGGCTGGCCAGCCCCGGTTCCAGTGCCGTGCCGCGTCATCCATTCAGCTCAAGGGGCTGCACAAGCGCTTCGGCAACGAGGTGGCGGCGCTTGATGGTGTGGATCTCGCCATTCAGCCCGGCGAGTTCTTCACGCTATTGGGGCCTTCCGGGTGTGGCAAGACGACGCTTCTGCGCATTCTGGCGGGGCTGGAGGCATTGGATGAGGGGCAGGTGGTGATCGGCGGGCGCGATGTCACCGATGTGCCGCCGCATCAGCGCAGCGTCAATACGGTCTTCCAGTCCTATGCGTTGTTCCCGCATCTCAGCGTGCGTGACAACCTCGCCTTCGGTCTGCGCATGCAGGGCATGCCGAGTGGCGAGCGCGAGGCAAAGGTCGCCGAGATGGCCGAGTTCATCAAGCTGGGGAGTCTGATCGATCGCCGGGTCGACCAGCTCTCAGGTGGTCAGCGCCAACGTATCGCGCTGGCGCGGGCGCTGGTCTGCGAGCCGGATGTGCTGCTGCTGGATGAACCGCTGTCGGCGCTGGATGCCGGGCTGCGCAGTCAGATCCAGATCGAGCTGCTGCGTCTGCAGAAGCGCCTTGGCATGACCTTCGTGTTCGTCACCCATGATCAGCAGGAAGCGATGGTGATGTCGGACCGCATCGCGGTGCTCGACAGCGGCAGCATCCAGCAGGTGGGGACGCCGCGCGAGATCTATGAATGCCCGGTCAATGCCTTCGTGGCGCGTTTCATGGGGCATGCCAATCTGTTCGAGATCACGGCTCGCGATGACAGCCGCGATGACGCCGTCCGGCTGACCACGCCGCTGGGCATGCTGACGGCGCAGGCACCGGGCAGCGGCGGGTTGCTGCTGCTGCGCCCCGAGACGCTGGAACTGCGCCGGCGTCCCGCCAGCGAATTCGAACGCTACGACGTGCTGGAAAATCATCTGCCGGGCCGAGTACAGGAGCGACTGTACCGCGGTAGCCATGCCGAATATCGCGTGGAGGTGGCGGGTGTCACCTTGCAGGTGGTGGTCAACAATCGGGGCGGCCAGTTGCCGGACGTGGGAGACCACGTCGATGTGGTGGTGGCCGCGCAAGACCTGATCACGCTGGAGGCATGACGATGGCCTATCACGGGAGCTTGCCCACGGCACGCAGTCGCGCGGTGGTGGCCGAGTCACGCCACCTGCTGTTGACGGTCGCCCCCGGCGCGCTGTGGATCATCATCTTCCTGGTGCTGCCCAGTCTCTATCTGATGAGCGTGGCCTTCATGAGCAATGGCCCCTATGGCTTGCCGGAGATGCCCTTGTCGCTGACCTCGTTTACGCAGCTGGCGGGTCAGGGCTTTCTCGGCTGGAGCCCGGGCAATCTCATGACGCTGGGGCGTTCGCTGTGGCAGACCGTGCTTTCCACCGTGCTGGTGGTGCTGGTGGCGTATCCGATCGCCTATCACATCTCGCAGGCAGACCAGCGCTGGCGGCCGATCATGCTGCTGGCGGTAGTCGTGCCGTCCTGGACCAATCAGGTCATCCGCACCTTTGGCTGGATGAACCTGCTGGCGCCGGGCACGCCGTTGGCGGAGCTGGCCGAGGCCATGGGCATGATCGCGCCCAACATGGGGCTCTATCCGTCCAATTTCGCGGTCACGCTGGGGCTGGTCTACAACTTCCTGCCCTTCATGGTACTGCCGCTGTATGCCGCTTTCGAGAAGCTCAATCTCTCGCTGGTGGAAGCGGCGCAGGATCTCTACGCCTCGCCGCTCAAGGCCTTCTGGCATGCGGTATTCCCCCAGACGTTGCCGGGGCTGCTGGCGGGGGTGGTGCTGGTGGCGATCCCGGCGTTCGGCATGTACGTGATTCCGGAACTGCTCGGCGGTGGCAAGGGCATGATGCTGGGCAATCTGGTCGCCAATCAGTTCTCCGGCAGTGCCAACTGGCCGCTGGGGGCGGCGGGGGCGATCCTGATGTTGATCGCGACCTTCATCGGACTCTATGCCATGCGTCGCATCGGCAGGCGCCTGGGTGGCGGTGAAGAGGTGGTGATATGACGCGCGGCGGACTTCACAAGGGATTGCGGGGCTTCTGGTGGCTGACGCTCGGTTTTCTGTATCTGCCGCTGATCGTGGTGATGCTTTTCTCCTTCAATGCCTCCAACAGTGCCGCAAGCTTCACCGGCGTGTCGCTGCGCTGGTATCGGCGTCTGCTGGGCAATGTCGCGATTCTGTCGGCGCTGGGCAATTCGCTGCTGCTGGCAGTGGTGTCGTCATTGCTGGCGCTGATGATCGGCACGCTGATCGGGTATGGCATGTATCGCCACCGTCATCGCAAGCTGGGCTGGCTGATCGTGCTGATCTATCTGCCCATCGTGCTGCCGGACATCGTGTTCGGGATCTCGGAAATGACCTTCTTCGTCAAGATCAATGAGTTGACCGGTCTGCTGTCGCCGGGGCTGGGCACCATGATCATCGCGCATGTCACCTTCCAGATTCCCTTCGTGGCGCTGATCGTCTATTCACGCTTCGTCGGTCTGGATCCGACATTGTTCGAGGCGGCCAAGGACCTCTATGCCACGCCGCGCCAGCGCGTGCAGTTCTTCATGTTGCCGACCCTGAAGCCGGCGTTGATCTCGGGCTTCCTGCTGTCCTTCACGCTGTCGCTGGATGACTTCGTGATCAGCTTCTTTACCGCCGGACCGGAGAGCGCCACCTTGCCCATCTACATCTGGAGCGCGATACGCAAGGGCGTGACACCGGAGATCAATGCCATCGCCACCCTGATGATGGCGGTGGTCGCCCTGGCGGCGATCGTGAGTCTTGCGCTGTCACGCCGGCGCAGCGCTTCATGATTTCGCTGGAGGATCACTCGTCGTACCCCGCCCCTGACCAGGCAGGCATGCCGGTATCGGGGGCGGGCATTCACCACCTCTCTCATCGACTGAACGGAGCATCACAATGACAACTCACACGCTGCGTCTCGCGGTCGCCATCGGCAGTCTGCTGCTGGCAGGCGCCGCCCAGGCTGAAGACAGGAAGCTGTATCTCTTCAACTGGACCCAGTACATGGACCCGGAGATCATCACCGCCTTTGAAGAGGCCTTCGATGTCGAGGTGGTCGAGAATTATTACAACTCCCTGCCGGAAATGCTGGCCAAGCTGAATGCCGGCGGGGTGTCCCAATACGATATCATCGTGCCGTCCAATTACTACGTGCCGCGCCTGATCAACACCGGCCTGGTCCAGAAGATCGACAAGGCGAAAGTGCCCAACCTGGCCAATGTCGATGCGCAGTTCAAGGACCCGAGCTTTGACCCGGGAGCCAACTACACCGTCCCGTATCAGTGGGGAGTCACCGGGCTGGTCTACAACGCCAGCACGTTCAAGGATGCCCCCAAGAGCTGGTCACTGCTGTTTGATCCCGCCGTCAATGCCTCATATCCGTTCAGCCTGATGGGCGATGGCCAGGTCAGCATGGGGGCGGCCTGTGCCTATCTCGGTCATGGCTATGACTGTACCGGCATGGATGCCTGGCGTGAGGCGGCCAGATTGCTGATCGAGACCAAGCATCGCGACAACTTCAGCGGCTTCTCCGATGGCACGCCGGCCCTGCAACAGCTGGCACGCAAGGTCACGCATGGTGCGCTGTCCTACAACGGCGACTATCTGTTCTATCTGGACGAGAATCCGGAGTCCTTCGCCGATATCAAGTACATGATTCCGGATGAAGGTGCCGAGAAGTGGGTCGATTCGATGATGATTCCCGCCAAGGCGCCGCATCCTGAGCTGGCACACGCCTTCATCAACTTCCTTCTGGACGCCAAGGTCGGCGCGCAGTTGTCCAACTACAACTACTACGCCAGCCCCAATGCCGCCGCCAGGCCGTATCTGGATGAGGTGCTGACCCAGCCACCGATCCAGCCCTCCGAGGATGACATGGCGCGTCTGCATTTCTCGCCGAGTCTCTCCGGTGAGCAGTTGCAGATCTTCCAGCAGTTATGGTCGGAAGTGCAGGCCCGTTGAGTCGGCGTCTCGTCGATCGCGGGCATCTCGTCATTGACCGCAGGCGCTGCCTGCGGTGTTCAAGGAAGGTGTTATGAGTGTCAATCACGTGGGTCACGAGCAGCCGGGTCATGAAGATGATGACGCGATCCTGCAGGAATGGTTCGCCGCTCACGGTATCACCGAGGTGGAATGTCTGGTCACGGATCTGACCGGCATTCTCAAGGGCAAGATCATGCCTGCGCGCAAGTACCTCAATGGCGGGCGGCCACGCCTGCCGGATTCGCTGTTCATCCAGACCGTCACGGGAGGCTATCCGGATGATGAAGACAGCCGCTTCTGGAACCCGGCCGAACAGGACATGCAGCTGATTCCGGACGTGAATGCGCTCTATCTGGTGCCGTGGGCGGAAGACCCCACCGCACAGGTCATCCACGATTGCTATTACCTGAATGGTGAGCCGGTCGAGCTGTCGCCACGCTATGTGCTCAAACGGATACTGGCATTGTATGCCGAACAGGGCTGGCAGCCGGTGGTGGCGCCGGAGGCCGAGTTCTATCTGGTCAAGACCAATACCGACTCCGATTATCCGCTGGAACCGCCCATCGGCCGCAGCGGTCGGCAGGAGAGCAGCCGTCAGTCCTTCTCCATCGATGCGGTCAATGAATTCGATCCACTGTTCGAGGAGATGTATGACTACTGCGAGGCGATGGGGCTGGATCTCGACACCCTGATCCATGAAGAGGGAGCGGGGCAGATGGAGGTCAATTTCGAGCATGGGGATGCTCTTTCTCTCGCCGACCAGGTGGTGATGTTCAAGCGCACCCTGCGGGAGACGGCGCTGCGACATGGCATGTACGGGACCTTCATGGCCAAGCCGATGGCCTATCAGCCGGGCAGTTCGATGCATATTCACCAGAGCCTGGTGGATGTCGAGTCAGGCAATAACCTGTTTGCCGATGCGTCGGGTCAGCCGAGCACGCTGTTCCGTCACTTCATCGGGGGCCTGCAGACCTATCTGCCCGCCGCGATGCCGTTCTTCGCCCCCAACGTCAATTCCTATCGGCGTCTGATGCGCAATGACACCAGTGGCTCCGCACCCATCAATGTCGAGTGGGGCCTGGACAACCGCACCGTGGGCCTGCGGGTGCCGGTGTCGGACGCGGCAGGTACGCGGGTCGAGAATCGTCTGGCGGGTGCCGATGCCAATCCCTATCTGGTGATGGCGGCTTCGCTGGCGTGTGGTTATCTGGGAATGATGGAGCGGATCGAGCCGCGCCCTCCGGTGGTCGGCTCGGCCTGGGAGGGCGGCAATACCCTGCCGGACGATATCGGCCCGGCACTCGATGCTCTGCATGCCTGTACGCCGTTGGCCAACATCCTCGGCGAGCGCTTCGTGAAGAGTTATCTGGCCGTCAAGCGTGCCGAGCATGGGGAATACTTCCAGGTCATCAGCTCCTGGGAGCGTGAGCACCTGCTGCTGCGTGTCTAGACCCCTGCGGTACGCCAACGGATACCGGGAGGCCACGACATCCGTCGTGGCCTCCCGAGGTTCAGGGGAAGAGGCGGGCGGAAGAAGGGTTGTCGTCAGTGAGAGGCATGACGCGTCAGTCCGGCGCTCATGGTGTGTATCTGCAAGATGTCTTGTTCGCAGGTTGATCTGGTCTACCACAAGGATGCTGTCATGAGTGCCACTACCCCCCTGGAGTCTGCCGCCTCCTGGTATGCCGCTTCCGCCAATGTCGCCCCCGAGCGCCCGCCGTTGTCCGGTGAGGTCAGCTGCGATGTCTGCGTGGTCGGCGCTGGCTTCACGGGAATCTCGGCGGCACTGCACCTGGCCGAGCAGGGGCTCAAGGTGATGGTGCTGGAGGCCGCCTGCGTGGGATATGGGGCCTCGGGTCGCAATGGCGGGCAGATCGTCAACAGTTACAGTCGCGACATGGACGTGATCGAGGCGCGCTTCGGCGCACGGACGGCGCAGGCATTGGGCGACATGGCCTTTGAGGGCAATCGCATCATTCGGGATCGCATCGCTGACTATGCCATCGACTGTGATCTGCGCGACGGCAATCTCTTTGCCGCCTGCAACGCGCGTCAGTTCAAGGGGCTCAAGGAGCACAAGGCCCTCTGGGAGCGCTATGGCAATACCAGTCTCGAATTGCTGGAAGGGGATGCCTACCAGCGTGAAGTGAGCGCCGAAGGGTATACGGGCGCCCTGGTCGACCACTCCGGCGGCCATCTCCATCCGCTCAATCTGGTGCTGGGCGAGGCCGCGGCCTTCGAGTCCCTCGGCGGGGTGATCTTCGAACATAGCCCGTTGGTGAGTCTCGAGCATGGCAGTCCGGTCGTGCTCAGGACGGCCGCTGGCGCCATCCGGGCCGAGCGTGTGGTGATGGCGGGCAATGCCTATCTTCACGGTGTGCTGCCGGAGCTCGAGGGCAAGTCGATGCCCTGCGGCACGCAGATCATCGCCACCGAGCCGTTGGCGGATGACGTGGCGCGCGGGCTGCTGCCCAATGGCATGGCGGTGGAGGACTGCAACTATCTGCTGGATTACTACCGCCTGACTCGCGACAACCGTCTTCTCTTCGGGGGCGGTGTCAACTACGGCGGTGAAGACCCCGCCGATATCGAGTCCCTGATTCGGCCCAAGCTGCTCAAGGTCTTCCCGCAGCTGGCCAGCGTCAGGATCGACTATGCCTGGAGCGGAACCTTCCTGATGACGCTCAATCGACTGCCGCAGTTCGGCGTGCTCAATGACAATGTCTATTACGCCCAGGGGTATTCCGGGCATGGCGTGACCTGCAGTCACCTCGCTGGGCGACTGATCAGCGAGGTGATGAGGGGGCGTGAGGGTCGCTTCGATGCCTTCGCGAACCTGCCGCATCTGCCGTTCCCCGGGGGACGACTGTTGCGAGTGCCGCTGTCTGCCGTGGGAGCCTGGTACTACCAGACACGCGACAGGCTCGGCCTCTGACGCACTCGAAGCGGGAGGTCAGGGCCAGTGGGCGCGCTCCGGCCGGAATGCCCACTGGGCAAGCGTGTCCGGGGTGAGGCGCCTCAGATGCTGCGCAGGTACCAGTCGTATTCCAGACGGCTGATGATCTGCATCGCGGCCTCGCGCTCCGCCCGGCGACCGGCAATGAAGACATTCAGGAAGCGCTCGCTGAAAGCGGCCGTGAGGGGAGCGCTTTCCTCCAGCAGCGTCAGGGCCTCGGGCCAGCTGTTGGTCAGGCTGGGCTCGAACTGATCATAGGCATTGCCGGTCACCGGCTCACCCGGGGAGATCCGATGGGTGATGCCATGGATGATGGAGGCCAGCAGCGTCGCCAGCAGCAGGTAGGGATTGACGTCAGCCCCGGCGACCCGATGCTCCAGCCGACGCGCCTCATTGGGGCCGGAGGGAATGCGGATGGCGACCGAGCGGTTGTCGAATCCCCAGGTGGGCGCCATCGGTACGTACAGGCCCTGCTGGAAACGGCGATAGGAATTCAGGTTGGGGGCAAACAGCGCCATGGAGGCGGGCATGAGTTCCAGCAGGCCGCCGATGGCGTGACGCAGGGTCTCGGTGCCCAGAGGATTCTCGCCGGGGTCTGCGAAGACATTGTGTCCATCGCGGTCCACCAGGCTCAGGTGCGCATGCATGCCATTGCCGGCTTCATCACCGTACGGCTTGGCCATGAAGGTCGCGTCGAAGCCATGACGCAGGGCGACACCCTTGATCAGGCGTTTGAGCAGGACGGCGCTGTCACAGGCCTTCATGACGTCGTCGAGATGAATCAGGTTGATCTCGAACTGACCCGGGGCGCACTCCTTGAGCGCGGTATCCAGCGGCAGCTGTTGGATGCGTGCGGCATCCTGGATCTCTTCCAGAAAGTCGGCATATTCATCCAGCTCTCCGATGGAGTAGAGCTGGCTTTCCGTGGCGCGCTCACCCGTGAGCGGAGAGCAGGGTGGCTGCACCATGCCCAGGTCATCGCGCTCACGATCCACGAGATAGAACTCCAGTTCCAGCGCGACGACGGCGGTCAGCCCCATCCCGGCCAGAATATCGACCTGTTTCTGCAGCTGATTGCGGGGGTCCGCGAAGAAGGGGCCGTCCCTGTCATCGCGCATGTTCATCAACAGCTGGCCTTGCTTGCCGCCGCGCAGCCAGGGGGCTGGCATCAAGGTGCCGGGGATCGGGCGGCAGACCTGATCCCCATCCCCGGTCTCCAGGCCCAGACCGGTCTCTTCGATGGTGTTGCCGGCGATATCGATCGCGAAGACGGAGCCTGGCAGGTTGATGCCCTGCTCGTAGGCCTTTTCCAGATTCTCGCGCGGGATACGCTTGCCGCGCTGGATGCCGCTGATATCACTGATCAGCAGGTCGATGCTCTCGATTTCCGGATGGCGGTCCAGAAACTCTCTGGCCTCATCGACGTGAAGGCTGTTCATTGGGGGGCCTGTGAGTGGGTGGTGGCACATCATATATCGCCACGCCATCCCGTGTTGTCAAATAATTCACAGCGCTTACCCGTTGCACCCTTGAGGCAGTATCATCGGCTGAGGCGCTTTCTTTCGATCTCTGTCCCGTGGTTTCCCCTTGCTTGAGATTGCCTTCGTGCCTGATTGGCAGGATGTCAGTTCAATCGATGTTGAATAAAACATACCAAATGACCGGGGTGCATGAGTGGCCCCTGAAGGAGAACCCATGACGTCTCGCCCTCTGGTGGGTGTGATCGCCTGCCGTCGCACGATTGAAGGCCATCCGGCGCACATGGTGACTGACAAGTACGTCAGTGCCCTGCGCGAATTCGGACTGGAGCCACTGGTGATCCCGGTATGGGAAGACGTCATGGCTGACTCGGCCAGAGCGCTGCTGGCGCGACTGGATGGGTTGCTGCTGACGGGCAGCTATTCCAACGTGCATCCGGCGCGGTATGGCGAGGCCATCGCGCCGGAGAATACCTATGAAGACACGGCACGAGATGCGTCAGCCATGGCCTGGGTACCGCTGGCGCTCGAGTTGCAACTGCCGTTGCTGGGTATCTGTCGCGGCTTTCAGGAGCTGAACGTCGCCTTCGGTGGCAGCTTGCATCAGGCGGTGCAGAACGTGCCCGGCTTGAGGGATCATCGTGAGCCCGAGGGCGATCTCGACGTGCAGTTCGCCCCCTCCCACGGCATCAGCATCCTGCCGGGCGGACGGCTGGCCGAGTTGTACGCCGCGCCTGAGGCGCGGGTCAATTCCGTGCATCAGCAGGGGATCGCGCGGCTGGGCGAAGGGCTGCGTGTCGAAGCGGTCGCTCCGGATGGTCTGGTGGAGGCGATCTCGATCATCGCAGCGGGAGCCTTCACGCTGGCGGTGCAATGGCATCCCGAATGGAAACCACGTCAGCATCCGCTGTATCAGGCGATTCTGGAAGGATTTGCCGCGGCCTGTCGGGACAGGTCCAGGCAAGCATCATCCGCTGAGGAGACACCTCGTCAGCCGTCGTGAAGATGACGACGAAGCCGTGTCCCGCGCGCCTGCAGACGCTGCAGGATGACACGGCGCTGGCTGCCTCTCCCGCGTTCTCGTGTGACCTGCCCCCTCTTACCTGACTTCGGAATCCTGATCATGAGTCGTCCCCGGACATTGACCGATTGGCAGGCGCTCGCCGCCCGTCTGACGCCGCAACTGCAAGGCAATGCCTTCATCAACGATGACTTCGTGCCGGCGGTCAGCGGCGAGACCTTCGAGTGCCTCAATCCGGCCACTGGGAAACGATTGGCGAAGGTGGCCAGCTGTGACGGCGCCGATGCCGAGATCGCCGTCCGGCATGCGCGCGCCGCCTTCAAGAGGGGGGGCTGGTCGCGCATGGCGCCTGTCGAGCGCAAGGGGGTGCTGCTCAGGCTGGCGGACCTGATGGAGAGACACCAGTATGAGCTGGCGCTGCTGGATACCCTCGACATGGGCAAGCCGATCACCAGCGCGCTGGATGATGTGGCGGGAGCGATCGGCTCGATCCGCCATCAGGCCGAGTCCATCGACAAGCTGTACGGCGAGGTCGCGCCGACCGGCGAGCAGGTGCTGGGGCTGGTGCTGCGCGAGCCGCTGGGGGTGGTGGCCTCCATCGTGCCGTGGAACTTCCCGCTGATGATGACGGCCTGGAAGGTCGCGCCGGCGCTGGCCGCGGGCAACAGTGTCATCCTCAAGCCGTCGGAGAAGTCACCACTGTCAGCGCTGCGTCTGGCGGCACTCGCACGTGAGGCAGGTCTCCCGAGTGGCGTCTTCCAGGTGTTGCCGGGCTTCGGGCATACCGTCGGGCGTGCGCTGGCCCTGTCGATGGACGTCGAGTGTCTGGCCTTCACCGGTTCCACCACCGTCGGCAAGCAGCTGATGCAGTATGCCGGACAGTCGAATCTGAAGCGTGTCTTCCTGGAGTGCGGTGGCAAGAGCCCCAACATCGTGTTCGCCGATTGCGCGGATCTGGATCGCGTGGCGGAGAGTGCCGCTGCCGCCATCTTCTACAACCAGGGGGAGGTCTGCATCGCCGGTTCTCGCCTGCTGGTGGAAAACTCGATCCGCGACGCCTTCGTCGCCAAGGTGGTGGCGGCTGCCGAGCGCATGCAGCCGGGCGACCCGCTGGACCCGACAAGCTTCATGGGGGCGATGGTCGACAGCACCCAGCATGAGCGCGTGATGGGCTACATCCGCAAGGGGATCGAGGAGGGGGCGGTGCTGCGTGCCGGCGGCGAAGACGTTGCCGGGCCGGGGCTGTTCATCCGTCCGGTGGTCTTCGATGGCGTCACGCCCGAGATGGTGATCGGCCGTGAGGAAATCTTCGGGCCGGTGCTGTCGGTCTTCGGTTTCGAGACCGAAGAGGAGGCGCTGGCGCTGGCCAATGACAGTGATTTCGGACTGGCGGCGGGGCTCTGGAGCCAGGACATCGGCCGCATCATGCGCATGACCCATCGTCTCGAATCCGGCCAGGTCTTCGTCAACAACTGGGCGGGGGGCGATCAGAGCATGCCCTTCGGCGGCGTGAAACAGTCCGGCAACGGCCGCGACAAGTCCCATCACTCGCTGGCGGAATATACCCAGCTCAAGAGTGTCTGGATCGCGCTGAGCTGAACTGAAACCGGGCCGAACCGGGCTGTCACGCGTTGGCGGAAACACCGTGCAGCACGAAAAGAGGCCACGCGATCGCGTGGCCTCTTTTCTGTTGTCATCTGCCGCAAGTGTTTGCCGCAAGGTCTAGAACATGCGTGCCGGCGTCGCACAGCTGACCAGACGGCACTCGACTTCGCCGATGTTGCGAAAGCGATGCGGCACATTGGTATCGAAGTAGTAGGCTTCACCGGCTTTCAATACCCGGGTGTCGCTGCCGATGGTGATCTCGATCTCGCCTTCGATGACCACCCCGGCTTCCTCTCCCTGATGGGTGATCATTTCGCGGCCGGTGTCACTGACAGGCGGGTAGGTCTCGATCATGAACGACAGATTGCGATCCTGACGCTTGGCCCCGACCAGTTTGAAGGCCACCTCTCCGCTGCCCACGTTCGTCAGCTCCTCTTCGCCATAGAACACCTTGGCGGTGTTCTCGAGTTCCATGGTGAAGAAATCACCGATGCTCATGGGAATGGCGGCGAGAATCTTGGACAGTGAGCTGACCGATGGGCTGACCTTGCCCTGTTCGATCAGTGACAGGCTCGAATGGGTCACCCCACAGCGCTTGGCCAGCTCGCGTTGCGAGATGCCCCGCAGCGTACGCAGCGCCCGCAGGCGCGCACCGACATCATCTGCCATCAGAACTTCCTTCGCGAAGCGACGATTGACTGGAAATGCCTTGAGTCCTTGAGCGACAACGGCCAGCCTCGGGATGTCCGTGACTGGCCGTTGCATGCAGCGACGGCATGACTCAGAGGCGCAGGATCAGCTGAGGCTGTCCAGCTTTTCCTTGAGCACCTTGTTGACCTGTTGCGGGTTGGCGGTGCCGCGTGAGGCCTTCATCACCTGACCGACGAAGAAGCCGATCATCTTGCCACGCTTGTCCGGTTCGGCTTCCTGATACTGGGTCACCTGAGCCGGATTGTCGGCGATCACCTGGTCGACCACTGCCTCGATGGCACCGGTGTCCGTGACCTGCTTGAGGCCACGTGACTCGATGATCTCGTCGGCGCTCTCGCCTTCGCCATCCCACAGCGCGGCGAACACCTGCTTGGCGGCCTTGCCGTTGATGGTCTCATCGACGATACGCTTGATCAGGCCCCCCAGCTGGGCTGCCGAGACCGGGCTCACGGTGATGTCGAGATTTTCCTTGTTGAGACGCCCGGCCAGTTCGCCCTGCACCCAGTTGGCGGCTTGCTTGGCGTCGCCGCAGACATCCTTCACTTCCTCGAAGAAGTCGGCCATCTCACGGCTGGCGGACAGCACGCTGGCATCATAGGCGGACAGCCCCAGTTCGCCCTCGAAGCGTGCGCGCTTCTCGGCCGGCAGCTCCGGCAGAGTCTGGCGCAGGTGTTCGATGTAGGCGTCGTCGACTTCCACCGGCAGCAGGTCCGGGCACGGGAAGTAGCGGTAGTCGTTGGCTTCTTCCTTGGTGCGCATGCTGCGCGTCTCGTCGGCATCCGGATCATACAGGCGGGTTTCCTGCACGACCTTGCCGCCGTCCTCGATCAGCTCGATCTGACGCTCCACCTCGAAGTGGATGGCGCGCTCGATGAAGCGGAAGGAGTTGACGTTCTTGATCTCCGCGCGAGTGCCGAAGGCTTCCTGCCCCTTGGGGCGCACCGAGACGTTGACGTCGCAACGCAGGGAACCTTCGGCCATGTTGCCGTCGGAGATGCCGAGGTACGTCACGATGGCGTGGATCGCCTTCACGTAGGCCACCGCTTCCTTGGCGGAGCGCATGTCCGGCTCGGAGACGATTTCCAGCAGCGGTGTGCCGGCACGGTTCAGGTCGATGCCGGTCATGCCCTGGAAGTCTTCGTGCAGCGACTTGCCGGCGTCTTCCTCGAGGTGGGCATGGTGGATGCGGATCGACTTGCGCGTGCCATCCTCGAGCAGGATCTCGAGTTCACCCGGCCCGACGATGGGCTGATCCATCTGGCTGGTCTGGTAGCCTTTGGGCAGATCCGGGTAGAAGTAGTTCTTGCGCTCGAACACCGAACGGCCGGCCACGGCGGCATTGACGGCGAGGCCGAAGCGCACGGCCATGGCCACGGCCTGCTCGTTGAGCACCGGCAGGGTGCCCGGCAGGCCGAGATCGACGGCGCTGGCCTGGGTGTTGGGCTCGGCACCGTAGGTGGTGGACGAGCCGGAGAATATCTTTGACTGGGTGGCGAGCTGAGCGTGAACCTCAAGCCCGATTACGACTTCCCATTGCATCAGGCTTGCTCCTGTCCGAATTCCGGGCGCTGGCGGTGCCAGTCGGTGATTTGCTGGAACTGGTGCGCGACGCCCAGCAGGGTCTGCTCACCGAAGTGCGGGCCGAGAATCTGCAGACCCACCGGGCGCTTGCCAGCCAGACCGGCCGGCACGCTGATGCCCGGAATGCCCGCCAGGTTGATGGCGATGGTGTAGAGATCCTGCAGGTACATGGACAGCGGGTCCTTGTGCGCGCCGAGATCGAACGCCGGGGTCGGTGCCGCCGGCCCCATCAGCACATCGACCTGGTCGAAGGCATCGAGGAAGTCCTGACGGATCAGGCGACGCACCTTCTGGGCCTTGATGTAGTAGGCATCGAAGAAGCCTTCGGACAGGGTGTGCGTGCCGATCAGGATGCGGCGCTTCACCTCGTCGCCGAAGCCTTCTTCACGGGTGCGCTTGTAGAGGTCTTCCAGGTCCTGCGGGTCTGCGCAGCGGTGGCCGAAACGCACGCCGTCGTAACGCGACAGGTTGGAGGAGGCCTCGGCCGGTGCGATCACGTAGTAGGTCGGGATGGCCAGGTGGGTATGCGGCAGGGAGATTTCCTGCACGCTGGCACCGGCATCCTCGAAGACCTTGATCGCGGCACGCACGGAGGCTTCGACCTCCGCTGACAGGCCGTCGCCGAAGTATTCCTTCGGCAGGCCGATCTTCAGGCCCTTGAGGTCATAGTCCAGGCCTTCGACGTAGTCTGGCACGCCACGTACCACGCTGGTGGAGTCACGCGGGTCGGCGCCGGCGATCACGTTCATCAGGCGCGCGCAGTCCTCGGCGGAGCGTGCCATCGGGCCACCCTGATCGAGACTGGAGGCGTAGGCGATCATGCCGTAGCGGGAGACGCGGCCGTAGGTCGGCTTGAGGCCGGTGATGCCACAGAAGGCGGCCGGCTGGCGGATGGAGCCACCGGTATCGGTGCCCAGTGCCGCCGGGGCGAGGCCTGCGGCGACGGCAGCGGCGCTGCCGCCGGAGCTGCCACCCGGGACGGCGGACAGGTCCCACGGGTTCTTGACCGGACCGTAGTAACTGTTCTCGTTCGAGGAGCCCATCGCGAACTCATCGAGGTTGGTCTTGCCCAGCATCACCACGCCTTCCGCCTTGAGCTTCTCGATTACGGTGGCGTCGTAGGGGGAGATGAAGTTGTCGAGCATCTTCGAGCCGCAGCTGGTGCGCACACCCTCGGTGCAGAAGATGTCCTTGATGGCCATCGGCACGCCGGTCAGCGGTGCGGCATTGCCGGCGGCGCGCCTGGCGTCCGCGGCATCGGCCTCGCGCAGCGCCTCTTCACGGCACAGGGTGATATAGCTGTTGAGCTCGCCGTCGAGGCGTTCGATACGGGCCAGGAAGGCTTCCGTCAGCTCGCGACTGGTGTACTCGCCGGCCTCGAGGCCTTGCGCCAGCTCACTGAGCGTCTTGTCATGTAGTGCAATGGACGATGACATGTTCGATTCCATCTGTGCACACGATGCAAAGGGCATCGCACGCGGAAATTCCGGGGGCGGACGGGGCGTGCCGCGTGGCGTGGTATCAGGTCTGGCGGTCTCTCACCTCACGTGAGGGATCGGCCAGGCGTGATCACTCGACGACGCGCGGTACCAGATACAGCCCCTGTTCTGTGGCCGGAGCCACCTGCTGAAAACGCTCGCGCTGATTTGACTCGGTGACTTCGTCGGCACGCAGGCGTTGCGTGGCTTCCAGCGGGTGCGCCAGGGGAGCGACGCCGTCGGTGTCGACCTGTTGCAGCTGGTCGACCATGGCGAGAATCCGATCAAGATCCGCGACATAGGCTTCGGCATCCTGCGAGGCAAGACCCAGGCGTGCGAGGTGAGCGGCACGCAGCACATCTGAATGTTCAAGGGCCATGGAAGTTTCCCTGTCTTGGCTTCGTGAGGCTTGAGGTAACGGCGAGTGCAGTCTGCTCGGTGACCTGGCGTTGGCCAGCGGTGAGGCAACTGCTCGCCCGTTGCGCTGTCACAGTGTGATTCGGCGTGAAATGTACCACATCTGCGGCGCGCTGGCAGGCGTGTCAGCTTGCCGCCATGGGGTGGCAATGGTACCGTTCGCGTCTGCACAGGGTTCCGGTCTGGACTAGGTGATCAACTTCCATGTTTAAACGTTTACGTGGGCTGTTCTCGAGCGATCTGTCGATCGATCTGGGTACCGCCAACACGCTCATTTATGTGCGCGGTCGCGGTATCGTGCTCGACGAGCCCTCCGTCGTTGCCATTCGCCAATCCGGGAATGCCCGCAGCGTCGCGGCTGTCGGTGCCGATGCCAAGCGCATGCTGGGGCGTACCCCCGGCAATATCACGGCCATCCGCCCGATGAAGGACGGCGTCATCGCCGACTTCACCGTCACCGAACAGATGCTCCAGCATTTCATCCGCAAGGTGCATCAGAGCACCTTCCTGACGCCCAGCCCTCGCGTTCTGGTGTGCGTGCCGTGCATGTCGACCCAGGTCGAACGCCGCGCCATCAAGGAATCGGCCGAAGGGGCCGGTGCGCGTGAGGTCTACCTGATCGAGGAGCCCATGGCGGCCGCGATCGGTGCTGGTCTTCCCGTCGAGGAAGCCATGGGCTCCATGGTGGTCGACATCGGTGGTGGTACCACCGAGATCGCCATCATCTCGCTCAACGGCGTGGTCTACTCCGAGTCGGTACGCATCGGCGGCGACCGCTTCGACGAAGCCATCACCTCCTACGTGCGTCGCCATTACGGCAGCCTGATCGGTGAAGCGACGGCCGAGCGCATCAAGGAAGAGATCGGCTGTGCCTACCCGGGCGGCGAGCTGCGCGAGATCGACGTGCGCGGTCGCAATCTGGCCGAAGGCATTCCACGCTCCTTCACGCTCAACTCCCACGAGATTCTCGATGCGCTGCAGGAGCCGCTGGCGGCCATCGTCTCGGTGGTCAAGAGCGCGCTCGAGCAGTCTCCACCGGAGCTGGCATCCGACATCGCCGAGCGCGGTCTGGTGTTGACCGGCGGTGGTGCGCTGCTGCGTGACATCGACAAGTTGATCGCGGAAGAGACGGGCCTGCCGGTGATCATCGCCGAAGACCCGCTGACCTGCGTGGCGCGTGGCGGTGGCAAGGCGCTGGAAATGATCGATCAGCACACCTTCGAGCTGCTGTCGAGCGATTGACCTCGTCCGGGGCCGGGTGTGCTGTACGGCTGGTCCCGGCCTGTCGGAGGAAGTGCTATCAAACCCCTGTTCACGCGTGGCCCCGTGCCCGGCTATCGCATGCTGTTGTGTGCGGTGCTGTCCTTCGCGCTGATGTTTGCCGAAGATCGCTTCAGCTGGATGGTCGACGTGCGTGCCAGCATGGCGACACTGGTTTCCCCTGTGCAATGGGTGGTCAGTCTGCCTACAGAGGGCCTCAGCTGGGGCGCACTGGTGTTTGCCGACCAGCAGAAGCTCGCCGATGAAAACCGGGCACTGCGTGAGCAGCTGCTCAATCTGTCCAGCCGTGTGCAACGCATGGCGAGCCTGTCTGCCGAGAATTCCCGTCTGCGCGAATTGCTCAATGCCGGTCAGCGCAGCGATATCCCCTACATCACGTCCCAGTTGCTGACGCTTGATGCTGATCCGTTCTCCCATCGCATGGTGGTGGATCGCGGTGAGCAGGATGGCGTGCGCATCGGCCTGCCGGTTCTGGATGCCTACGGGCTGGTCGGTCAGGTCATCTCCACGTCGGCCTACAACAGTCGCGTGCTGATGATCAGTGATGCCAGTCATGCCGTGCCGGTGGAGGTCAATCGCAATGGCCTGCGCTTCATTGCCCAGGGCAGCGGCAAGATCGATCAGGTGGATGTGCTGCACGTGCCGGACACCGCGGATATCCGTGTCGGGGACCTGCTGGTGACCTCGGGGCTCGCGCTGCGCTTTCCGCGTGGCCTGCCGGTGGCACGTGTCACCGAGGTCTATCATGACCCCGGCAAGCCCTTCGCTCGCGTCAGTGCCGAACCCATTGCCCAGCTTGAGCGTTCGCGCAACTTCCTGATCCAGATGCCACCCGCCGTCGACGTGGAGAGCCTCTACGTGGATGACAGTCTTGACGAGCTGCCCAAGGACAACCTCGCCGCGCCCGCTTCGGACGCGGGTGACGAGGACGCGGCGGATGCCGAGGCGCAGCAGAGCGCCAATGCGCCAGGGGAGAACAACTGATGGCCTTTCGTCCCCAGACCACCTTGCTGTGCTGGTTCTCGTTGCTGCTGGCCCTGTGTCTTCAGGTCATGCCCTTGCCGGATGTGTGGTTGATCTGGCGTCCACAGTGGCTCGGTCTGATGCTGGTCTACTGGTGCATCGTCTCGCCGCAGAGTGTCGGTGTCTTCCATGGCTTCCTGTTCGGCCTGGCGCTGGATGTCCTGCAGGGGGCACCGCTGGGGCACAATGCACTGGTGCTCTCGCTGACCGCCTTCATGGGCGTGTTGCTCTACCAGCGCATCCGCGCCTACTCACTGCTGCAGCAGGCCTTGCTGGTGATCGTGGTGCTGGGCATCGCGCAGCTGGTGGACCAGTGGTTGCGCAGCATCTTCGGTGCCGGGCCAGTGAGTCTGTCCTTCCTGCTGTCGGCGGTGATCGGGGGTGCGCTGTGGCCCTGGCTCTACACCCTGCTGCAGATGCTGCGTCGTCGACTGACGGCGTGAGCCTGCGGCATGTCGTACGCATGAGAGCCGCCCCTTCGGGCGGCTTTCTGCTGTCTCATGATCAAGAAACCTGCCCAGGAGGGAGACATGTCAGCGTCGTCGTCCAGTGTCGCAACCCCCGCAGCGCCCGAGATTCCCGGACGTTCGCCACGTCTTGTCCTGGCGTCCGGCTCGCCGCGTCGGCGTGAGCTGCTGGCCAGTATCGGTGTCAAGTGTGAGGTGGCCCCGGTCGACATCGATGAAACACCTCGTCCCGATGAGTCGCCGGAGCACTACGTCATGCGCATGGCGCGTGAGAAGGCACAGGCCGGATTCAGGCGATTGGACAAGGGGGAGGCTGAGACGGTGGTGCTCGGAGCCGATACCGCCCTGGCGCTGGATGGCCGGATTCTGGGCAAGCCTCGCGATGAAGCGGATGCCCGCGAGATGCTGATGGCGCTTTCCGGTCGTCGTCATCAGGTCCTGAGCGCGGTGACGCTCTGCCATCGTCAGCAGTCGTCCGCCTCGAACGAGCCGTCACCATCCCTGTGCTGCGAGAGCGAGCTGGTCGAGAGCCGCGTGACATTTCGCGCCATCCATCGTGAGGAGGCCGCGCGGTACTGGGCCACGGGAGAACCCGCGGACAAGGCCGGCGGCTACGCGATCCAGGGGCTGGGCGCCATCTTCGTCAGCCATCTTGAAGGCAGTTACAGCGCGGTGGTCGGGCTGCCATTGCACGAGACGTCCCGCTTGCTCATGGCCAGGGGCATTGCCTGCTGGCAGTCGTGACGGTGGGCGGGCGGGCAGGGGGCCGCCGAGGGGATTGTGGAAAATCAGCCGCCGGTGACATCGTTAGTCGATAGACCACAGCCGGGGGCTGCCTTGCTATGTCATAATCGCAAGCAACGACTTTACAAGGACTTGCGCTATGAGTGGCGAGGTATTGATCAACCTGACACCGATGGAGACCCGCGTTGCGGTCGTCGAGAACGGTGTTCTGCAGGAAGCGTTCATCGAACGCAGCGGTCGGCGCGGTATCGTCGGCAATATCTATCGCGGCAAGGTGGTGCGCGTGTTGCCCGGCATGCAGGCGGCATTCGTGGACATCGGTCTCGAACGTGCCGCCTTCATCCATGCGCAGGAGGTGATGCCCGCGCATACCCCGCATGATGAGCAGCTGTCGATCCGCGAGCTGCTCAGCGAAGGTCAGCCGCTGGTGGTGCAGGTCACCAAGGACCCCATCGGCACCAAGGGCGCGCGTCTGACCACGCATCTGTCGGTACCATCCCGCTATCTGGTCTACATGCCCGACTCTCCCCACACCGGGGTGTCGCAGCGTATCGAGAGCGATGTCGAGCGTGAGCGGCTCAAGGAGATGACCGAGCGCTGCCTGACCGAGCTTGACCCGGACGCTCCGGGGGGCTTCATCCTGCGCACGGCCGCCGAGGGCATCAGCGAGGCGGAGCTCAAGCAGGACATGCATTTCCTGCTGCGGCTGTGGCGCAAGGTCAGCGAGCGGCGTCTGACTGCCGCCGTGCCCAGCGTGATCTATGACGATCTGCCACTGTTCATGCGTACCCTGCGTGACGTGATGCGAGACGAGATCGAGCGTGTGCGCATCGATTCCCGCGAGAACTATCTGCGCTTGAAGGAGTTCTCCAGCGAATTCATGCCGGACATGGAAGGGCGCATCGAATATTACCCCGGCGAGCGGCCGATCTTCGATCTGTTCAGCGTCGAGGATGAGCTTCACAAGGCGATGGGGCGCAAGGTCCAGCTCAAGAGCGGCGGCTATCTGGTGATCGACCAGACCGAGGCGATGACCACCATCGACGTCAATACCGGTGGCTTCGTCGGGCATCGCAATCTTGAAGAGACCATCTTCAAGACCAATCTCGAGGCGGCCACGGCGATAGCCCGCCAGCTGCGTCTGCGCAATCTGGGTGGCATCATCATCATCGACTTCATCGACATGGAAGAGGCCGAGCATCAGCGTCAGGTGCTCAGAGTGCTCGAGAAGTCGCTGGAGCGGGACCACGCCAAGAACAAGATGACCGGCGTGACCGAACTGGGGCTGGTGCAGCTGACCCGCAAGCGCACCCGCGAGAGTCTGGAGCAGGTGCTGTGCGAAGCCTGTCCGACCTGCCAGGGGCGCGGCACTCTCAAGACGCCGGAGACAGTCTGCTACGAGATCTTCCGTGAGATCATGCGCGAAGAGCGTGCCTACAGTCCGGATACCTACATGGTGCTGGCCTCCCAGAATGTGGTGGACCGTCTGCTGGATGAAGAGTCGGCCTCGGTGGCGGACCTCGAGAGTTTCATCGGCAAGACCATCCGTTTCCAGGTCGAGGCGCATTATACTCAGGAGCAATATGACATCGTTCTCATGTAAGGTGCCCGCCATCTGTGTTCCCGCCGGTGGAGTCTCGCCATCGGTGCATTGATACACTCGTTCCCCCTGCTGGCACAGCAGGGCGATGCATGGCCCTCGAGGTCGGGTGCCTCCCTCCTGCGTAGGCGTGAGGTAGCGTGTCATCATGTTTGCTCGGAGATCCGCGTGTGACCTCTTCCTCGGATGAGCCGCAAGTGCCACCCGCTGAGTCAGACAGGCTGACAGCGGGGGATGGACCGACGGAGTCGGCCGCCACGGCCGGTGATGCTCCGTCATCTCATCAAGCCTCGTCTCCCGTCCCTTCGCCTTCACGGCGGCGGCGCTGGGGGCGAAGGCTCTTGATGGCGCTGGCGGTGCTGCTGGCGGTGCTGGCGATCGTGATCGGTGGCCTGCGCTGGTGGCTGACGACGCTGGAATCTCGCCGTGACGCGATCAGCGACTTCATCGCTACCCAGACCCATTCCAATGTCGGGATGTCATCGCTTGACGGGCGAATGGACTATCTCGACCCGGCCATCAAGCTCTCCGGCCTGAACCTCTTTCGGCCCGACGAGATGGAGGCGGCCCCGCTGTTGAGCGTGGAGCGTCTCGAGTCGCGGCTTGATGTGCTGTCCTCCCTGCGCCATCTGGCGCCCGTGTTTGACCGTGCGACCGCCACTGGCGTCATCGTTCACCTCTATCAGCATGACGATGGCAGCTGGGGCTGGCCGGGGCCGCCGCGCCCGCCTGAAGCCCTCGAGCCCAAGGGGCAGATGAGCCTGGAACAGCTCGAGCAGGGCCTGGCACTGCTGGCGCGTCAGCGCGTGAGGCTCGAGGATGTACGTCTCGTGCTGCATGGACGCAACGATACGCTCAATCTGAACGCGGCCGAGTTGTTGCTGGCCGGTGATGGTGAACGTGCTCATCTGGAGGGGCAGCTGCGCGTAGGGGAGTCGCCCCAGGCCGGCGTGAGTGCCGTGCTGGAGGTGCTGCCCGGCGATGCGGGGCTCGCCGATTATTCCGCGCAGCTGCAGGTGGAGCTGGATGCCGGTGCACTGGCCAGTGTCGGGCGCCTGATCGGTGAGCGCGACAGCCTGATGCTGCGTGACGCTGATGGCAACGCCACGCTGTGGGCGCGCTGGCGAGAGGCACGGCTGGAAGACGCTCGCCTGCGTCTCGATCTCAATCGTCTGACGCTGGATCACGATGGCGCCATGCTGGCCCTCAAGGACATCCATGCGCGGGGGCAGTGGCTGCGGGATCTGTCGGGCGGGGATCGCTGGCAGGCGTGGCTCAATCAGCTCTCGGTGGGGGCTTCGCAGCTCGATGACGCCGTCGTGAGTGACGGTGAGGCACAGGCGGCCCAGCGCTCGGATGCTCCATCGGATTCAGATTCCGCTTCACAGGAGCAGCCTGCTCGATTGCAGGCCGCGCTTGCCAGCCTCCCTGAGCGTATCTCCCTGTCGGGGGATCTCGCCGATGGCAGTGTCTCGCTTGTGACCGGTCGCTTCGATCTGGCGCGGGTGGCGCGCTGGCGCAATGTGCTGGAGCTGGGCGAGCTGGGCGAGATACTTGAGTCACTCGATCCGCGTGGCACCGCCACCGGACTGTCCCTGTCACTGGCCAATATCGGCCTTGAAGCCCCGCTGAGCATGACGCTGGCGCTTGGCCTGACGGATACCGAGGTGGAACCCTGGGAGGGCGCTCCGGGGCTCGGGCCGCTGGCGGCGTGGGTCACGGCGCGGAGTCGTGATGAAGGGGGCATGCAGGGCAGTGTCACCTTCCAGGGAGCCCCCGGCATGCGATTCCATTTCCCGGAAGTCTTCGGTGACAGCTGGTCACTGGAGTCCGCGCAGGGGGTGGTGGACTGGCAGGTGGATGATGCCGGCAGCCAGATCAGCGGGCGTGATCTGGATATCTCGCGTCATGGCGCCAGGGTGACGGGACGCTTCGGGTTGCAGATTCCCACGGATGATGCGGACCGCTTCCAGCTGGATCTGGACATGCAGGATGTGGATGCTCGCAGCATCCCGCTGGCGGACTGGTTGCCGCTCAAGGTACTGGACCCCTCCCTGCGTGAATGGCTGACGCGTGATGTGGCAGGTGTCGTGCCAGAGGGTTCTCTGCATCTGGAGCAGGTCTGGGATGAGGACAATGGCGAGAATGGCTACGGCCCCGGGGACGCGATGGATCTCGAGCTTGCCATCGAGAACGGGCGGCTCGGCTATGTCGAGGGCTGGCCCGCGCTTGACGGCGTGAAGGGCAATCTCGAACTGCATGACAATGATCTCACGGCCAGTGTCGAGTCGGCGTACTCACGGCCGGTCGCGCTGGGTAGCGCGCAGCGTCTGTCGGTGGATCAGGCCAAGGTCGACATGCACGATGACACCCTGGATATCCAGGGGGATGTCACGGGCAGTGTCGAGGCGCTGTTCGATCTGCTCTCGCATGCACCGCTCGAGGACACCGCGGAGCTTTTGGCCGAGTGGCAGGGCAAGGGCTCCGTGGCGGCGGCCATGAAGATTCGCGTACCGCTTGAAGATGCCGAGCAGGCGCGGGTGGAGGTGACGGGCAAGGTCGGTGAGAGGCAGGCGGCAAGCCTGGCCTTCCCCGGGCCGGGCATCGAGATCGCCGGCATTCGCGGCCCGCTGGCATTCGTGCATGACCCCACGCGTCCTGAAGGACAGCGCGAGCAATTGACCGGCGACCTGTCAGGGCAGCTGTTCGGTGGCGCGGTCAAGGCGGCACTCAATATCGGTCAGGCGGATTCGGCCAGCAAGGGGGCGGTGACCTTCAGTGGCCAGGCGCCGCTGGCACCGGTGCTGAGCTGGCTGGGGGCTCCCGAGACACTGCTCGGTGATGCGGCGCAGGATAGCCGTGCCGCACTGAATCAGGGAGATAGCCCGCGTGCGCTGGGCGGCACGTTCGATTATCAGGCGCGTCTGATGCTGCCCGAGGAGGGAGCCAGCCTGCAGCTGTCGAGTGATCTCAAGGGCGCGGCCATCAATCTGCCGGCTCCCTTCGGCAAGGCGCGTGACGAAGCCGCGGCATTGTCGGTGGAGGTCGGGCTCGCCGAGGGCGGTGGCGATGTCGTGCTCGCCAATCGTGCCCGCGCTCGCTGGCAAGGCGGCAATACGCGTGATGATGGCAGCAAGGTGCCGATGACCGGCCAGCTGTGGCTGGAACGTTGGCCGAGCGACCCGCAATGGCCGTCCCGTACGGGGTGGGATATCGCCTGGCGGACGCCGACGCTGGCACCTGAGCTCTGGTCATCATGGGGCGGGGCGCTATCCGGCGCGAGTGGCGATGATGGAGCCAGTGGCAGCGGTGGCGATGCACTCAGCGAGCTGTCACGGCTGCGCGTTGCCACCGATTGTCTGATGATCCAGGATCGGTGTACCGGCCCGATGACGCTTGAGGCAGCGCCTCGTCAGAGCTCTCAACAGCAAGCGCTGGGGCTGGCGGCCACTCTGGAGGGCAGGCTCGCCAGTGGGGAGCTCGTCTGGCAGTCCGGGGCCGCGCGGCCGTTGATTCTGGATCTCGATCATCTTGATCTCGACGCGCTGTGGCCGCCACAGACCCGGGAAACCCCCGAGCCTGCGCCAAGCAACTTCACCGAGGCCGTGGCCACCGGGGTCGAGCCGACTCCCTACCCAGCGGCGCTGGCCGAGCTGCCGGCAGGCAGCCTGCGCCTGGCACGTCTCATCTGGCGCGAGCAGCAGCTGGGACCCATCAGTGCAGAGTGGCAGTCGGATCAACAGCGGCTGGTGGTGTCCCCCCTCGCCATTACCGTGGGCGACATGACGGCCCAGGGCAACATCACCTGGGAGGATGCCGGTGCCAACAGTCTGACGCGCGCTCGCCTTTCCGCGGATGGCAGCGATCTGGGCGGGCTGCTGGAGCGGTTGTCCCAGCCACGCGGCATCGAGGCCGAGCGCGCACGCGCCGAGGCCAAGCTGGCCTGGCCAGGGGCGCCGCAGGACTTTGCGCTGTCGCGCTCCAACGGGCGGCTCGAGGTCAAGCTGGACGACGGACGTTTCCTGAATCTCGGCTCGGCGTCCGCGCGGCTATTGGGATTGGTCAACGTCGACAATCTGCTGCGTCGTCTGTCGCTGGATTTCTCGGATGTGACCGACAAGGGCACGGCCTTCGACAAGGTGCGGGGCGCCGCGACTCTCTTTGCGGGGCGTCTGGAAAGCGATGGCCCCTTGCGTATCGAGGCGCCGTCCACCACCGTGACGCTCAACGGGCAGGTTGACCTGCTTCGCGGTACCCTTGATCAACACATGGCCATCACGGTGCCGGTCAGTCAGAACCTGCCGTTGGCCGCCGTGCTGGCAGGCGCCCCCGCCGTGGGCGGTGCGCTGTTCGTGGCCGACAAGATCTTCGGTCGCTTCATCGACAAGGTGACGCAAATTCACTATCGGGTATCAGGCCCCTGGGGCGACCCGAACATTACTCTGGAAAGTGCCGAATGACGCAAAATGCGAGTTCCGGTCGCGTGCTCGACGATGCCGCGGCCCTGTTGCTGACCCCGGGCGGACTCAGCCTGGATGATCTGGATGCCGGCCTGGCACATGCCATGGGTCCGGGTACCGACTATGCCGACCTCTACTTCCAGCGTATCTGGCAGGAGAGCTGGGTGCTGGAAGATGGTGTCGTCAAGGACGCCAGCTACAACATCGATGGTGGCGTCGGCGTGCGCTCACTGGCGGGAGAGAAGACAGGCTTCGCCTATTCCAATCAGATCGATGCCGCCGCGCTTGCCGACACCGGTCGCACTGCCGCCGGCATCTCACGCAGTGGCAGCAATGGCACGGTCGCCCGTTCGATCATCACCGAGGCACCGTCCTTCTATTCCGGCATCGACCCGCTCAATGGCCTGAGTGCCGAGGACAAGGTCGCGTTGCTCAAGGAAGCGGACCGCATCGCCCGCAGCCTTGACCCGTCCATCAGTCAGGTCTCGGCCTCGCTGTCGGCGCTTTACGAGGTGGTGATGGTGCGTGCCAGTGATGGCACCCTGGCCGCGGACCTGCGTCCGCTGGTGCGCTTCAACATCAGCGTGATCGCGGTGCGCAATGGCCGTCGTGAGCGTGGCAGTGCCGGTGGCGGCGGACGCTTCCCGCTGACCCGTCTGCGTGACGACAACGTCGCCGAGCGCTACGCGCGGGAAGCCGTGCGTCAGGCACTGGTCAATCTCGAGGCCGTCGATGCGCCCGCCGGGCAGATGCCGGTGGTGCTGGGCAATGGCTGGCCGGGCGTGCTGCTGCACGAAGCGGTCGGTCATGGTCTGGAAGGGGATTTCAACCGCAAGGGCAGCTCCGCCTTCGCGGGGCGCATGGGCGAACAGGTCGCGGCGCGCGGCGTCACCGTGGTCGACGATGCGACGCTGGCGGACCGCCGTGGCTCGCTGTCGGTGGACGATGAAGGCACGCCGGGTCAGTACACGCCGCTGATCGAGGATGGCATCCTCACCGGTTACATGCAGGACAAGCTGAATGCCCGCCTGATGGGCATGGCGCCGACGGGCAATGCGCGTCGCGAGTCCTTTGCGCACCTGCCGATGCCCCGCATGACCAACACCTACATGCTGGGTGGCGATCGTGACCCGCAGGAGATCATCAAGAGCGTCAAGCGCGGCCTCTATGCGGTCAGCTTCGGCGGTGGCCAGGTGGACATCACCTCCGGGCGCTTCGTGTTCTCCGCAAGCGAAGCCTATCTGATCGAGGACGGCAAGGTGACCACACCGGTCAAGGGCGCGACCCTGATCGGCAACGGCCCGGAAGCCATGGGTCGCGTCTCGATGATCGGCAATGATCTCGAGCTGGATACCGGGGTCGGGGTCTGTGGCAAGGACGGTCAGTCGGTACCGGTCGGGGTCGGCCAGCCGACGCTGAAGCTCGATGAGCTGACGGTCGGTGGCACCCAGTCATGAACCGGTGCGCTTGATCAGCAGAGAAGCGATATGACGACGCCGCCGTGGCAGGGCCGCGGCGGCGTCGATGAAGCGTGAGGTGTCAGAATTACAGATCGAGCTCGGCACGCAGCAGCCTGAAGAGCTTCTTGGCGCTGTTGGGCTGCTTGCCGGCATCACGCTCGGCGCGTGAATTGCGGATCAGCTGACGCAGTGCCTGGCGGTCCACCTCCGGGTAGTCCTCGACGAAGATCACGAAGGCTTCGTCGTCCTCGATCAGGCGATCGCGCCAGCGCTCCAGGCGCTGGAAGGAGGCATCCCGACGGATGCTCTGCTGCTCCATGCTCTGGAAGACGGCGTTGATGGCCTCGAGGTCTTCCTTGCGCATCAGCTTGCCGACGTACTGCATGTGACGGCGCAGGCCTTCATGACTGCGAATGCGTCCGCACTCATCGATGGCGGCCAGCATGTCATCGGAGAGCGGGAACTTGGCGCGCTGACCGGCCGGCATGTCGATGATCTTCTTGCCGAGGGCCTGAAGCTCGATCATTTCACGCTTCATCTGGGATTTGCTGGGACGCTCGACGAGCTCCTCAGGTCTTTCTTTACGCATGCCAATTCCAACGAGTCGGGGAAATTTGCGGCAGTATAGCACTGCCAGCGCCCCGTCTCCTCAGAAGGAGAACAACATGAGCCAGGCCTTTGATGCCGTTGCTCAGCAACAACTGCTGGAGCGCCGCGTCAGCGAAGCGCTCGAGCTGGCCCGCAGTCTGGGAGCCGATGCCTGTGAGGTGGGCGCCAGCGTCGATCAGGGCGTCAGCATCTCGGTGCGTGACGGAGAAGTCGAAACCGTCGAGCTGTCGCGTGATCAGGGGATCGGCGTGACCGTGTATCTGGGCAATCGCAAGGGCAGCGCGACCTCTTCCGACGCCGGTAGCGACTCGATTCGTGCCGCGGTCGAGAAAGCGGTCTCCATCGCTCATTACACCGGCGAGGACAGCTTTGCCGGATTGGCGCCGGCCGAACTGATGGCCACCGATTTCCCGGACCTTCAGGCGCATCACCCCTGGGCGATCAGCGTCGATGACGCGACGGATCTGGCGCTGGCGTGTGAGCGTGCCGGACTGGAAGTGGAAGGCATCGCGCAATCCGAAGGTGCCAGCTTCTCCAGTGGGGAAGGTGTGCAGGTCTACGGCAACAGCCACGGTTTCCTGGCCAGTCAGTGCGGCAGCCGACACTCGATGTCCTGCATGTTGATCGCCAGGGATGAACAGGGCATGCAGCGTGACTATGACTACACCAGCGTGCGCAACCCGGCCGACCTGCGCTCCCCGGAGGATGTGGGGCGTGAGGCTGCACGCCGCACGCTGGCACGCCTCAACGCGCGCAAGGTGGCGACGGGGCGTATGCCGGTCATGTTCGACCCGCAGATGTCGGCAGGCCTGGTAGGGCACTATCTGTCCGCCATCGCGGGTGGTTCGCTGTATCGTGAGTCCAGCTTCCTGTGCGACAGCCTGGGTCAGCCGCTGTTCCCTGACTGGTTCACCCTCGGCGAGAAGCCGCGTGAGGTGGGTGGCATGTCGAGTGCCGCCTTCGACAACGACGGTGTCGCCACGCGTGACAATGTCTACTTTGCCGACGGCAAGGTGCAGAGTTACATGCTGAGCGCCTACAGTGCTCGTCGTCTGGGCATGCAGACCACCGGCAACGCGGGCGGTGCGCGCAACGTGCGCATCACCGCGCCGCTGACCTCACGTGACGAGATGCTCAAGCAGATGGGCACCGGCGTGCTGGTGACCGAGTTGATGGGGCAGGGCGTC
This sequence comes from Cobetia sp. MMG027, assembly GCF_027947415.1. NCBI lineage: Bacteria > Pseudomonadati > Pseudomonadota > Gammaproteobacteria > Oceanospirillales > Halomonadaceae > Cobetia > Cobetia sp. MMG027. Next base: position 120,241 of record NZ_JAQJIO010000005.1, read on the forward strand.
AACGGCGTGACCGGTGACTACTCGCGTGGCGCTTCGGGCTTCTGGGTCGAGAATGGCGAGATCCAGCACGCGGTCGAGGAGTTCACGATCGCCGGCAATCTGCGTGACATGGCCGCCAATCTGCTGGCGGTCGGTGATGATGTCGATACCCGGGGCAGCATCCACTCTGGCAGCTGGCTGATCGGTGGCATGACCGTCGCGGGCATGTCGGAAGGTGAGGAAGACGCGCTGGAAGATTGAGCTAGAGATCATCCTTCGTGAAAAGACAGACGGCCGCTCCTGGGGGAGCGGCCGTCTTCGTTTCTGCAGGCTGCCGGATGATGCGTGACTCTCCTGGCGTGATTACAGGTAGAGCCAGGTCGCCAGGCCCAGGAAGGCCATGAAGCCGATCACGTCGGTCACGGTGGTCAGGATCACGCTGCCGGAGAGGGCCGGGTCGATATTGAGCTTCTTGAGCAGTATCGGCAGCAATGTCCCGGTCACGGCCGCGATCAACAGATTGATCATGATGGCGGCACCGATGATGGCCCCCAGCTGGACATCACCGAACCAGACGATGGCGATCCCGGCGACCACCACCGCCCACAGCAGGCCATTGAGCCCCGCGACGATGATTTCGCGCTTGAGAAGCCAGCGCACGTTGCCACTCTTGACGTGTCCCAGTGCGATGCCGCGAATCAGTACCGTCAGTGCCTGTGAGCCGGCAATGCCGCCCATGCTGGCGACGATGGGCATCAGTACCGCCAGCGCGGTGATCTTCTGGATGGTGCCCTCGAACATCCCGATCACGGCGGACGCCATGAAGGCGGTCAGCAGGTTGATGCCAAGCCAGATGGCGCGACGCCAGGAGGTGCGCATCACCGGGGAGAAGGTATCTTCATCCTCGTCCATCCCCGCCATCGACATGACCTGGTGCTCGGCATCGCCGCGGATGACGTCGACCACGTCATCGATGGTGATGCGCCCGAGCAGATTGCCATCACCGCCGACGACAGGCGCCGAGATCAGGTCATGCTTCTCGAACAGCGAGGCGACCTCGCTCTCCGGCATCAATGCCGGAATCACCACGCTGTCGGTATCCATCACCTCGCGCACCGTGACACCGGGGTCAGAGACCAGCAGGCGGTTGATGGGCAGGGCGCCGATGAATTCATCGCGGCGCGAGACGACCAGCAGGGTGTCGGTGGAATCGGGAAGTCGCTCGTGACGGCGGATGTAACGCAACACGACATCCAAGGTGATGTCCGGACGGATGGTGATGGTGTCCGTGTTCATCAAGCCGCCGGCAGTGTCCTCGGGGTAGGACAGCACCGTCTCGACCCGCTGGCGTTCCTGCGCCTCCATGGAGTCGAGGACTTCGAGAATCACGGCATTCGGAAGCCGCTGGAGGATGTCGGCGACATCATCCGGTTCCAGATTCTCGGTGGCGGCCAGGACGTCCTCGGCATCCATGTCCTTGAGGAAGTCGCTCTGGATATCCTCGCCAAGGTATTGGAGCACATCGCCCTGAAGTTCGGCGTCGACCAGCTCCCAGAGCAGGTTGCGCTCCTTGGGGGGGGAGGATTCCAGCAAGTGGGCCACGTCCACCGGTGCCAGGCCGCGATTCAGCATGCGCCTTGCCTGATCCAGCTCGCCACTTTCCAGTGCCTGTGACAGGCGATCAAGTCTTGGCTTGAGTTTGCGTGACGTCTTGCTCATCTGTCGGCTTCCCCTGTCGACATGAAGGACAGCGTTGATTCTACCATTGGCGCAGGGGGGCGCGTCGACAAAAGAAAACACTGTTTTTTATCGGTAGGGCAATCATCGCGGAAAAAGTGGCAGAAAGCCGGCGGGCGGGGGATGTCAGACGGCGTGCGGCGGCGTCATTCTTCCTCTTCGAAGCGCGCCTCGAACAGGGACTCGATCGCAGACAGGGCCTCATCTGCCTGTTCGCCCTCGACATCGATGATCAGCGCCGTGCCACACGGGGCTGCCAGCATCAGCAGCGCCATGACGTTGGCCGCGTTGGCGCGTCGCTCACCGTGACTGACCATGACCGTGGCCTCGAAGGGCGCACAGCAGTTGACCAGCTTGGTGGCAGCGCGAGCATGCAGCCCGCGCTTGTTGGTCAGAACCAGTTCACGACTGGGCATCGTGTGACTCCTGACGGGTATCGCTGATCGCCAGGGCCGTATGGATCCCCAGTTCCCGGTGGCGTAGACGCACCTCAGGAAGCTGCTTGGCGAAATGTTCGGCCAGCTGCTCGCAGAGATAGACGCTGCGATGCTGGCCGCCGGTACAGCCCACCGAAACGGTCAGGTAACTGCGATTGCTGGCCTGATAGGCGGGCAGCCAGCGTTCCAGCCAGCCGGCGATGTCATCCTGCATCGCCTTGACGTCCGGGTAGCGCTGCAGGAATTCCGCCACGCTGTCATCACGACCGGTATCGCTGCGCAGATTGATGTCCCAGTAGGGGTTGGGCAGGCAGCGGGCATCGAACACCATGTCGGCATCGGTCGGCACGCCATGCTTGAAGCCGAAGGACTCGAAGGTGAGTGTCAGATGACGAGAGCTGTGCTGCGCGACCTGTTCGGTGATGCGCGAGCGCAGGTCATGCACGCTGAGGTTGGTCGAGTCGATGACCAGGTCCGCCTTCTGACGAATCGGGGCCAGTGTCTGCTGCTCGATCTCGATGGCCTCGGCCAGCGTGCGGTCATTGTCGCGGGTCAGCGGATGACGGCGGCGGGTCGCGGAATAGCGTTCGAGCAGGACACGGGAGTCCGTGGTCAGGTAGACGACCTGCACATCCATGCCGCTCTGACGAACGCTGTCGAGCAGTTCAGGGAAGCGACTCAGGGCATCGGGGAGGTTGCGCGCGTCAATGGAGACCGCGATGCGCCGGCGGGTGGGGCTGTCCTTTTCCAGCTGCTCGACCAATGGTGCCAGCAGCATGCCGGGCAGATTGTCGATGGCATAGTAGCCAATGTCTTCCAGCGCCTGGAGGGCAATCGATTTGCCGGAACCGGAGCGACCACTGATGATCACGATCTTCATGGAGTGCTCTCCCAGGGCGAGGTCAGCATGAGGTGAAAGCGGAGGGTGCCTGAGGCCAGTCAGCGACAAGCCCGGAGCGAGTCCGGGCTTGCAGGTTCAGCGCGCCGGCAATTCGGCGATGGCCGAGGTCAGGGCTTCGAACAATGCTCGCTGACTGTCTGCCTGGCGCAATGCTGCCCGGTTGGTGGGCGAGTTGAGCAGTTCCGCCACCTGGCCGAGCAGAGTGAGATGGGTGTCATCTGCCTCCTCGGGGACCAGCAGCACGAACAGCAGATCGATGGGTTCGCCATCGATGGCGTCAAAGTCGATGGGGTCACCGAGCTTCATGAACGCCGCGATGGGGGTCTTGCAGTGTGGACTGCGTGCATGTGGCACGGCCACGCCGTGGCCGATGCCCGTCGAACCCAGTCTCTCGCGCCCGATCAGGCGCGAGAAGACTTCCTGGCTGTCCAGGCTGGGAATGTTCTGAGCAATGAAGGTGCTGAAGAATTCCAGCACCCGCTTCTTGCTCCCCCCGGGGACGCCGTAGAGCGTGCGCTCGGGGGGAAGGATCTGATCAAGTGTCATGGCAGAAGGTCAACGGGTCCCGGTGCCCTGAGAGCGAGCCTGGGACTTTTCCTTGTGTTTGACCAGCTGGCGGTCCAGCTTGTCGGCGAGCGCGTCGATGGCAGCGTACATGTTGGGGTCTTCTGCCAGGGCATGGAGGTCGGCGCCAGCGGCGTGCAGGGTGCAGGCAGCCTGTTGGCGTTCCTTCTCGATCGACAGTGTCACCTGAACATTGGTGATGTTGTCGTAATGCCGTTCGAGGCGAGCGAGCTTCTCGTTGACATAATCGCGGAGAGGATCGGTGAGTTCCACATGATGCCCGGTGATATTCACTTGCATGGACACGCTCCTTTATCCAGCGGGTTGCCTTTGAATTGTAACCCTTTTTGACTGCGAGCAAACCCTGATTGAACGCGCGGCCACTTTCTGACTCCGGCCATGGTCTCGTGGCGATCATCTGCTGGCGAGAGCGGCGGTGCCGGTGTACCGAGCGTCTACCCCGACAATGCCCAAGCTTTGAACAAAGATCAACGCTGCGCTGCATCGTGGGGCAAGGCTTGTCTTCAACCCAGCGAGGGATATCAGCAGGTTCTTCATGAGCATCGCCTCGCATCACGGACGGAATGGGGCTCGAGAAACCGGCCGTTTGTGGCCAATGTCAGCATTTACGTCGACGTTCGTGTGGCAGGAGTCGGTGGCGACCCCTGGCTATCTGTCCGTGGGATGTGAGGGAAAAAGAAAGCACTCTGGAGAAAAGTGGCTGGAAAAATAGGCAATTGGGGGCGTGAAGTCACTCACGCAGTCGCAAGGACAGGCATTGCCAACCGGTATTCAGACGACCGATTGGCAGATGATGTCAGGATGGCAGGTGCAAGGGGGCGAGCTTCAGCGCTCCGACGTGTGGAGCCCGCTGGCTTGCGGGTATCCGTTGTCGAGACTCACGCCAAGCGCTTGCGCTCGCTGGAGGAGGGGATGCCCATGGCCTCGCGATACTTGGCGACCGTCCGGCGCGCTACCTCGATGCCATCACTGGCCAGCAGATCCACCAGGCGTGAGTCGGACAATGGCTTGCGCGCCGGTTCTTCCGAGATCAGCTTGCGAATGCGCGCACGGATCGCGGTGCTGGAGTGCGCGTCACCGTTGCCGCTGCCACCCACCTGACTCGAGAAGAAGAACTTGAGTTCGAACACGCCTCTCGGGGTGTGGATATATTTCTGGGTGGTCACCCGCGAGATGGTGGATTCGTGCATCTCGACCACTTCCGCGATGTTGGCGAGGATCAGCGGCTTCATGCCTTCTTCCCCCTGCTCGAGGAAGTCGATCTGGCGCGCCATGATCTCGCGGCCCACCTTGAGCAGGGTGTCATTGCGTGAGGACAGGCTCTTCATCAGCCAGCGGGCTTCCTGAAGATTGTCCTTGAGGAAGGTGTTGTCCGCGGACTTGTCGGCCCGCTTGATGAGGGCGGCATATTCCGGCTGGATACGCAGCTTGGGCAGCGCTTCCGGGTTGAGCTCGACCTGCCAGCCGTGACGCGTATGACGGACCAGCAGGTCCGGGATGACGTAATCACTGGCAGGCTCGCCCCAGGCGGACGCCGGGCGCGGGTCGAGCGCCCGTACCAGACGAATGACGTGATCCAGCTCATCATCATCCAGGCTCAGGCGACGCTTGAGCAGCTTGCGATCGTCATTGCCCAGTGCCTCGAGGAATTGCCGCACCAGACGGCGGGCCTGGGCCAGCAGCGGCAGATCGTCCGGCAGCAGGGCCAGCTGAAGCAGCAGGCATTCGCGCAGGTCTCGAGCGAACACACCGGTGGGATCGAACTGCTGAAGGCGCAGCAGGACCTGCTCGAGTTCCGACGCCTTGAGGCCGGGCAGTCCCTGACCTCGCAGGCCATCGACCAGTTCGTCCAGGCTCATGCTCAGGTAGCCGGCCCCATCCACCGCATCGATCAGACTCTCCGCCATCTGGCGTTCACGCGCATCGAGGTCCGTCATCGCCAGCTGCCAGCGCAGATGGTCCTGCAGGCTTTCGACACTGGTGTTGCGATCGAAGTCCGGCCCGTCCTCGCTCGAGCTTCCGCTGCCGGAACTGGTCAGGCTGCCTGCGTGGTCCTGGTAGAGGTCCGACCAGTCACTGTCGAGAGGGTATTCTTCAGGAATCTCGCTGTTGGTCTCGGAGGTGGAGATCTCGCTCTTGTCCTGTGTCTCCGCGACATCCAGCGACTCGTATTCCTCGTCAAGCTCCAGCATGGGGTTTGACTCGAGCGCCTGCTGTATCTCCTGACGCAGGTCCAGCGTCGACAACTGCAGCAGCTGGATCGCTTGCTGAAGTTGCGGGGTCATGGTCAGGGAAGTGCCGAGTCGAAGCTGCAAGGTGGGTTTCATGGGGTCTGTCATTCACGGCAAAGGAACGTGCATCTACGCTATACCGTGGGTCGGGGCACTGACAAGGGGCAGTCGAGAATATTCAAGCAACTTGCATGCCATGTTGCCACCAAGGTGGTATGGACGTCATGCATTCGAGTGAGGTGTGGCAGAGCAGGAGGGTTCACGGGGAGATCACGCAAGCGCATGTCGAGGCGCTTGCGTGAGGGGGCGGGGAACGAGGCCCCGACAATGAAGCAGGAAGTGGCGGGTGCTGGTGGGTGCTGGTGAGAGCAGAAGAGGTCGGACGGCTCTCGTCAGGCTGACGGCTCTCACCAGGCTGACGGCTCTCACCAGGCTGACGGCTCTCACCAGGCTGACGGCACTCTCGGGCTAGAGCTTGAACTCATGACCCAGGTAGACATCACGCACCTGCTGGTTGGCGAGGATGGTGTCGGCGTCGCCATGCGCGATGATCTGGCCATCGCCCACGATGTAGGCGGTATCGCAGATGTCGAGTGTCTCGCGCACGTTGTGATCGGTGATCAGCACCCCGATGCCGCGGTCACGCAGCTGGCGCACGATGCTCTTGATCTCGCCCACCGAGATGGGGTCCACGCCGGCAAACGGCTCATCGAGCAGCACGAAGTCCGGCTCGGTGGCCAGTGCGCGAGCGATCTCCACGCGGCGGCGCTCCCCGCCGGAAAGGCTCATGCCGGCACTGTCACGAATATGCGTGATGCTGAACTCGTTGAGCAGCTCCTCCAGGCGTGCCTTGCGTCCGTTGCGATCCAGGTCCTTGCGCGTCTCGAGGATCGCCATGATGTTGTCGGATACCGAGAGCTTGCGGAAGATCGAGGCTTCCTGGGGCAGATAGCCGATGCCGGCGCGAGCCCGCTGATGCATGGCGGCGCCGGACAGGTCGTGGTCATCGATGGTCACGCTACCGGCATCCGAGCGCACGAGGCCGACGATCATGTAGAACGAGGTCGTCTTGCCGGCCCCGTTGGGGCCCAGCAGGCCTACGATGTCACCCTGGCGGATTTCCAGCGAGATGTCCTTGACGACCTTGCGACCCTTGTAGGCCTTGGCCAGATGACGAGCGCTGAGGGTACGTGGGCTGGCAGCAGTCATGCTCATTGGTCCTTGCTGGCATTGGCGCCACGTGGCGTCAGGGTCATGTGGACGCGTGACCCCTCGGAGGATGAGGCATCGGTGCCATTGCTGGCATTGACCTGGCGCTTGTCCAGGAAGTATTCCACGTAGCCGCCTTCGAAGGTGTCGTCGCCTTTCTCCAGACGGGCATCGCCGACCAGTTCCACCCGGCGCTCCAGCGCGTGGTAGCGAATGGTATTCGCCCAGCCCTTGACCAGTCGCTCGTCGGTATCGGGTTTCTGCTCCATGTAGGCGCGCTGGCCGGTGGCCTTGACCAGGGAGATCTCGCCGCTGTCGGCGCGACTGATGTCAACGCGCGCGGCATCCAGCTTCATGCTGCCCTGGCGCATTTCCACGCGACCGGTATAGGTGGCCGTGCCGGCCTTGTCATCCAGTGACAGTGAGTCGGCGGCAATGTTGATCGGCTGGTTGGCATCGCTGTCCAGCGCCAGTGCGGTCGGGGAAAGCGTCGTCATGCCAAGTGCCAGGCCAAGGGCCATGACACCGGGTCTGAGTGTCTGGCGCCAGACCGTCAAGGGCGTGAGAGTCGTTGAAGTCATGGAGTGCTCCTTGGCAGAACTGGTAAGGCTTCACGATCACTCAGGCCATCGTGAAGCGGAAATCGGAGAGAGAGGATTCGGCGCATGCAGGGGTGCGCTCACTGATCCTTGGCCGGCGCGGCATCGAAGGTGCTGGAGACGCGGCCATCATCGTCACGGGTGGTGTCATTGCCGGTGTCGAGAGTCTCGGCTTCCCGGGCGGCATCGCTCTTGCCCTTGCCGGGTTGCAGGGTACTGCGGACGCGGCCTTCCAGCTGGGCGGAATCCTGAGAGAGGTCAGCGCTGAAGCGGTCACTCTCGACGCGTTGACCATTCTGGGTGATCACCACCGGCACGTCACTCCAGGCACGGTTCTGCTCACGACTGTAATGCAGCACGTCGGTGTCCAGTGTCCAGGCATCCGAAGGCTGGCGTAGTCTGGCATTGCCCTCGAGGGTGAAGGTGTCGCCGCCGGCGCTCAACACGCCACTGTCACCCGTGGCGTACCAGCGACGGTCTTCGCTGTCGTTGGTCCGGATCTTCGGTGCCTGCGCACGTGTCACGTCATCGCCTGGCGTGTGTTCGATGTGCGGGGAGGTCATCGACTGGATCGACACTCCCCGCGCATCGAAGCGCGTCATGTCAGCCCCGTCGAGATAGTAATCCGGCTCATCACTGCTGGCGTCGACATCCACTGTCGATTCCAGACTGTTGCGCTGCTCGATCAGGGCCATGACGCCGCCGACCAGCAGGAGCAGCAGCATCAGCCACAGGCGCGGAGAGGGACGGGGAAGACGTGGCATCAGGCGCGCGACTCCTGCAGATAGGTATCCAGCACCGAGGCCCAGTGGCCCTGTGCCTTGAGCAGCAGATCACAGATCTCGCGCACGGCACCATCACCGCCCTGACGAGTGGTCACCCAGTTGGCTTCACTCATCACATAGGGCATGGCGTTGGGAACGCTGACCCCCAGACCGACGCGACGGATGGCTTCGCGATCCGGCAGGTCATCTCCGCAGTAGGCCACGTCATCCAGCGCGATATCGTGCTCGCGACACAGGTTGGTCAGCGCGACCAGCTTGTCCTCGCGGCCCTGAATGACGTCCTGGATACCCAGCTCCTTGGCGCGACGTTCCACCATCGGCGAGCTGCGACCCGTGATCAAGGCGACCCGGATACCGCTGCGCAGGATCAGCTTGAGGCCGTGGCCATCCTGGACGTGGAAGCTCTTGGTTTCCACGCCATTGGCATCGTAGTGCAGCCGGTTGTCCGTCAGCACGCCGTCCACATCCAGCGCTAGCAGGCGCACGCGACGTGAGCGGTCGATGATGTCCTGGGGATAGTCCTCCGCCAGGGAAGTGATGTCATTCATGGTCTTTCTCCTCGCATTCCGTGCATGCGTGACGCATTCCTGTAGGCGACGACCGCCAACGGTTGCGTGCTGCCCTCGCCAGACTCACGGGACTGTCGTGCAGAGACAGCAATCCCGCGGGGGAGTTCAGATCACGCCGCTGGCCAGCAGGCCGTGCATGTGGATGGCGCCGATCGGGTGCTCATCCTCGTCACAGACTACCAGAACGCTGATGCGGTTTTCTTCCATGATGCGCACCGCCTCGGCGGCCAGCATGCTTGAGCGGATGGTCTTGCCACCGCGCGTCATGACGTCATCGACCTTGAGCGCACGCAGATCGCCGTGCTGGTCCAGGGTGCGGCGCAGATCCCCATCGGTATAGACGCCGACCAGATGCTCGTCCTCGTCGATCACGCAGGTGAAACCCATGCCCTGGCGGGTGATCTCGAGCAGCGCATCGCGCAGCGGGCTGCCCAGCGCCACGCGTGGCAGGGCATCGCCTTGATGCATGACGTCCTGGACGCGCAGCAGCAGTCGCCGCCCCAGACTGCCACCGGGATGAGAGAGTGCGAACTCCTCGGCGGTGAAGCCGCGGGCTTCCAGCAGTGCCACGGCCAGCGCATCCCCCATCACTAGTGCGGCGGTCGTGGAGGCCGTCGGTGCCAGGTTCAGCGGACAGGCCTCCTGGGCGACGCTGGTGTCCAGGTGTGCGTCTGCATCACGCGCGAGCGTCGAGCCGGGCTTGCCGGTCATCGAGACCAGCGGCGTCCCCATGCGCTTGAGCAGTGGCAGCAGGGCGGTGACTTCGGCGGTTTCACCGGAATTGGACAGTGCCAGCACCGTGTCCGACGAGGTGATCATGCCGAGATCCCCATGGCTGGCTTCGCCGGGATGCACGAAGAACGCCGGCGTGCCGGTGCTGGCCAGAGTCGCCGCGATCTTGCTGGCGATATGGCCGGATTTCCCCATGCCGGTGACGATCACCCGGCCCTTGGTCGCCATCATCAGCTGGCAGGCATGATCGAACTCTGCATCCAGTTGGTGCTCCAGTGCCGCGATGGCGGCGCCCTCGATCGCGAAGGTGCGTCGGGCGCTGGCGCGGAAATCCGCCTGCATGGCGGCGTGATCGCGGCCGCTGGAGGGCGAATCATCGGCAGTGGAAGACATGTCGGAGGTGGCGGGCTGGATTCTGGAGGACTTGGTCATGTTCAGATTGTTGCCTGTGTGTGGCCAGGACTCAAGGTGCGTGAGAGAGGCGTCACTCACGCGCTGCAACGCCTCGGGCGTGATGCTGACATGGGGCGGATGGCCTGATCGTTCCGGCCTGTCCGCCTACAGGCGTCAGCGAGTCAGGCTGATGGCAAGCCAGGCCGTGTAGCCGAGGTAGCAGGCCAGCAGCACCAGCCCCGGACCACGGCCGATGCGGCCGCGACGCTGCCAGATGAGCAGGGCGGCCAGCATCAGGGTCAGACCGAGCATCACCGGGTAGTCGCGACTGATGGCGCTGCCATCCACCGGTCCCGGTGCCAGCAGGCCCGGTACCGGCAGGACGGCCAGGATGTTGAAGAGGTTGGAGCCGATGACGTTGCCGATGGCGATGTCGTGATGGCGCTTGAGTGCGCTGGCCACGCTGGCCGCGAGCTCCGGCAGGCTGGTGCCGATGGCGATGACGGTCAGGCCGATGATCAGTTCGGGGACGCCGAGTGCCTGGGCGATATCGGTGGCGCCCCAGACCAGCGCGCGTGAGCTGGCGATCAACACCGCCAGTCCGAAGAGCAGCCAGAAGATGGCGCGTCCGGCGCTCATCTCGGGGACGTCATCCTGACTCTCGGCGTCACTCGGCGAGTCGACCTTGAACAGCCAGACAAGCGTGAACACCAGCAGTGCCAGCAGCAGGATGCCATCCAGACGCTCGAGCCCGCTGTTGGAGAGGGCATAGCCCCCCAGTGCCGTCGCGGCCAGCAGCAGCGGCAGTTCACGGCGCACCAGGCCGAAATGCACCGGGATGGGAGCGATGAGCGCCGTGACGCCCAGCACCAGACCGATGTTGGCGATGTTGGACCCCAGAGCATTGCCGGTGGCGATGTCGGGGGTGCCGTCAAGTGAGGCCATGATCGAGACCACGATCTCCGGCGCTGAAGTGCCGATGGAGACGATGGTCATCCCGATGAGCAGCTTGCTCATGCCAGCTCGCCATGCGGTAGCGGCGGCGCCTTCGACGAAGCGATCGGCGCTCCAGACAAGACCTATCAGGCCAAGGATGACAGCGAGGATGGGATATAGCATCGGAACTCTCGGGGCAGGAGGCAGGGCAGCGGCTTGTCGCCAGTGACCGCGCCATTAAACGCATCCCCCCAAGGCATTGCAAGGCAAGGGATCGCATCTGCGGGATGCGATGGACCCTGCAACGGACTGGTAGTGAGGGGGCGGGTTCGGATACGATGTTCGCTAACTAACTTGATTCCCGAATGACGTGATCCATGAACTCCAAGATTCGGACTCGCGGCACAGTGCCAGGCGACGGATTGCCCATGGCCAGTGTCGTGACTCCCTCACAGCGGATGCTTCTATGACTGAATTACCCGGTCAGGCTGCTACAGCGACCGCTGCGGCCGGCGCTGATGCATCGCCATCCTCTCGCCGTGGCTCCGCTGACATCGACCTCGACGACGCATTGATTCGTGTCGAAGGCCTGCGCTTCACCCGTGGAGAGCGCGAGATCTTCTCCGGGATAGACCTGAAGATTCCGCGTGGCAAGATCACCGCCATCATGGGGCCCTCCGGTACCGGCAAGACGACGCTGCTCAAGCTGATCGGGGGGCAGTTGACCCCGTCCGCCGGGCGTGTGGATATCGCCGGTCACCATGTGCATGCCCTGTCGCGGCGCGAGCTGTTCCGCATGCGGCGTCGCATGGGCATGCTGTTCCAGAGTGGTGCGCTGTTCTCGGATCTCAGCGTGTTCGAGAACGTGGCCTTCCCGTTGCGGGTCCATACCAATCTCCCCGAGGCGATGATCCGCGACATCGTGCTGATCAAGCTCGAGTCCGTCGGGCTGCGTGGGGCGCGTGAACTGATGCCCGCCGAGCTCTCCGGTGGCATGACGCGGCGTGTCGCGCTGGCACGCGCCATCGCACTGGATCCGGACCTGATCATGTACGACGAGCCCTTCGCCGGTCAGGACCCCATCTCGATGGGCGTGCTGGTCAATCTGATCCGCCGCCTCAACGATGCGCTGGGCATGACGGCGGTGGTGGTCTCTCACGATATCAAGGAGACGCTGACCATCGCCGATTACGTCTATGTGATCGCCGATGGCAAGGTCATGGCGCAGGGCACGCCACAAGCCCTGAACGCCGAGGCGGACCCGCGCGTGGCCCAGTTCATCCACGGCAAGCCGGATGGACCGGTGCCGTTCCACTATCCCGCGCCGGATTTCGCCGGCGACATTCTCGATGGCAGAGAAGCGGCCAGTGGCACTTCACAGAGAGGGCAATCAGCATGAGCGGTCTGAATCGTGGCCCGCTGGGGGCCATCACCTCGCTGGGGCGCAGCACCATCGAGGTGATCTCTGCCATCGGACGCGCCGGCATGCTGCTGGCGCAGGCGGGCGTCGGCCTGCCATCCCGTGAGGGGTTCTCCCTCTGGGTGCGTCAGATGCACTTCGTCGGCGTGCTGTCACTGGCGATCGTGCTGGTGTCGGGGTTGTTCATCGGCATGGTGCTGGCCCTGCAGGGCTATACCATTCTGGTCGGGTTCGGTGCTGAGGAGGCGCTTGGCCAGATGGTGTCGCTGTCGCTGCTGCGCGAGCTGGCCCCGGTCGTGGCGGCGCTGCTGTTCGCCGGGCGCGCCGGCTCTGCCCTGACGGCCGAGATCGGCCTGATGAAGGCGACCGAGCAGCTCACCAGCATGGAAATGATCGGCGTGGATCCCCTCAAGCGGATCGTCGCTCCGCGGCTGTGGGCCGGTTTCGTGTCCCTGCCGCTGTTGACCATCGGCTTCAGCGTCGTGGGGATTCTGGGTGGCAAGCTCGTGGGTGTCGATTGGCTCGGCATCTACGAAGGGGCCTACTGGAGCAGCATGCAATCGAATGTCGACTTCGTCGGGGATGTCATGAACGGCGTCGTCAAGTCACTGGTCTTCGGGCTGGTGGTGAGCTGGATCGCTGTCTTCCAGGGGTATGACCTGATCCCGACCTCGGAAGGCATTTCACGCGCGACCACACGTACTGTGGTTTATTCATCGCTGGCGGTGCTGGGACTCGATTTCGTCCTCACAGCCGTCATGTTTGGAGATATTGGATGAAACGTACCCGCATGGTCGAGTTCGGCGTGGGCCTGTTCGTACTTGCCGGTTTTCTGGGCATGGTGTTTCTCGGGCTGCGCGTCAGTGGCGTCACCTTCCAGCAGGCGGATGACACCTTCGTGCTCAATGCCAACTTTTCAGGGATAGGAAGCCTCAAGCCGCGGTCCAAGGTGACCATGGCGGGCGTGGCGATCGGCAGTGTCGAGAAGATCGAGCTGGATCCCAAGTGGTTTGACGCCCGTGTCACGATGAAGCTGGACAGCAGCCTCAAGGGCAAGTTGAGCAAGGACACCACGGCTGCCATCCTGACCTCCGGTCTGCTGGGCGAGCAATATGTCGGCCTGACCACCGGGGGGGATCCGGAAACGCTGGAGGATGGCGACACCATCCGGGATACCCAGTCGGCACTGGTACTGGAAGAGTTGATTCAGCAGTTCGTCTCCAATTTCTCGAAGAGCTGACGCAGGCCTGACTCGCCGTTGGCGCGATGCACATTTTCAAGGAGCAAATCCGATGACCCATATCCTCAAGCAGCTGATTCATCCACTGAGCGTATTGAGCCTGTCTGCCATGATGGCGATGAGCCCGCTGGCCTCTGCCGCTTCCCAGGAGCCGGACGTGCTGCTGCGTGATACCGTCGAAGGCCTGACCACCAAGATCGACAGCCGCGAAAGCTATTACAAGGATCACGTCGACGAGCTGGAAGCGCTGGTCGACAACTCCCTCGAGCCGGTCGTGGATTACCGCTACATCGCGGCAAGCGTGATGGGCAAGTACTTCAAGGGTGCCTCTCCGGAACAGCGTACCGAATTCTCCAAGGTCTTCCATGACACCTTGATCGGTACCTACGCGAAGGGCCTGGTGAGCTTTGACTACGCCAAGCTCGAAGTGAAGGACAGTGAAGGCGAGCGTCGTTATGAAGATCAGGACACCGTCTACATGGACGTGATCGACACCAAGGGCAAGGTGTACCCGGTGGCCTATTCCATGCGTCTGCGCAATGACGAGTGGAAAGTTGTCAACGTGATCGTCAATGGCGTCAATCTGGGCCTGACCTTCCGCAATCAGTTCGACCAGGCCATGCGTGACAATGGCCGTGATATCGATGCCGTCATCAAGGGCTGGCAGCCGGATGTCGACCTGGAAAAGGACAGCGGGGAGAGCGCGGGCGACAGCGACAGCTGAGCCTGACCACTGGCGATATGACCATGAAAACACTCTTCGATGATGATGACGTGACCCTGAGCGCCGGCGATGGCTGCCTGACGCTGAGCGGTCAGCCGGATTTCGATCACGCCTCCGAGCTCGCCGAAGTGGGCTGCAAGTGGCTCGGGCAGCATGCAGAGGGCATCGAGATCGATCTCTGTGGCGTCGGTGGCGCAAGCACCGCCACGTTGAGTGTCCTGCTGGAGTGGCAGCGTCATCTGGCGCGCCATTCGGGGCATGTCACGCATCTGCGTCTATCGCCTGCGCTCAAGCGTCTGGCCTCCGTCTCTGGCCTCGATGTCCTGTTGCCGGGACTGGAGGTCACGGATCAGGCGTCGGATTCGGCGCCTCGTCCTGAGGTCGATGCTGTCTGATCGTGCTCCGGCCGGGCTGCCCAGCCGCTCGATCACCACCACTGCGCGCGGGAACGTGGGAGGCAGGAGGCTGCCGCCAATCGCGTTCCCGCGCGCTTTTGATTACCATGTGCGGTCATATCTCCCAGGTCGAAGCGCAGCGTAATGTGCCTGGCCCGGACATGTACCGCGAAGGAGTCATCGCCCGTCATGCAACCGAATGATGTCAAGGCCCTGCTCGAGGCTCGAATCGAGAACGTCGATTTTCATATCCAGGGTGAAGGATGCAACTTCCAGGTCGTCGCCGTGGGCGAGGTCTTCGCTGACCTCAGTCGCGTCAAGGCCCAGCAGTTGGTCTACGCCGCACTCAATGACGAGATTCGCTCTGGCGCGCTTCACGCCATCAGCATTCGTACCTATACCCCGGCGCAGTACGATGCTGCCGTCGGCAACGCCCAGAGCTGATCGGAACATTTCATGGACAAGCTGATTATCACCGGCAACGGGCCGGTCAACGGGGAAGTCTGGGCCAGTGGTGCCAAGAATTCGGCCCTGCCCATCCTGGCAGCGACACTGCTGTCCGAAGGTCCCGTGACCATCAGCAATCTGCCGCACCTGCAAGACATCACCACCAGCCTGGAATTGCTCGGGCGCATGGGAGTCGAGCCGGTGATGGGCGACAACATGACCGTGCAGCTGGACGGCTCCAAGGTCGAGCACTGTCATGCGCCCTACGAGCTGGTCAAGAAGATGCGCGCCTCGATCCTGGTGCTGGGCCCGCTGCTGGCTCACTTCGGCAGTGCCGAAGTCTCGTTGCCGGGCGGTTGCGCCATCGGCTCGCGCCCGGTGGATCTGCACATCCGTGGCCTGGAAGCCATGGGCGCGGAGATCTCGGTCGAGAACGGTTACATCCGTGCCAAGGCGCCGGGTGGCCGCCTCAAGGGCGCTCGCATCGTCTTTGACGTGGTAACCGTCACGGGTACCGAGAATCTGCTGATGGCCGCGACCCTGGCCGATGGGCGTACCGTGCTGGAGAACGCGGCACGCGAGCCGGAAGTCGTCGATCTGGCCGAATGCCTGATCGCCATGGGCGCCAGGATCACCGGCCACGGCACCGATACCATCGTCATCGAAGGGGTCGAGAGACTGCACGGTTGCGAATACTCCGTGATGCCTGATCGCATCGAGACCGGCACCTTCCTGGTCGCGGCAGCGGCCTCGCGTGGCAAGGTGCGCGTCACCCGCACGCGCGCCGATACCCTCGATGCGGTGCTTGCCAAGCTGGAAGAAGCCGGTGCCACCATCACCACGGGGGATGACTGGATCGAGCTGGACATGCAGGGCAAGCGTCCGAAGGCGGTCAATATCCGTACGGCGCCTTATCCGGCATTCCCCACGGACATGCAGGCCCAGTTCGTGGCGCTGAATGCCGTGGCCGAAGGCACCGGTACCGTGATCGAGACCATCTTCGAGAACCGCTTCATGCACGTGCAGGAGCTCAACCGCATGGGCGCGCACATCGCCCTGGAAGGCAACACGGCGGTGGTGACCGGTACCGAGCGCCTGTCGGGCGCTCCGGTGATGGCCACGGACCTGCGTGCCTCGGCCTCGCTGGTGATCGCGGCCATCGTCGCCGATGGCGAAACCATGGTGGATCGCATCTACCACATCGATCGTGGTTATGAATGCATCGAGGAGAAGCTCTCCGGGCTGGGCGTGATCATCCGCCGCTCCGCCGGTTGAGCCGAGTCCTGCCTCCATGCGCTGCCGGCCATCGCAGGTCGGCAGCGTCTGCTGAATTCTTACGCACAAGCACGGGCGAATACCCCATGAGCAAGCAACTGGTCGTCGCCCTTTCCAAGGGGCGTATCCTCAAGGAAACCCTGCCGCTGCTGGCGGATGCCGGGATCGAACCGCTGGAAGATCTGGACAAGAGCCGCAAGCTGCTCTTCGATACCAATCTGCCTGACGTCAAGCTGGTCATCATTCGCGCCACCGATGTGCCGACCTATGTGCAGCTGGGAGCGGCTGATCTGGGCATCGCCGGCAAGGACGTGCTGCTCGAGCATGGCGCCGAAGGTCTCTATGAGCCTCTGGATCTGGAGATCGCGGCCTGTCGTCTGATGACGGCCGGGGTCGTCGGTCAGCAGCAGCAGGGCGCGCGACGTCGCGTCGCCACCAAGTTCGTCGATGTCGCGCGTCGCTACTACGCGGAACAGGGCATCCAAGCCGAAGTCATCAAGCTGTATGGCGCGATGGAGCTGGCCCCGTTGATGAATCTGGCCGATGAGATCGTCGATATCGTCGATACCGGCAATACCCTGCGTGCCAATGGCATGGAGCCGCGTGAGCTGATCACCGACATCAGCACGCGTCTGGTGGTCAACAAGGCTGCCATGACCATGAAGCATGATCGCCTCAAGCCGTTGATCGACCGCCTGCGTCAGGCGGTGGAAGCACGTCGCGACGCATGAATGACCAGGTCCCGGCCTCGTGTCACGCGGCGGGACTCGTCAGCAACGACATCACTCAAGATCGCAGAGACGATCTGGCAGCAGCGCCCGTCCGGCTCAGCCCTCACTGCCAATGACATGACAAGAGGTTCGCATGGATACCCTGATCAACCGGCTCGATAGCCGCGATACCGATTTCACTGCCCGCCTGGATGCATTGCTGGCCTGGGAGGGGGTGTCCGATGCCGAGGTACAGCATCGTGTCACCGACATCCTTTCGCGCGTCAAGCAGGAAGGCGATGCCGCGCTGGTGGAGTTTTCCAATCGCTTCGACCGTCTGAGTGTCTCCAGCATGTCGGAGCTGGTGATCGACGCCGAACGTCTGGCAAAAGCCTACGCCGATCTGCCGGCGGATCAGCGCGAGGCGCTGGCGGTCGCGGCGGAGCGTGTGCGCGTCTATCACGAGCATCAGAAGCCGGAAAGCTGGTCCTTCAAGGATGAGCATGGCAGCTTGCTGGGGCAGAAGGTCACGCCGCTGGATCGCGCTGGCATCTATGTCCCGGGAGGCAAGGCCGCCTATCCCTCTTCCGTGCTGATGAACGCGATCCCCGCGCATGTCGCCGGTGTGCGCGAGATCATCATGGTCGTGCCG
The DNA here is from genome assembly GCF_027947415.1 of Cobetia sp. MMG027. Taxonomy (NCBI): domain Bacteria; kingdom Pseudomonadati; phylum Pseudomonadota; class Gammaproteobacteria; order Oceanospirillales; family Halomonadaceae; genus Cobetia; species Cobetia sp. MMG027. The sequence goes on from NZ_JAQJIO010000005.1 coordinate 138,197, forward strand.
ACCCCCGATGGCGTGGTCAATGAACTGGTGCTGGCCGCGGCTCACCTGGCGGGTATCGATCGGGTCTTCACCATCGGCGGCGCCCAGGCCGTCGCGGCACTGGCCTATGGCACCGAGACGGTGCCGCGCGTCGACAAGATCGTCGGTCCCGGCAACATCTATGTGGCCACTGCCAAGCGGGCGGTGTTCGGTCAGGTCGGCATCGACATGATCGCCGGACCGTCCGAGATTCTGGTGGTCAGCGATGGCGTGACCGATCCGGACTGGCTGGCGATGGACCTGTTCTCGCAGGCCGAGCATGACGAGGATGCCCAGGCGATCCTGATCAGCTGGGATGATGAGCACCTCGCTGCGGTCGAGGCGTCAATCGAACGTCTCGCGCCGACCATGGAGCGTGCCGAGATCATCAAGACCTCGCTGCGCGAGCGTGGCGCCCTGATTCGCGTCAGCGGGCCCGAGCAGGCGCTGGAACTGACCAACCGTATCGCGCCGGAGCACCTGGAGCTGTCGGTGGCGGATCCGGAAGCATGGGTCGAAGGTGTCCGCCATGCGGGCGCCATCTTCATGGGCTCCCACACCTCCGAGGCACTGGGCGATTACTGTGCCGGCCCGAATCACGTGCTGCCGACGTCCGGTACCGCGCGCTTCTCCTCGCCGCTGGGGGTCTATGACTTCCAGAAGCGCTCCTCGCTGATCCAGTGCTCGGCCGAAGGTGCCTCCATCCTCGGGCGTACCGCATCGGTGCTGGCGCGGGGTGAGTCGCTGACCGCTCACGCCCGTAGTGCCGAGAATCGCATCATCGAGTGAGCATGGTGTAGTTCATGAGCATGGTGTAGTTCATGAGCATGAAAAAGCCCGCCACGGTTTCCGTGGCGGGCTTTTCTGGCTCTGGTTCTGGTTCTGGTTCTGGCTCTGGTTCTTGCGTGAAAGCCGTTTGCCAGTCCGGCGGCCATTGTCAGCCGGGGGATGAGACGCCCGGAGCTGCGGCGGCAGGAGAGGGCGTGCTATCGGGAATCGGCCGTTCACCGACCTTGACGCTGACCTCCATGGGCTTGCCATCCCGCAACAGATTGAGTTGCAGGGTGTCGCCCGGCTTGACCGCAGCGATGTCGGCCATGGCAAGGCGCGCATCGATCAGGCGCTTGCCGGCGACTGCCGTCAGGATGTCACCGGGACGCAGGCCGGCCTGTGCCGCGGGGCCATCCCGCAGCACGGCGGCGACCACCACGCCTTGCGGAGCGCTCAAGCCGAAGGAGTGCGCCAGCGACGGCGTCAGCTCCTGGACTTCCAGGCCCAGCCAGCCGCGAATCACCCGGCCGTGATCGACCAGTGATTCGAGGATGTCACGTGCCAGGTTGGCGGGGATGGCGAAACCGATGCCCTGCGAGCCACCGGAGCGGGAGTAGATGGCAGTATTGATGCCGACCAGTGAGCCATCGGTATTGATCAACGCTCCACCGGAGTTGCCGGGATTGATCGCGGCATCGGTCTGGATGAAGTCCTCGTAGGCATTCAGGCCAAGATGGTTGCGTCCGGTGGCCGAGATGATGCCCATGGTGACGGTCTGACCGACTCCGAAGGGGTTGCCGATGGCCAGCGAGACATCCCCGACGTGGACCTGGGTCGAGTCGGCGATCGCCACCGTCGGCAGATCTTCAATATCGATCTTCAGCGCCGCGAGATCGGACTCGGGGTCGACCCCGACCACCTTGGCCAGTGTCTCGCGGCCATCACGCAGGGCGACCTGTATCTGATCCGCACCCTGAATGACATGGTTGTTGGTCAGGATATAGCCGTCGCTCGAGAGAATGACGCCGGAGCCCAGGCTCGACAGCATGCGCTGGCTGCGCAAGGCATTTTCCCCGTAGAACTGGTTGAAGAAGGGGTCGGACATCAGCGGGTGCTTGCTGTCGTCCTCGATCTTGCGCGAGGAGTAGATGTTGACGACGGCGGGGGCGGCGGCGTCCACGGCGGTCTGGTAGCTGGCCGGCCCGCTGTTGCGCTGCAGTGGCGGCGCTTCGCGCAGTACCGGATTGGCGGATTCCTCGCGCTGTTCGGCGGAGAGGGTCAAGGCGGGAGATGGCAGCACCTGCTGATCTCGAGAGACGATCGCGCCGCCCTGTTGGCCGCCCTGTTGGCCAACCTCGGGCGCCGGCTCGGAATGTCCAAGTTCAGGGAAGCGATCCAGCACCACGATGGCAAGCAATACCCCGGTGACCACTGGCCAGAGAAGGGGGAGCAATGAACTGCGAAGGGGGCGTCGCGTCTGAGGCATCAGGAGTCCTGGTGAATGATCCGTGGTCCTGCCGGGCCGTCAGCTTTCCTGAGGGCAACCGCCGTGGGGCGGTCGCCATCCGCAGGGTTGCTGCTGGCAGGCGGAGGGTGAAGAGGAAGATTGATGACGTGCTCAAGACGTGTCACCCATGTCTCGGTACCCGGCGAAGCTGCCATGCGCTTACATGGTGAGGCTGCGCCGTTACAATGGCAGCCAGTGTAACACTCGATGAATCTGACTGCTGGAGGCTCAATGGCTGATCGTGACGTGCTGGTCGAGGCGCTGGATGGCTGTCTGGAGGCGCAGGCCTTCAAGGATTACACCGTCAATGGACTTCAGGTCGAGGGGCGGCGCGAGGTCCGCAGAGTGTTGACGGGCGTTACCGCCAATCAGGCGCTGCTGGATGAAGCCGTGGCATGGCAGGCGGATATGGTGCTGGTGCATCACGGCTATTTCTGGAAGAACGAACCCGCTCGGATCACGGGCATGAAGCGCCGTCGCCTCAAGACACTGCTGGCGAACGACATCAATCTGGCGGCGTATCACCTGCCGCTGGATGCCCATCCGACGCTGGGCAACAATGCCCAGCTGGCCGAGCGCCTGGGGTTGGTCAGTGAAGGATGCCTGGATGGCGTCCCCGGGCGTGGACTGGTGCATGTCGGGCGTCTCGCAGATGAGCTTGCGGCAGGCGGTGAGCTGGATAGTGCCGCGTTGGGGGCCGAGTTCAGTCGTCGTCTGGGGCGAGAGGTGCTCGTGATCGCCGGGCATGATCGGCCGATCAAGCGCATTGCCTGGTGCACGGGAGGGGCGCAGGACTATATCGGTCTGGCCATCGAGGCGGGAGTCGATGCCTTCCTGTCCGGTGAGATCTCGGAGCGGACCACGCACAGTGCGCGCGAAGAGGGGGTGACCTACCTGGCGGCAGGGCATCATGCGACCGAGCGCGATGGGGTTCGGGCGCTGGGCGAGTGGCTGGCGGCCGAGCATGGCGTCGAGCATCGCTTCGTGGATATCGACAACCCTGCTTGAGTCAGCTCATGGTCGCCCTGTGACGGCCTGAGTGATCCTTGCCAACGACAACGGCCACCCCTGGAAGGTGGCCGTTGTCGTGTCCAATGGCCGTGAGGGAACTCACGGCAGAAGGAGGTTGCTCAGATGCGCGGCGGGTTGGCGCTCTGCGCTTCGCCTTCCGCGGGTTGTGGCTTGAGACCGAAATCCTCTGACAGCGTGCCGCGATTGTCGGCATAGTCACGTGGCAGGTCGACCTTCTCGCCCATGTCTTCTTCAAGCGTGGTGTCAGTATCCAGCAGGCGGCGCTTGAGCTGGCTGTCATCGCACAGTGAAGAGGCACCGCTGGCCAGGTGCTGGCGCAGCTCGTTGCCGGCACGTTGGATCTGATCCGTCAGATCACTGGCCTTGGAGAAATGATCATTCAGGGCGTCACGGAACTGGGTCAGTTCCAGCTCACGCTCCGCCAGCTTCTGGCGGGTCTTCTGATTGCGGGCCACGTTGGCATTCAGGAGGTGGTAGCACAAGGCGCCGATACCGATGCCAGCCAGAAAACAGGCGATGGCCAGGATCCAGTCAATATTGCTCTCGTTCACGTCGCTCTCCTTGTGTCACGACTGCGGTGATCTTCACCGCCGGGGCAGGCCATCACGATGATGTGCTGCCAATGTCCAGACTCTTGCAGTGTGTCCAGCGACGCTGGCCATGAGGCAAAGAGTGCCTGTATTTCAAAAGCGTACGCACTCCATTATATCGATGGGTTGGCGCGTCACGTCAATTCGTCATGAGAGAGACCTTGGTCGCCCCGAAGCAAGGGCGCCATTCGCCATCGAGGCGCGTCATGGCACTGTAGGGCCTGGGAAGCAGGACTTCCCGTCGGGTGTGGTGGGTAAAGTTGCACTCAGGGCGTATAATGCCGCGCAATTTCGTTCTTGCCTGATTGTCAGCCATGCTGGCGCAGGCGTGACCTCGTTTCACTTCGCGCCAGATGCAGCCCAGTGCTGAATCTGGCCTGCACCGGGTTTCTCCATGCCAGCACCTACGCCCCTCGAGAAGTACCAGGCAGACCTCAAGCGTGATGACTTTGCCTACGATGCCGCCCAGGAAGATGCCGTTCGTCACCTTCAGCGCCTTTATGACGATCTGGTGCGTACTCCGCGCCAGACGCCTGACAAGGTCGAAGATGTCACGGGCAATGGCGGGCTTGGCTCCAAGGTGCGTCGATTGTTCGGCAAGCCGTCGCGGCCGGCCGCCGTCGACAGGACCCCGGACATCATGGGGCTGTATTTCTGGGGTGGCGTGGGGCGCGGCAAGACCTATCTCGTCGATACCTTCTACGAGAGTCTGCCCTTCGCGGACAAGATGCGGACGCACTTCCACCGCTTCATGCAGCGCGTCCACAACGAGCTTGGCCATTACAAGGGCGAGAAGAACCCGCTGACGCTGGTGGCGGCCAAGTTTGCCGTGGAAGCGCGCGTGATCTGCTTTGACGAATTCTTCGTCAAGGACATCACCGATGCCATGATTCTCGCCACCCTGTTCGAGGAGCTGTTCAAGCAGGGCGTGGTACTGGTCGCGACCTCGAACATCGTGCCGGATGATCTCTACAAGGATGGCCTGCAGCGTGCGCGCTTCCTGCCGGCTATCGACCTGGTCAAGCGCCATTGCACCGTGGTCAATGTGGATTCGGGTATCGATTATCGCCTGCGCGCTCTGGAGCATGCCGAGCTGTTCCACAGTCCGCTGGGTGACGAGAGCGGTGCCAGACTGGCGCGTGAGTTCCGCTCCATTGCCGGAGCCGAAGGTCATGCCGATGAAGGCTTGAGCATCAATCACCGCGTGCTGCATGCCTTGCGTCGCCACGAGGATGTGGTGTGGTTCCATTTCGATGAGCTGTGCGATGGCCCGCGCAGCCAGAATGACTACATCGAGCTTGCGCGCGAGTTCCACACCGTGCTGGTGTCGGAGGTGCCGCAGATGGGGCGTGACAGCGATGATCAGGTGCGCCGCTTCATCAATATGGTCGATGAGTTCTATGACCGTGGCGTCAAGCTGCTGATGAGTGCCGAGACACCGGTCGAGCAGCTCTACACCGGCGGCAACCTCGACTTCGAATTCGAGCGCACCCTGTCACGCCTGCAGGAAATGCAGTCGCGTGAATACCTGGCGCTGCCTCACAAGCCATGAGGCGATGTCGGAAGACGAAATAGCCTTTGTGGTGCGGGCGTCTGGCATGTACAATGCGCGCTCGCTCGAATTGTTGTCCGGTCCACGAGTCGTCCTGGGTCAATCACCCTTGATGGGCGTGGGCAGTCTGGAGTCGAGTCGGCGGTGACCGCGCAAGCGGCCTGCCACTGACTGCCAGGCGTCGGACAACCAAGAAAAATAGGGATTGGTCGCGCACTCAAGTGCAAGACCCGACTATAGGTGATTCATCCATGAAGACGTTTACTGCCAAGCCGCAGTCCGTCCAGCGTGACTGGTTCGTCGTCGACGCAGCCGGCAAGACGCTGGGCCGTATGGCTACCGAAATTGCTCGTCGCCTGCGCGGCAAGCATAAAGCCGAGTACACTCCGCACGTTGACACTGGCGACTACATCGTCGTCATCAACGCCGAGAAAGTCGCTGTGACTGGTCGCAAGGCAGAAGCCAAGACCTACTACCGTCACACCGGTTACCCGGGCGGCCTGCGCTCCATGAACTTCAACCAGATGATCGAGCACAAGCCTGAGCGCGTGATCGAGCTGGCGGTGAAGGGCATGCTGCCGAAGGGCCCGCTGGGTCGTGCCATGCAGTCCAAGCTGAAAGTCTATGCTGGCGCCGAGCATCCGCACGCTGCGCAGCAGCCGCAAGAACTGAACATCTGAGGGAAGCATCGCCATGACACAGCAGCACTACGGTACCGGGCGCCGCAAGACTTCTACCGCGCGCGTCTTCCTGAAGCCGGGCACCGGCAAAATCACCGTCAACCAGCGTGACCTGAACGACTACTTCGGTCGTGTGACAGGTCGCATGGTTGTTCGCCAGCCGCTCGAGCTGACCGAAACCACCGAACAGTTCGACGTATACGTCACTGTCGCCGGTGGTGGTGGTTCCGCTCAAGCTGGCGCCATCCGTCACGGCATCACTCGTGCCCTGATGGCTTACAACGAGGACTTCCGTCCGGCACTGCGTGCCGCCGGCTACGTCACTCGTGATGCTCGTGAAGTCGAGCGTAAGAAAGTCGGCCTGCGCAAGGCCCGTCGTCGTCCGCAGTTCTCCAAGCGTTAAGAGAACAGGCGTCGACCACAAGAACGTCCAGTACCCGAAAGGGTGCTGGGCGTTTTTTTTGCGATCTTGATAGGGGCGTCAAGCGCATGGTGCGAGCGCAATTGAAGAAAGCCGCTTCTGGTAAAGTGATTTTCTTGAGTTGTGAGCGGTGGGTTCTTGCCCTTTAATACAGTCAAGCGTCAAGTGCCCGGCAAGGGAATGGTCTGGCAGCATGCGGTGGTGTTCGGGAGACAATAACAATATGGCTAATCGAGGTGTGAATCGAGGGCGGCGCCGCTTCCTCGTCAGTGCGACCAGTGTCGTGGGGGCGATAGGCGCCGTTGGCATCGCGACGCCCTTTCTGGCTTCCTGGCAGCCGAGCGCACGGGCAAGAGCGGCAGGTGCACCTGTCACGGCGGATATCTCGCGCCTGGCACCGGGTCAGCAGATGACCATCGAGTGGCGCGGCAAGCCGGTATGGGTGGTGCGTCGCACCCCCGAGATGATTGATGACATCCGGGCCATCCCGCACGCCGAGTTGCAGGACCCCGAATCACGCCGTCCCCAGCAGCCAGCCTATGTGGATGCTGTCCTGCGCTCCATCAAGCCTGAGTACGTGGTACTGGTGGGAATCTGCACCCATCTGGGCTGCTCGCCGGGTTATCGACCCGAGATGGGGGCCGCGGATCTTGGCGCTGACTGGCCGGGTGGCTATCTGTGTGCCTGTCATGGCTCGAAATTCGACCTCGCGGGTCGCGTGTTCACCGGAGTGCCGGCGCCCTCGAATCTCGAGGTGCCGCCGCATCATTATGAAAGCGAGCAGGTGCTGGTGATCGGCGTCGATGAGGAGGCTGTGTGATGGGGAATCCAGAACGTGCCAAGGCGTCGCGAGGCATCATGCGCTGGATCGATGATCGCTTCCCGGCCACCCAGATGCTGCAGGACCATCTGACAGGCTACTACGCGCCCAGAAACTTCAATTTCTTCTATTTCTTCGGCTCGCTGGCGCTGCTGGTGCTGGTCAATCAGATCATTACCGGTATCTGGTTGACCATGAGCTATACCCCGACCGCCGAAGGGGCCTTTGCCTCGATCGAATACATCATGCGCGATGTGGAATATGGCTGGCTGATCCGTTACATGCACTCTACGGGGGCGTCCGCATTCTTCGTCGTCATCTATCTGCACATGTTCCGGGGGCTGATCTACGGCTCCTACCGAGCGCCGCGTGAGCTGGTGTGGATCTTCGGCATGTGCATCTATCTGGCGTTGATGGCCGAGGCCTTCATGGGGTATCTGCTGCCCTGGGGGCAGATGTCCTACTGGGGGGCGCAGGTGATCATCTCGCTGTTCACGGCGATCCCGGTCATCGGAGCGGATCTGGCGCAGATGATCCGTGGCGACTACCTGGTGTCCGGCATTACCTTGAATCGCTTCTTTGCCCTGCATGTCATCGCCTTGCCACTGGTCATCGTCGGGCTGGTGGTGCTGCATCTGGTGGCGCTGCATGAGGTGGGGTCGAACAATCCGGATGGCATCGAGATCAAGGACAGGAAGGATGAGGCGGGCCAGCCGTTGGATGGCATTCCGTTCCATCCCTACTACACGGTGAAGGACCTGGTGGGTGTCGGTGTGTTCCTGTTCGTGTTCTGTGCCGTGATCTTCTACTTCCCGGAAGGGGGCGGCTACTTCCTCGAGACGCCCAATTTCGAACCGGCCAACTCGTTGAAGACACCTGAGCATATTGCCCCTGTCTGGTATTTCACGCCGTTCTACGCGATGTTGCGGGCCGTGAACTATCCCTTGTTCGGGGTCGATGCCAAGTTCTGGGGCGTGGTGGTGATGGGGTTGGCGATCGCCATCCTGTTCGTGTTGCCATGGCTTGATCGTTCTCCTGTGCGCTCCATCCGTTACAAGGGCTGGCTGTCGCGTATCGCGATACTCGTGTTCGTGGTCAGCTTCGTGACCTTGGGGGTGCTTGGCGTGATGCCGCCGACGTTCGAGCGCACGATCATCGCGCAGATCGCGACGGTGGCGTACTTCGCCTTCTTCATACTGATGCCGCTGTATACGCGATTCGAGAAGACGCGAGCGGTGCCGGACAGGGTGACAGGCCGATGAGCGGGCAAAAGGGTGGGTCAAGGGACTGGCTGAAGCATGTACTGGCTGCAGGCGTGGTGGTGGCCGGCCTGCTGGGGGCGGGAGCTGTCAGCGCGGCAGGGGGCGAGGCAGTGCGTGAGTCGATGCAGCCGGATCTGCATGACAAGCCCTCGTTGCAGCGCGGCATGCAGCTCTACACCAATTATTGCCTCGGCTGTCACAGCCTGCAGTATCAGCGCTATTCGCGTGCCGCAGAGGACCTGGAGATGCCCGAGGATCTGGTCGAGCGATATCTGATTTTCTCGCCAGAACTCAAGATCAATGACACCATGCGCATCGGGATGAAGGCTGAGGACGCCGCGAGCTGGTTCGGTACGCCGCCACCGGATCTGTCTCTCGAGGCGCGTCTGCGCGGGACGGATTGGATCTACTCCTACCTGAAGAGCTTCTATCGCGATCCCGAGCGCCCCTGGGGTGTCAACAATGCTGTCTATCCGCTGGTGGCGATGCCCAATGTGCTGGAGACATTGCAGGGCGTTCAGGAAAAGGTCTGCGCCCAGAGCGACCTGGTGCCTCCGGGCGCGGAGCTGAACCCGGCAACGGGGCACTATGACTCCTGCGACGTGCTGGAGATCACCTCGCCGGGCAGCATGACAGCAGAGGAATTCGACCAGGCCGTGTGGGATCTGACCAACTTTCTGGCCTATGTGGGCGAACCATCGCGACTCAAGGCTGAGAGCATGGCCCCCAAGGTGTTAATATTCATCCTGATCTTTACTCTGCTGGCATATCTTCTCAAGAAGGAATACTGGCGCGACATTCATTGATGGCTCCCGGAGTGGCGCTCATTGATAATGGCGTGCAGGCAGTGACGGGCGCACGGCTGATCGGTCGTGCGCCCGCTTGCGTCGCTTGCGGGTGACGCAAGGTTGACCCTCTGGGCGCGTCACGCAGTTGATGAGGCGCCCAGAGGAAACTTATTCCCGTTCGTCAGGCCAAAAGCTGACGCGGGCATGGCTCGAACAGATGCGAGGACAGTTTCATGGGTGTTGTGGCCAAGCGTTCATCGATGACCTTCTACTCCGGTGGTGACGACCACTTCAGCCACCGTGTACGGATCGTGCTGGCCGAGAAGGGTGTAGCAGTCGATGTCATTGATGTAGATGATGACAACCGTCCGGCCGAGCTGGCTGATCTGAACCCGTACAACAGTGTGCCGACGTTGCTGGACCGTGACCTGGTCCTCTACGAGTCCAAGGTGATGATGGAGTACCTGGACGAGCGCTTCCCGCATCCGCCGCTGTTGCCGGTGTATCCGGTGGCGCGCGCCCAGAGCCGTCTGTGGATGCACCGCATCGAGCGCGAGTGGGTGCCGATGATGGAAACCATCCAGAACGGCACCAAGAAGGAAGCCGACAAGGCACGCAAGGAATTGCGCGAGAGCCTGATCGGAATCGCGCCGATCTTCGATGACATGCCGTTCTTCATGAGCGACGAGTTCTCTCTGGTCGACACGTGCATCGCCCCGATTCTGTGGCGTCTGCCGACATTGAACATCGAGCTGCCGGAGAAGCAGGTCAAGCCGCTGCTGAACTACATGGAGCGTCTGTTCGATCGTGATGCCTTCAAGGCGTCTCTCTCCGAGGCAGAGCGCGAGATGCGTATCTGATTCGCTAGAGCAATCCCGAAAGGGGTGCTTGAGTCACTGGAACCCACCCCGGGGTGGGTTCCGGGCTCGGATCATGAGGCGGGGAGGGGCCGAGGTCAGGTGTCTCGACCGTCACGTGGTGTCAGTGCCCGCAAGCTGTAGCTCGGCGTCGCAGGACGTCGGTCATCGTGACATCCATTGCAGTTCAAGAGGTTCTCTCATGCTTTCCAGTCGCCCTTATCTGGCACGTGCGCTCTACGAGTGGCTGCTGGATAACGACAATACGCCGTACATCGTGGTGGATGCCGAGCAGGATGGCGTTCAGGTGCCGCGTCAACACGTGCAGAATGGCCAGATCGTGCTGAACATCGCGCCGGGTGCCGTGCGTGATCTGCTCATCGCCAATGAGGGTGTCAGCTTCAATGCCCGTTTCGGTGGTCAGCCGATGCACGTCAGCGTGCCGACACCGGCGCTGGTGGCGCTGTACTCTCGCGAGAATGGCGTTGGCATGGTGTTCGGGCATGAGCCTGTCATGCCGGGTGCGGATGACCTGGCCTTCGGTGAGGCAGCCTCGGATGAGGCGACCTCCGGTGAGGAGGCTCAGGCGCCTTCACGTCCGACTCTGGCCAGTGTCGGTGGTGCCAGCAGCGCTGCTGATGATGAGCAGGGTGAGGAGGCGTCACGGGGTGATGCGGCGGCCGATGAGGTCGCGAGTGCCGAGGAGCAGGAGGGCGGCAGCATCTCCTCCTCCGATGAGGAAGGCGGCGATGATCAGCCGAAGCCTCCCCGCAAGGGGCGTCCGTCGCTGCGAGTCATCAAGTAAGCGGACACTCCTCTTCAGTCCTCTTGGGCTGATAACGACGACGCCCCACAGGCCAGGCCTGTGGGGCGTCGTCGTTTTTACCCATACGTCAGGGAGTGCGGTCGACGTCAATCAAGATACTCGAAGACCTTGGCGATACGCTGGATGCCACCGACTTCCGAGACCTTGCTGACGATCTGGTCGGCCTCCGAGCGGGTCACGATGCCCATCAGGTAGACGCTGGCATTCTCGGTCAGCACCATGATGCGCCCGGAATCGATGTTGGCATCGGCCGCGAGAGTCGCCTTGACGCGGGTGGTCAGCCAGGTGTCCTGGACGCGCTGGCTGGTAGGCGCATTGGCGCTGACTTCCAGGGCGTTGTGTACCTGGCGTACGCGACGGACATCCTTGGCGACTTCCGCGGCGCGTTGCTTGAGCTCATCGCTGGGCACTTGCCCGGTCAGCAGGACCATGCCGTTGTAGGCATTCACGTTGACATGGGCGTCATTGAAGCGCGCATCGATCTTGCCGAGATTGACTTCGATCTTGGTCTCGATGCTCTCGTCTTCCACTTGAGCGCCCAGAGTGCGATCACCGTAGTCCTCGTCAATGGGACCACTGTGAGTCAGGTCGGCCACGGTGGTACAGCCCGCAAGGGATAGAAAGCCGGCGGTGGCCATGAGGGAAAGCAGGTACTTTGGCGTCATGCCGTAATCTCCTGGTGAGCGCCGTGTGTCGCAAGGCGTTATTCGTTGCTGCCGAACAGCTGGTGATCGATCAGATCACACAGGCAATGAATGGCCAGCAGATGGACTTCTTGAATGCGCGCGGTGGAGGTCGCCGGTACGCGGATCTCGCAATCTTCGCTGCCCAGCAGGGAAGCCATGTCGCCACCGTCACGACCGGTCAGTGCCACCACGCGCATGTCGCGGTCATGGGCCGCCTGGATGGCCTGTACCACGTTGGCGGAGTTGCCGCTGGTGGAAATGGCCAGCAGGATGTCGCCGGGCTGGCCCAGGGCGCGAATCTGCTTGGAGAACACCTCGTTGTAGCTGTAATCGTTGGCGATGGACGTCAACGTCGAGGTGTCGGTGGTCAGGGCGATGGCCGGCAGGCTCGGGCGTTCACGCTCGAAGCGATTGAGCAGCTCTGACGAGAAGTGCTGGCTGTCACCGGCGCTGCCGCCGTTGCCGCAGGCCAGAATCTTGCCGTCATTGACCAGGCTTTGGACCATCATCTGACTCGCCGCTTCGATGAAGGGCGGCAGCACTTCACTGGCGTATGTCTTGGTGTCGATGCTGGCGTTGAAGTGGCCGAGAATACGAGATTGGAAATCCATGATGGCTCTTGGTCGTTGGCTTCAGAACGCTTCGAATGCGTGGCGTATCCAGTGAATGGCGAGAGGGGGAGGACCCTCCACGCCGACCACGTCGAAGCGGCAGGAACATGATAGCCCGTGATGGGCCAGATAAAAACGCGCGGCCTTGATCAGCCGGCGTTGCTTGGTGGCGGTCACGCTTTCCAGTGCGCTGCCGAACCGGGAGCTGGCGCGGTAACGCACTTCGATGAACACCAGGGTGTCACCATCACGCATGATCAAGTCGATCTCGCCGCCCTTGGCATGCGAATTGCGCGTGACAGGCACGAGACCTCTGGCTGACAGCCATTTCTCGACCTCGGCTTCGATCACGGCGCCGCGCGCTCTCGCGCGACGCTGTGGTGGCTCCTGCCCGGTCGTTCCAGGGCGCGCCATGTCAGGGCGTGTAGGCTTCGACGGTGCGGTTGCTGGCGCCTTTCAGCGGCGGGCGTGGTACGCCGCCTCTGAACTCCGCCCACGGCAGCGTGCGTTCGATGCGTCCATCATGACGCGGGAATAGACTGCCGGTCGCTCCGAAGAGTTCCCCGCCGGCACCGGCCAGCATCAGCGGAACGCGCTGTGCCAGGCGATAGGCATCGACGCCCATGGCATTGAGCTTGAGCATGCGCGGAGAGGCATCCGACAGGGCGCGATAGGTATCGGCTTCCGGCAGAGTGGCCTTGCCGCCGGAGGAGGCCTGCGGCACCTCCCAGGGGATGTCGACGAAATTGACGCCATTGAGGTCGCCATCCTGAGCGGGCTGGGGGGAGCCTTCGTAAAGGTGTGAGGTGCCGTAGATCGGCAGGTTGCCTGCGTAGTAGAAGTCCAGCATCGGCGGCACCTGACGAGCGTAGCTTGGCAGCGCCAGCAGGAAGATCATGTCGATGTTGCCGGAGTGGGCGCGGCCATACTTGCTGCCGGATTTCTTGGCGGATTTCATGCGCGCCTGATCCTGGCTGGAGACGGAGAGCAGATCCTTGACCGCTTCACTGACCGGGCCCTTGGGGTTGTAGCGCTCGATGGAAACGATGTCGCCACCTTCCTGCTCGAAGCGATCACGGAAGGCGCTGTAGACGCGCTGACCCCAGGCATTGTCGGGAATCATGGCCGCGGCACCACGATGACCGTCAAGTGAAGCGCGCAGTGCGACCTGGCGCGCTTCGTCTTCGGCGGACAGGCCGTACTGGAAGAGGTTGTCGGCCTGATTGCGCTCATGGGTGCCGTAATTGAGGGCCAGGGTCGGCAGCGGCAGGCTGCTCTGGGTCTCGAGCTGGCTAACCAGCTGCTTGTCCAGCGGGCCAAGCACGACCTGAGCTCCCTCCATGGTCGCGCGGGCATACAATGTCTTGAGATCGGCGCTTGAGGTATCGAAGAAGCTCAGCTGCGGCGTGGCTTCGGCATTGTCGATGGCGCTGCGATGGCGTGCCTCGATGCCCTCACGAATTGCCTGCGCGATACGCTTTAATGGGCCGGACTGCGGAAGGAAGACCGCGATCTTGCGGACTTCCTGGCCGGAGAGCTCGCGCAGATCGAGGATGCCCTGCGGCATCTGGCGTGCGGCCGGATGCTGCGGATTGGCATCCGCCCAGTCGTTGATGGCGGAGAACATCTGGTCGATGTTGCCGCCGAAGCGCCGCTGCAGGCGCAGCAGGTCCGTCCAGCCGCTGGCAATGACGTTGGCGCTGGCCAGCTCGCCGAGCTGGCTGGGAGACAGGCGCGTGAGCTGTTCCCACAGGGTGTCATTGATGCTGAGGTCATCAGTGTCCGCCTGCAGGGCAATCAGCGTCTGGGCACTGGCCAGAGGTTCGCCGACCATGCCGAGCGCCAGGCCGCGACGCTTGCGCAGCGTGCGCTGATCGTCGCTGGACATCGTGATGTCGTCTTCCAGCACGGACGTGGCGAGTATCGTGTTCCAGCCATCCTGCTGCTCGAGGGCGATGCGCGACAGCAACAGGGCCCATTGCACGCGTTGCTGGGGTTCCAGACTCGCGGGGTCGATGTCCGAGGTGATGGTGATCGCCTGCGCGTTGTCGCCGCTGCGTGCTAGGATATCGGCGGCCTGCAGTCGGGTGCCGGCGGCCTGTTGGCCCTGTTGTTGCTCCGCTTGAGCCAGCAGCGCGTCCGCCCCCGGTCCGCTGGGACGGGAGGACTGCCCGGCACACCCGGCCAGCAGCAGTGCCGCGATGGCCATGCCGGCCAGTCCGCGCAGGCTGGTGCGTGGGAGGCGCAAGCTCTTGTGCCGAATGGTTGACGCAGTGCGCAGCACGTTGTCAGGCGCACGATTCCATGTCTGGCCCATGTACGACGGTCCCTTGGCTGATGGGCGAGGAGGCCGTGGCCCGCGTCGCCGCTGCTGTAATGACGGATGAATACTGCAATGACGAATGAGACGGGTCTCGGAGTGGCTGCTCGTGCGGGCATGTCTGCCGCAGGTGGTCAGGCCACTCGGCTGTCTCTGACGTCCATATCTACCACTGAGTTCAACGAGTCGAAGCATTGAATGTCTGAGTCTTCTGAAGGCGTATTGTACGTGGTCGCCACGCCGATTGGTAACCTCGATGACCTCAGCCCACGTGCCGCGCGGGTGCTGGGCGAAGTGGATCTGATCGCGGCTGAGGACACCCGCCACAGTGCCCGTCTGCTGCGCCATCTGGGGCTGGAAGTCCCCATGATGTCACTGCATGACCACAATGAGCGCGGGCGGGTCGATCAGCTGTGCGAGGCCCTGGAGGCGGGGCGGCGTGTCGCGCTGGTCTCCGACGCCGGGACGCCGCTGATCTCCGATCCCGGCTTCATCGTGGTGCGGGCGCTGCGGGAGCGCGGCTTCAAGGTAGTCCCGCTTCCCGGCCCCTGCGCGTTGATTACCGCGCTCAGCGCTGCTGGCCTGCCGACGGATCGCTTCACTTTCGAGGGGTTTCTCGCTCACAAGGGTGGACCACGTCAGGCGCGCCTCACGACACTGCGTGAGGATAGCGCGACGCATGTGCTTTATGAGTCGCCTCACCGTATCCAGGCGTTGTTGAAGGATATCCACGACGTTCTCGGGGCGCGCCGAGTCGTGTTGGCACGTGAGCTGACCAAGACCTTCGAGACCTTCCTGGACGGGACGGCTGCTGAGCTGCTGGCGATGATGGAGGCGGATGGCGATCAGACGCGCGGTGAATTCGTGGTCATGATCGAAGGGGCTCCGGCACGTGAGGGCGACGAGGCTGCCAGCGTCGAGGGTGATGCGCTTCTCAAGGTGCTGTGGGAAGAGGGGGTCGGCGTCAAGCAGATGGCGGCGATTGCCACTCGTCTGGTCGGCGGGCGCAAGAAGGCCTGGTATGCCAAGGCACAAGCCCTGAAGGATGCGGCGGAACCACGAGAAGCGTAAGCGAGAGGTGTTTTCCAAGTGCTTGGCATGTCTGGCTTTTCGGCGTTCCTCCGGGCCAGGTGCACTGCAGCGCCAGCTTGTGGAAACGATGTGACACTGATAGTCTTGCGCGCTTGGGAGATGGCCAGACAGTCGCCGCCAGCGTGAGCTGGGGGAGGAAAGTCCGGGCTCCATAGGGCAAGGTGCCAGATAACGTCTGGGCGGCGTGAGCCGACGGCAAGTGCAGCAGAGAGAAGACCGCCTACGTCAGCTTCGGCTGGCCGGTAAGGGTGAAAGGGTGCGGTAAGAGCGCACCGCGCGTCTGGTAACAGTTCGCGGCGAGGTAAACCCCACCTGGAGCAAGACCAAATAGGCCCCCTATGCTGCTGCCCGCAGTGGGGGCGGGTTGGTTGCTTGAGCCCTGAAGTGATTCAGGGCCTAGATGAATGACTGTCCACGACAAGACCCGGCTTATCGGCCGTCTCCCGCCTAATATTGAAGATGTCAGCCCTGTGATGCGAAACGCGCAGTTCAGGGCTGACATGTGACACCGCATGACCGGCGCCGTCCGCTCCGTGCTCCGTGGCTGGCCATTTGCAATGGCGGCGGACATGAAGTCGTGACCGGCGCCGGTTGTCGATTGTGCCATCGATAATCATGCGAATGTCTCTGCTTTCCTGCGGTCTACCGCCAGACGACTGGCGTCCGCCTTTACTGCCCGCAACGCGTGCCAAGGTCTCGAATTTCGTCATGTCCAAGCCCAGCGCTCCCTCCGTTCCCGAATCAGCCGCTGCCATGTCAGCCGCCGAATCCGAAGCTGCGGATCGCTTCGCGCATGTCAGTGTCATGCTCGATGGCGCGGTGGATGGGCTGATTCAGGACGTCTCCGGTGTCTATTTCGACGGTACTTTCGGGCGCGGCGGTCACTCACGCCTGATCCTGTCGCGTCTCGATGACGGTGGACGTCTGATCGCCTGTGATCGCGACCCCCAGGCATTGGCGGAAGCCGCCACCATCGAGGATTCCCGTTTTTCCATTCACGCCGGTGAATTTGCCCGCCTGGGCGAATATGCCGAGCGGGAAGGCGTGCATGGTCAGCTCGATGGCATTCTGCTGGATATCGGCGTGTCCTCGCCGCAGCTGGATGATGCCGAGCGTGGCTTCAGCTTCATGAATGATGGTCCGCTGGACATGCGCATGGACCCCACCAGTGGCGAGAGTGCCGCTGAGTGGTTGTCACGTGCCAGTGCCGAGGACATGGCGTGGGTCTTCAAGACCTATGGTGAGGAGCGCTATGCCAAGCGTCTCGCACGTGCGGTGGTCGAGCGCCGCGCCGAGCGTCCCATCACGCGGACCGGTGACTTCGCCAGCCTGATCAAGGACGCGCATCCCAACTGGGAGAAGCACAAGCACCCGGCGACGCGTGTCTTCCAGGCGATCCGCATCCATGTCAACGGCGAGCTGGATGAGTTGACCCGCGCCCTGGATGCTGGCCTGGAAGCCCTGAAACCGGGGGGGAGGCTGGTGGTGATCAGCTTCCATTCGCTGGAAGACCGTATCGTCAAACGCTTCATGCGCGACAAGGCGCGTGGCGATCAGGCGCCGCGTGGCATGCCCATTCGCGAAGATCAGCTCAACAAGCGCCTCAAGCTGGTCGGCAAGGCTCAGAAGGCCTCCGAAAGCGAGGTGCAGGCGAACGTACGCTCACGCAGCGCCGTGATGCGCATCGCCGAGAAGCTGAAATAACGCCCGGTTCGTGGCGTGTATCGTGGTCATCCCAGCGCCTGCCTTTTGGCAGGCGCGCTCGCAAGGGGACGTAGCGTTGTGCGACATGTGTGTCGGTGCCTCGCAACGCTTAACGACCAACGCCACAAGCTGACATAATGCGCCGGTCGTCGCCTGATGGTACCGCTGGTCATCACGAGTGATGAGTGGCCGGCATGTTGCGGCGATGAACAGGACAAGCCGTCAGCCATCGGGTGTTGTATGCCTGACATGCATGGATTGACGGGTCGTCCCGCAGGGATAAATCGTGGTGCAGATCACCGCGTTCAGAGTGATAAGGGAGTCAGCATGGCGGGACGCAAGCAGCAGGGCAGCTGGAGAGGGAACTGGCCGATCAGGTTCCAGATGCGTTGGCGTCATCTGTGCTTCGTGGTGCTGATGATCTGCCTGCTGGGATCCGCCGCTGCTGTCGTCGTTAGCTCCCATCTCTCGCGCGGCCAATACGCGCAACTCCAGAAGCTCGAGGCGGCGCGTGATGATGCGCGTGCTCGCTGGGGGCGTCTGCTGCTTGAGGAAAGTGCCTGGTCCGCCCCTGCGCGTATCGAGAGCATCAGTACCGAGCGTCTCGAGATGCGCGTACCGGATGTCCATGATGTCGAGGTCATTCGCTGATGGCCACACGTCGACCTCCTTCCTCGGACCCCAAGGCCCCTCGCTCCCGCGGCGCACGCACTGCGCCACCCGGCGCGGCCAGTCGCGGCAAGACGGCTGGTTCTGCCGCCGCCGGGGCACGCAAGAGTGCGCGTGGGCCCATGGGGTCCGCCCGCTATCGCATCATGCTGGGTATCGTGTTCGCAGGGCTCCTGGCCCTGGTGGGGCGTATCGGCTATCTGCAGCTCTTCGATCAGCAGTTCCTGCAGGATCAAGGGGATGCGCGCACCCTGCGCGTCGACAGCATCAACGCGCACCGTGGCATGATCACCGATCGCAGTGGCGAGCCGCTGGCCATCTCGACGCCGGTCATCACGCTGTGGGCGGACCCGCGTCTGGTGCCGGATGATCCGGTGCGCCTGTCACTGCTGGCACGCGCGCTCGGCCAGCAGCCTGACGACCTGATCCGCCGTGTGCGCCAATATCGTGATGCCGGCAAGGGCTTCATGTACATCAAGCGTCAGATGACCCCTCCTCAGGCGCAACCCGCCATCGACCTGGATGTTCCGGGTGTCCACCACAAGCAGGAATACAAGCGTTACTACCCCTCGGGCGAGGTCTCCGCACAGCTGGTCGGCGTGACCAATGTCGATGACAAGGGCCAGGAGGGGCTTGAGCTTGCCTACAATTCCTACCTCTCCGGTACGCCGGGCAAGCGTCGCGTGCTCAAGGACCGTAAGGGACGCCTGGTGCGTGACCTGCACCTGATCAGCGAAGCCAAGCCTGGTGGTGATTTGACCCTCTCCATCGACCTGCGTCTTCAGTACATGGCCTACCGTGAGCTGAAGGCCGCCGTGGCCGAGCACCGTGCCGACGGTGGCACCCTGGTGATGATGGACGCGCGCACGGGAGAAGTGCTGGCGATGGTCAATCAGAAGTCCTACAACCCCAACAATCGTGCGGGGCTTGACCCTGCCGGTCTGCGCAACCGTGCGATCACCGATGCCTTCGAGCCGGGCTCGGTCATGAAGCCTCTGGCGATGAGTGCAGGTCTGGCCTCCGGCAAGTATCAGCCGGACTCGGTGATCGACACTACGCCGGGTTACATGCGGGTCGACCGCTTCACGATTCGCGATTTCCGCAATTACGGCAAGCTCGACATGGCCGGCATTCTCTATCACTCCTCCAACATCGGCATGAGCCGCATGGCGCTGAGCCTCGAGGATGACGCGGTATGGAATCGCTATTATGAGCTGGGTCTGGGGCAGGCACCGGGCACCGGCTTCCCGGGCGAGACGACGGGCGTTCTGCCGGCCCCGACCAACTGGTCGCGCAGCAAGCGGGCCTCCATGTCCTACGGGTACGGGATCAGTGTCTCGGCCTTGCAGCTGGCCAGCGCCTATACCGCACTGGCCAATGATGGTCGCCGGCTGGCGCCGTCGCTGCTCAAGGTGAATACCCCGCCGGTGGGGGATCAGATCATCTCGCCCGAGAATTCCCATGCCCTGCTCGGGATGATGGAGAAGATCGTCCAGCCCAATGGTCCCGCCAAGCGTGCCGTGGTCGAGGGCTACCGTATCGCGGGCAAGACGGGTACGGTGCGTAAGGTGACCTCCGGTGGCTATCAGAAGACGGCCTATCGCTCCTTGTTCGCCGGCATTGCGCCGGTGTCCGACCCGCGCATCGTGACCGTGGTGATGATCGAGAATCCCAAGGGCGAGGAATACTACGGGGGCCTAGTCGCGGCGCCGGTGTTCGGTCGCGTGGTCGGCAAGGCGCTGCGTCTTCTGGATGTGCCACCTGACAGCGCCGTCGGCGAGTGAGCGGTGACATCTGCCGCCATGCATGCCGGAGACGGCGCGTGACATCCATTTCTTTCGTGTAGCGAATACGTCCCAGCTTCAGCAACAAGGAAGGTCTTCCAGCATGACTTCATCGCAAGATCTGGCCGAGCAGGCCTCGGCAGAGCCGCTGGGCGAATTTCTGGCACGGCCACTGGCGACAGCCAGCGAGCTGCTTGGCGCGCTCATGGCGCTGTGGCCCGGCGTGTTCAGCGATAGTCGCCTGACCGCACTCGTGATGGCGCAAGACGACTGGCATCTGACGATCGACAGTCGCCACGTGACGCCGGGGTCGCTGTTCATCGCGGTACCCGGTATCGGCAGCGATGGTCGCGATTACATTGCCTCCGCCCTCGAGAAGGGCGCGGCGCTGGTAGTGGCACAGCAGTCTTCCGAGGGGGAAGCCTCGTCTGAGTCTCACGCAGACGAGTGTGTCGTCTGGCTCGAGGGGCTCGGCGCGCAGCTCGGCGAGCTGGGACGACAGGCCTTTGGCGTGCCGGAGTCACTGACGCTGGTCGGCGTGACCGGCACCAACGGCAAGTCCTCCGTGACCCATTACATTGCCGAGTTTGCCGAGGCGCTCGGCATCCCCTCCGGCATGATCGGCACGCTGGGGATCGGCCGCCCTGGCGCGCTGGTCGCCGGTGAGCGCACCACGCCGGATGCACTCGCCGTCCAGTCGGCGCTCAAGGGCCTGAGCATGGCCGGTGCGGAACTGGTCGCGATGGAAGTCTCTTCCCATGCGCTGGACCAGGACCGTGTCAACGGCTGCCGCTTCACGGTGGCGGGCTATACCAATCTGTCGCGTGATCATCTGGATTACCACGGCAGCATGGCGGCCTATGCCGCGGCCAAGGCCAAGCTCTTCAAGCGACCGGAACTCAAGCTGGCGGTGCTCAATGCCGATGATGCGCTGGCGCGTCTGATGCTGGCCGGCATGCAGCGCGGTGTGCGCGTGTTGGCGATGGGGCGTGACGAGGTGGCCACCCTGCGCGTGCTGGACGTCTTCCCCGAGCCGCTGGGGCAGGTGGCCGTGATCGCGACACCTGACGGTGAGCGTGAGCTCGGCCTCAATCTGATGGGGCGCTTCAACCTCGACAATGCCTTGCTGGCGATGCTGATCCTGCATGGTCTCGGCCATTCGCTGGCGGACCTGTTCGCGGCGGCACCGCGTCTGACGCCGGTGCCGGGACGCATGCAGCGCCTGACCCGCGAGGGCGCGCCCGTGGTGGTGGTGGACTATGCCCACACCCCGGAGGCGGTCGAGACCGCGCTGACGGCACTGCGTGCCCATCTGCCGGCGCGTGATGATGCGCGCCTGTGGTGCGTGCTCGGCTGTGGCGGTGATCGCGACACCGGCAAGCGCCCGCTGATGGCGACGGCCGCCGAGCAGGGCGCCGATCGCGTCGTCATCACCGATGACAACCCGCGCAGTGAAGAGGCCGCTGTCATTCGTCAGCAGTTGATGGATGGCATCCAGGCCCGGGAGCGCGCCCGGGAAATCGCCGGGCGCGCCGAGGCCATCGCCCAGGTCATCCGTGATGCAGGCGAACATGACGTGATTCTCATCGCCGGCAAGGGCCACGAGGATTATCAGGAAGTGGCGGGCGAGCGTCTGCCGTTCTCGGATGTCGCACATGCGGTGGCGGCGCTCGAGCGTCGTGCGCTCTCCACTCAGGAAGGTCTGGAGAGCGACGCATGAGTGCGTCAGTGCAGTCTCCTGGGCTGGAGTGCTTCGATGAGGTGGCTCAGCTGCTCTCGGCTCGGCTGCCTTCGGCGCTGGTCGGCCGGTCATTGGGGGCCATCGAGACGGATACCCGCAAGCTGTCCAGCCAGCGGTCGCCGCTTTTCGTGGCGCTGAAGGGCGAGCGTTTCGATGCCCATGACTTCCTGGCTCAGGCTCGTGACAATGGCGCGATCGCGGCGCTGGTCGAGCATCCGGTGGATGACCCGTTGCCGCAGATCGTGGTGCCTGACACGCGGCTCGCCTTCGGTCTGCTGGCGGCGGCACGTCGGCGAGCCTGGGGGCGGCCGTTGATCGCCGTGACCGGCAACAGCGGCAAGACCAGCGTCAAGGGACTGGTGCATGCCATCCTGGTGCGTGATGCCGCGCGCTTCGACGCCGAGAGCCTTGCCACACAGGGCAACCTCAACAATGACTATGGTCTGCCGATGACGCTGCTGCGCCTGAACGATGCGCATCAGCATGGCGTCGTCGAGCTGGGCGCCAATCATCTCGGTGAGATCGCCTGGACCACCGCGCTGGCACGCCCACAGGTGGCGGTCATCACCAATGTCACCGGTGCTCACGTCGGGGAATTCGGTGGCATGGGGCAGATCGCCCAGGCCAAGGGCGAGATTCTTGCCGGACTCAGTCCGCTGGGGGGGCGCCGTCCGGTGGCGGTACTCAATCGTGATGATGTCTATTTCACGCTCTGGCAGGCGCTGGCAGTGACGGGGCAGGCGGTGGATATCATCGACTTCAGCGTCGCGGACCTGGCGGAGAGTTCGGCACGCCTGCAGGCACGCAAGCTAGGCGCGGATGAGCTCGGGCGTTATGCTTTCGAACTGACGTTTGACGGCCACTCGCTGGGGCGGGTCCAGCTTGCCCTGCTGGGTCGGCACAATGTCGCCAATGCGTTGGCGGCAGCCGCTGCCTGTCTGGCGCTGGGCGTGGACAGCCAGCTGGTCATCGAGGGGCTCGAGAGCGCCGAGAGCGTTCCGGGTCGCCTGGGGGTCGTGGAAGGACACAATGGGGCTCGTCTGCTCGATGACAGCTACAACGCCAACCCTGGGGCCATGCTGGCCGCGCTGGAGCTGTTGGCGAGCCTTCCTGCTCCGCGCTGGTGCCTGATGGGCGCCATGGGCGAGCTGGGCGAGGACGCCGAGCGGCTGCACGCCGAGGTGGGCGCCTACGCCCGCAAGCTCGGTATCGATTTCGTTGCCACCTGTGGTGAGAAGGCCAGAGCGACTGCCGAGGCCTTCGGCGCAGGTGGCATGCATTTCAAGGAGCGGGCGGAGCTTGAAGCTTACGCCCGTACCCATCTACCCACCGGGGCCAGTGTTCTGGTCAAGGGGTCTCGTAGCGCAGGCATGGAACATGTCGTTGCCGCGCTCAAGGTCGACGCATCAAGGTGAATGTGAGTCATGCTGCTGCTGCTTGCTGAGTTTCTGGCCCAATTCAATGGCGCCTTTACGGTTTTCAATTATCTGACCCTGCGTGTGGTGCTGGCCACGCTGACGGCCTTGTTGCTGTGCCTGTGGCTCGGCCCCTGGGTCATCCGCAAGCTGGTGGATGGCCAGATCGGCCAGGCCGTGCGTGATGATGGCCCTCAGTCCCACCTGTCCAAGGCCGGTACGCCGACCATGGGCGGCGTGATGATCCTGCTGTCGATGGCCGTCTCGACCCTGCTGTGGGGCGACCTGACCAATCTGTATGTCTGGGTGGTGCTGGCGGTCACATTGGGCTTCGGTGCGGTCGGCTGGGTGGATGACTACCGCAAGGTGGTGGAGAAGAATCCCCGTGGCCTGCCGGCGCGCTGGAAGTATTTCTGGCAGTCGGTGGTGGGCATCGGGGCGGCCGTGGTGCTGTACCTGACGGCTTCCACGCCTGCCGAGACAGCACTGCTGGTGCCGTTCTTCAAGGATGTCGTCATCCCGCTGGGCATCTTCTACATGGTGCTGACCTATTTCGTGATCGTCGGCAGCTCCAATGCCGTCAATCTGACCGATGGCCTCGATGGGCTGGCGATCATGCCGACCGTGCTGGTGGCCATGGGGCTTGCGATCTTCGCCTACGCCTCGGGCAACCTGAAGTTCGCGGAGTATCTGCACATTCCGTTCATTGCCGGTTCCGGCGAGCTGGCGGTGTTCTGTGCCACCATCGCGGGCGCCGGCCTGGGTTTTCTGTGGTTCAACACCTATCCCGCCCAGGTCTTCATGGGCGATGTGGGCGCCTTGGCTCTCGGTGCGGCACTGGGCGTGGTCGCGGTCATCGTGCGTCAGGAAATCGTGCTGTTCATCATGGGGGGCGTCTTCGTGATGGAGACCGTCTCGGTCATCCTGCAGGTCGGCTCCTACAAGCTGACCGGACGACGCATCTTCCGCATGGCGCCGCTGCATCACCACTTCGAACTCAAGGGCTGGCCGGAGCCGCGCGTCATCGTGCGCTTCTGGATCATCACCGTCGTGCTGGTGCTGCTTGGCCTGGCCACACTCAAGGTTCGCTGAGGACGCTTTCGCGATGACCCTCTCTGTCACCTCCCACGCACCGGCTTCGCCGGTGCCTGCCGAAGGACCGACCCTGGTGGTCGGTCTTGGTGTCTCCGGACAGGCGATCG
This sequence comes from Cobetia sp. MMG027, assembly GCF_027947415.1. Taxonomy (NCBI): domain Bacteria; kingdom Pseudomonadati; phylum Pseudomonadota; class Gammaproteobacteria; order Oceanospirillales; family Halomonadaceae; genus Cobetia; species Cobetia sp. MMG027. The sequence continues at coordinate 162,545 of NZ_JAQJIO010000005.1, forward strand.
CTCGCCATCTGAGTGATCGTGGTATCGATTTTGCCGTCGCCGATACCCGCAGTGCACCGCCGGGGCTCGAGAATCTGCGCGAGCATGCACCGCAGGCCGAGGTCCATCTCGGGCCGCTGGAAGCGCTGGATCTGTCACGCTTTGGTGAGGTGGTGCTCAGTCCGGGCATCGACCCGCGTCAGGCCGTATTTGACCCGGTACGCGAGCGCCTGATCGGCGAGATCGCGCTGTTCGTGCGGGCACTCGATGAACGCCAGGCCCGGGATGCGCAGGGCAGGCGGCCGACGCTGATCGCCATCACCGGTTCAAACGCCAAGTCCACTGTCACCACGCTGGTGGCGAGGATGGCCGAGCGGGCAGGCCGTGACGTGGCGGTCGGTGGCAATCTGGGCACCGCCGCGCTGACGCTGCTGCGCGAGCAGCCCGATGCCGAACTGTATGTGCTGGAACTGTCATCCTTTCAGCTCGAGACCACGCCCGAGCTCAAGGCAGATGTCGCCTGCTTCCTGAACCTCTCCGAAGACCATCTCGATCGCCATGACGGCATGCGCGGCTATCAGGCCGCCAAGCGTGCCATCTTCCGCGGGGCGGGCCTGGCGGTCATCAATGCCGACGATGCCTGGAGCTGGCCGGCCGAGGAGGATGCAGTGGCGCGCGCCAGCTTCAGCGTATGCCTGGATGAGGGCGACTCTGGTGATGACGGCGAGGAGTTGAGTGAAGGGGCTGAATGGCGTCTGGCGGAGCAGAACGGCACGCTCATGCTGTGTCACGTGGCATCCGAAGGCCTGCATGGCGTGATGCCTGCCGCACAGGTGCGTCTGGCCGGGCGTCACAATCAGGCCAACGCGCTGGCGGCGCTGGCGATGGGCACGGCGATCGGTCTCGCGCAGGAGGCCATGGTGGCCGAACTCGAGCACTTCGCGGGGCTGCCGCACCGGGGCGAGCTGATCGCTGACGTGGCAGGCGTGCGCTGGATCAACGATTCCAAAGGCACCAACGTCGGCGCGACGCTGGCGGCGATCGCCGGTCTCGGTCCGACACTCGATGGCAAGCTGATTCTGCTGGCCGGTGGCCAGGGCAAGGGCGCGGACTTCACGCCGTTGGCCGCGCCGCTGGCACGCTTTGCGCGTGAGGCGGTGCTTTTCGGACAGGATGCAGAACGCCTGTCGCTGGCGCTGGAGGATAGCCTTCGCGTCAGCCGGGTCGCGACGCTGGCGGAAGGCATGGCGCATGCGCAGCGAGTCGCTCGTCCGGGAGATTGCGTGCTGCTGTCACCTGCCTGCGCCAGTCTCGATCAGTTCCCCAATTACATGGTGCGCGGCGATGCGTTTCGTGACTGGGTGTCGGAGCATGTGATGGACGCGGGCAACGAGGGCGAAGCGGATGGGTGACAAGGCCAGTCGAGTGCGTCAGGCGATGAGTACCGAGCAGCAGCCAGTGGATGGCTGGCTGGTCTTCGCGGCATTGGCGATTCTGTGTATCGGCTGGGTGATGGTTACCTCGGCTTCCAGCGAGATCTCCAGCGAGCGCTTTGACGGCAACGCCTTCTACTACAGCATGCGTCACGGCATCTTCATTCTGATCGGACTGGTGGCGGCCTATTGCACGCTGCGCATACCGATGTCGGCCTGGCAGCAACGCAGTTTCGCGATGCTGATGCTGGGGTTCGTGTTGCTGGTGGTCGTGCTGGTGGTCGGGCGTGAGATCAACGGCGCCAAGCGCTGGATTCCCTTGCCGGTGATCGGCGGGGTGCAGGCCTCCGAGGTCGCCAAGTTGTGCCTGATGATGTGGCTGGCGGGGTATCTGGATCGGCGTCTCGACAAGGTGCGCGCCAGTGTCGTCAATGGTCTCGTGCTGCCCTGCATGCCCTTGATGCTGATGATTCTCTTGCTGGCACTGGAGCCTGACTTCGGGTCCATCGTGGTGATGGGCGGTGCGGTGATGGGCATGCTGCTGCTGGCGGGGGTCGCCTGGTGGGGCTTCATCGTCCTGCTGGCAGCGGCCATCGGCGGCGGTTGGTCGCTGGCGATCGCCGAACCCTATCGCTGGGAGCGCCTGACCACCTATACCGACCCGTGGGCGAACATGTACGACAGCGGCTATCAGCTGACCCAGGCCCTGATCGCCTTCGGGCGAGGACACCTGAGCGGCATGGGGCTGGGCAACAGCGTGCAGAAACTCTTCTATCTGCCCGAAGCGCATACCGATTTCGTGTTCGCGGTACTGGCCGAGGAATTGGGATTGATCGGTGCCACGGCGGTCGTCGGGCTGTTCGCGCTCCTGATCTATCGGGCCTTCAAGATCGCCCGACGTGCCGAGCTTGCCGGCTTGCCGTTCAGCGCCTACCTCGGCTACGGTATCGCCCTCGTGCTGGGGGCCCAGGCCTTCATCAACATCGGGGTCGCCAGTGGATTGCTGCCGACGAAGGGGCTGACGCTGCCGCTGATGAGCTATGGGGGCTCCAGCTTGATCGTCAGCTGCATACAGATCGCCATTCTGATGCGAATCGATACGGAAGTTCGTCTGCTGACGCGCGGCAAGAGTCCCGCGCGGCGCAAGACCGGCAAGTCGCCCGAGACCACGCAAGGAGCCAAGGCATGACGTCATCTTCTTCTGCAGTGCCTGCGGCTGATGCCTCGCGACCCGAGACCTCTGACGCCCCTGCTGACACGCCCTCTGCAGGCATCGTGCTGATGATGGCTGGAGGGACGGGGGGGCATGTGATACCGGCGTTGTCGCTGGCGCGTGCTCTCGCCAGCCAGGGACATGAAATCCACTGGCTGGGCAGTCCGCGTGGCATCGAGAACCGACTGGTTCCGGAGGCGGGGTATCCGCTGCATCGAGTGGAAGTGGCTGGGCTGCGTGGCAAGGGGCTTGCCGGCTATGCGGCGATCCCGTTTCGCCTGACCCGCGCCGTTCTGCAGGCGCGACGCATCATCCGTGAACTCAAGCCGGTGCTGGTCGTCGGGCTGGGAGGCTTTGCCAGCGGTCCTGGCGGACTGGCGGCACGCCTGGAGGGCATTCCGCTGGTGATCCATGAGCAGAATGCCATCGCCGGACTGACCAACAAGGTGTTGGCCCGGATGGCAACGCGGGTCTACGCCGCCTTTCCCGGCGCCTTCCCTGCCGCCATCGCTGCGCAGGTAGTGGGCAATCCGGTGCGCGACGAGATCGCCGCCGTCGGTCAGACGTCAGACACCGAGGGCGCTTCCCGGGAGCAGGCCATGCGCGCGCGACCGCTTCACCTGCTGGTGATGGGGGGCTCGTTGGGCGCCCAGGCACTCAACGAGCAGCTGGCGCCGGCGCTGGCACTGTTGCCGGAGTCCTCGCGCCCCCTGGTGCGCCATCAGGCCGGGCGTGACAAGCAGGAGGCGACCGTTGCCGCCTATCAGGCCGCCAGTGTCACGGCCGAGGTCAGCGAGTTCATCACCGACATGGCCGAGGCCTATGCCTGGGCGGATCTGGTGGTGTGTCGCTCGGGTGCCTTGACGGTCGCTGAGCTTGCCGCTGCCGGACGACCCGCTATCTTCGTGCCGTTCCCGCATGCCGTGGATGATCACCAGACCGCCAATGCGGCGGTGATGGTCACGGCCGACGCGGCGCGTCTGATTCCCCAGAATACGCTGAATGCCCAGCGTCTCGCCGAGACGCTGGGGGAATTGCTGGATCCCAAGATACTCACTGGCATGGCCGCTCGCGCCCGCGAAAGTGCGGAACTCGACGCGGTAGCGACCATGCTGGCAGGCTGCATGGAGACTCGCCTTGAACGCTAGGAATTCTGATCGTGGTGTCGGCATGCGCCGCATCCGTCGCATCCACTTCGTCGGCATCGGCGGCGTGGGCATGTGTGGTATCGCTGAAGTACTGAGCAACATGGGGTATGAGGTCAGCGGCAGTGACCTCAAGGAGTCCACCGTGACGGCGCACCTGCGGGATTGTGGTGTGCGCGTGGCGATCGGTCATGCGGCTGTCAACGCGGAAGGCAGCGATGTGGTGGTGGTCTCGACGGCAGTGGATACCAGCAACCCGGAAGTGGCCTGGGCGCGTGACCATCGGGTGCCGGTGGTACGTCGTGCCGAGATGCTGGCGGAGCTGATGCGATTCCGTCAGGGGATCGCCATTGCCGGCACGCATGGCAAGACCACCACGACCAGCCTGACGGCCACGCTGCTCGCGGAGGGCGGCATGGACCCGACTTTCGTCATCGGTGGCAAGTTGACCAGCGCCGGCACGAATGCACGCCTGGGGGAAGGGGAATACCTCGTGGCCGAGGCGGATGAGTCCGACGCCTCCTTCCTGCACCTGCAGCCGCTGATCTCGGTGGTCACCAACATCGATGCCGACCACATGGCGACCTATAAGGGTGACTTCAATCGCCTCAAGGACACCTTCATCGAGTTCCTGCACAACCTGCCGTTCTACGGCCTGGCGGTGCTGTGTCTCGATGACGCCAATGTCCGCGAGCTGCTGCCGCGCGTGCAGCGCCAGTTCGTGACCTATGGCTTCAGCGAGGATGCCGATTATCGCATCAGCGACTTCCGCCAGGGCGGCGGTCAGCTGAGCTTCACTGCGCTGCGTCCGGAAGGGCATGCGCCACTGGAGATCACGCTGGCCATGCCGGGTGAGCACAACGCGCTCAACGCTCTGGCGGCCATCGCGATCGCCACCGATGTCGGCGTGAGCGATGACGCGATAGCGCGTGCGCTGGCCAGCTTCGCCGGTGTGGGTCGCCGCTTCCAGGTGCATGGTGAATTCGCGGCACCCAATGGCGAGCAGAGCGTGATGCTGGTCGATGACTATGGCCATCACCCGCGAGAAGTGGAAATGGTGATCCGTGCCGTGCGTGCCGGCTGGCCGGAGCGTCGGTTGGTGATGGCCTATCAGCCTCACCGTTACTCGCGCACCCATGATCTCTACGAGGATTTCGTGCGGGTGCTGTCCGAGGTCGATACCCTGCTGCTGCTGGATGTCTACAGCGCAGGAGAGGCGATGATTCCGGGAGCCGACGGCCGCTCTCTGGCCGGCTCGATCCGTCAGCGTGGGCAGGTGGATCCGCTGTTCGTCGAGCACAAGCGTGCGTTGCCGAGTCTGCTCAACAATGTGCTGCGCCCGGGCGATATTCTGATCACCCAGGGGGCGGGTGATGTCGGCGGCATCGCCCTGTCACTGGCCGGTGCGGATCTCAAGCTTTCCGAGGTGGCGCTATGACCGCGGTGAAGCCGGAAATGGCGACACGCTATGGTCGCGTCGTGGTGCTGTTCGGTGGAGTGAGTGCCGAGCGTGAGGTATCGCTGAAGAGTGGTGCGGCGGTGCTTGCGGCCCTGGAAGGGGCCGGCCTCGATGTGCAGGGGTACGACATGGCCCATGGCCTGGCCGGTCTGGAGGCGCTGCGCGCAGACCGCGTCTTCATCGCCATGCATGGACGTGGTGGCGAGGATGGCACTCTGCAGGGGGCGCTTGAGCTTCTGGGCATTCCCTATACGGGGAGTGGCGTGCTGGCCTCCGCGCTGGGGATGGACAAGCTGCGCACCAAGAAGCTCTGGGATGTCGAAGGCTTGCCGACGCCACGCTCCTGTCGCCTGGCGGCGGACACTGACTGGCAGAATGTGCTCGAGACGCTCGGTACGCCGGTAGTGGTCAAGCCGGTGCACGAAGGCTCGACGCTGGGCATCCATATCGTCGAGGAGGCTGGCGCTCTCAAGGCCGCCTGGCAGGATGCCTGTCGTTTCGATGGTGTCGTCATGGCCGAGCAGTTCATCAAGGGGCCGGAATATACGGTCTCGGTGCTGGACGGCGAGGTGTTGCCGGCCATTCGCATCGAAGCGGACAGCGGTTTCTACGATTACGATGCCAAGTACCTCACCGATACCACTCGCTACCTGCTGCCCTGCGGTCTGGAGGCTGCGCGCGAAGCCGAACTGGCGACTCTCTCGCTCAAGGCATTCAACGTGCTGGGCTGCGAGGGCTGGGGGCGTGTCGATGTGATGGAAGATGCGGACGGCGCCTTCTGGCTGCTGGAAGTCAACACCTCGCCGGGCATGACCGATCACAGCCTCGTGCCACAGGCAGCCGCGCATGTGGGGCTGGATTTCACGGCGCTGGTACTGCGGATTCTCGACACGACGCTGACCGAGCGTCATGACGTCGCCGCGTCCGCCTGCCCACAGAGCGAACACTGACCCATGGCGGCGCGTAGCTCTGCAGGTGCACTGTTCGGCCTGGTGCTGGGAGCGGCACTGATGGTGGCGGGTGGCCAGGCATTGTGGACCTGGCTGGACCGCCCCATCGAGCGAGTCACCATCAAGGGTGACTTCGAACACGTGAGCGCCGCCTATCTCCAGCGCCATATCGCGCCGTTGATTCGCGGACAAAGCTGGCTCTCTGTCCCGCTGGGGGAAGTTCGGCGTCGCGCTCTGGCGATCGACTGGCTGAGTGAGGTGAGCATTTCGCGTCGCTGGCCGGATACACTCGAATTCGAGCTGTTCGAGCAGCAGCCGGTGGCCTACTGGAATGATGGTGAGTTGATCAACGTGAGAGGCGAGGCCTTCAAGGCAGCCCCTGTCACCCAGCTGGGAAATCTGCCGAATCTGGCAGGCCCCAAGGGTAGCGGTTCCGAGGTGCTGGCCGAGCTGGACGCGCTGCAGAGCCAGTTGGGCGGTCTGGGGCTCAATGTCTCCCAGTTGCGTCTCGAGCCACGTGGCGCCTGGCGTTTTCAGGTCAATGACAGCGTCTGGGTCATGCTGGGTCGCAATGACAGGGAGGCCCGTCTGGCTCGCTTCATGGCAGCCTGGCAGCGTCAATTGGGGGGTCAGGCGTCGCAGATTCGCTACATTGACCTCCGCTATCCCAACGGCGTAGCCGTGGCGTGGCATGGCGAGACGACAGCACTGGAAGAAAGCAACGGTTGAGGGAGAATCGGCGACACTTCAGAACGAAGGTCTTGAGGCGCTGATATTAGTGAAATGGAGTTATCTCCAGTTTCATTTCGGGACAATCCCGCCTATTCTAGCGGGGATTTGCGCCTCCTGGTATTTTCAGGCTGGTGTGCCGTTAGTGGTGACTTCTATACTATGAAGGCAAATTCATCTTCGGGTTAAACGGAGCGTTAACCTGACTGGGTGGTTTCTGGCATTCTTGCCGCCGCCGATCGCGCTATTTTTTTCATGACGAACCAGAATCAAGGAGCTGGCCCGACCTATGGCAGGACATTCCAAATCACAGGATATGGTGGTCGGGCTGGACATCGGAACCTCCAAGGTGGTCGCGATCGTGGGGCAACCGACCGACGATGGTGGCATCGAAATTGCGGGTATCGGCTCACATCCTTCACGCGGCATGAAGAAGGGTGTCGTCATCAATATCGAGTCGACCGTGCAATCGATCCAGCGCGCGGTGGAGGAAGCTGAATTGATGGCGGGCTGCGATATCCACTCGGTATACGTGGGGATTGCCGGCAGTCATATCAGCTCGATGAACTCCGATGGTGTGGTCGCGATCAAGGATCGTGAAGTGACACCGTCCGATATCGAACGAGTCATCGATTCGGCGCGTGCACGGGCAATCTCCGAGGGGCAGCGGATTCTACATGTGCTGCCGCAGGAATATGCCATTGATCGTCAGGAAGGTATTCGTGAACCGCTCGGGATGTCCGGTGTGCGCCTTGAAGCGCGGGTGCATCTGGTCACGGCGGCGTTGAATGCCGTACAGAATATCGAGAAATGCGTTCGTCGTTGTGGTCTTGAAGTCGACGATATCATTCTCGAACAGCTCGCCTCGAGTCATGCGGTATTGACCGAGGATGAGCGCGAGCTGGGAGTCTGCATGGTGGATATCGGTGGCGGAACGACCGACATCGCGGTGTTCACCGAAGGTGCCATTCGTCATACGGCCGTGATTCCCATCGCGGGAGATCAGGTAACGAATGATATCGCGATGGCACTCCGTACGCCGACCCAGTACGCTGAAGAAATAAAGGTCAAGTATGCCTGTGCTCTGACACAGCTGGCGTCCAGCGACGAGACGATCAAGGTGCCCAGTGTCGGTGATCGACCGGCCCGTGATCTGTCCCGCCAGGCGTTGGCGGAAGTGGTCGAGCCCAGGTATGAGGAACTCTTCACCCTGGTCCGCGATGAGCTGCGTCGCAGTGGTTATGAAGATCTCGTGGCAGCGGGTGTGGTACTGACGGGCGGTACATCACGCATGGAAGGTGTGGTGGAACTGGCGGAGGAGATCTTCCACATGCCGGTTCGCATTGCCTGCCCGCAGAATGTGCGTGGACTGGCAGATGTGGTCCGTAATCCGATTTATTCCACGGGTGTGGGTTTGCTACATTACGGGATGAAACAGGAGCGGCATACGCCATCCTCGACTGCGGTCGCGGTGCGCAGGGAGGAATCTGCCGCACGACGCGTTCACGGCCATGAGCACGACACCTCCACGCTGGAGCGGATCAAGGGCTGGTTCAAGGGAAATTTCTGACAGGGATTACAGAAAGACTGTGATCCAGGAGACAGGGCATATGTTCGAACTGGTAGATAACGCACCCTCCAGCAGCGCGGTCATCAAGGTGATCGGTGTTGGTGGCGGCGGTGGTAACGCCGTCAATCACATGGTCGAGAGCAATATCGAAGGCGTCGAATTCATCTGCGCCAATACCGATGCTCAAGCGCTCAAGCGCGTGGCCGCCAAGACAGTCCTTCAGCTCGGCAGCGAGATCACCAAGGGTCTCGGCGCTGGCGCCAACCCGGAAGTGGGTCGTCAGGCGGCGATGGAAGATCGCGAGCGTATCGTCGAGCTGCTGCAAGGCGCCGACATGGTCTTCATCACCGCAGGCATGGGGGGTGGTACCGGTACCGGGGGCGCTCCTGTCGTGGCACAGGTAGCCAAGGAACTGGGCATCCTGACGGTCGCAGTCGTGACGCGTCCCTTCCCGTTCGAGGGGCCGCGTCGTCAGAAGGCGGCCGAGCAGGGCATGAAGGAGCTGTCCGAGCATGTCGATTCCCTGATCACCATCCCCAACGAGAAGCTGCTCTCGGTCCTCGGCAAGAGCGCCAGCCTGCTGAGTGCCTTCAGTGCGGCCAACGATGTACTGCTAGGCGCTGTCCAGGGCATCGCTGAGCTGATCACCAGCCCGGGCATCATCAACGTCGACTTTGCCGACGTGCGCACCGTCATGTCCGAGATGGGCATGGCCATGATGGGAACCGGTGATGCCGTCGGTGAGAACCGCGCTCGCGAGGCGGCCGAGAAGGCCATTCGCAGCCCGCTGCTTGAGGATATCGATCTTCACGGCGCGCGCGGCATCCTGGTCAACATCACGGCAGGCCCGGATCTCTCCATCGGTGAGTTCAACGATGTCGGTGCCACCGTGCAGGAGTTCGCTTCTCCGGACGCGACCATCGTGGTGGGTACCTCCATCGACATGGACATGAGCGACGAGCTGCGTGTCACCGTCGTGGCGGCGGGGCTCGATGGCCGTGTCGAGAAGCCGGCTGCGCGTGAAACCGCACCGGCCAAGCGCACGGTGGAGAAGCCGGCTGATTATCGCAGCCTCCAGACGCCGACGGTCACCCGTCAGGCCAAGGAAGAGCAGCAGCAGGCCGCAGCCAAGAAGCCAGAACCGCGCAAGAATCGCGACATGGATGACTATCTCGACATTCCTGCCTTCCTGCGCCGTCAGGCGGATTGAGAGGTAAGCGCACGTCGACAGGGTGTCCATGACATCTTCTGGTGACAGCGCGGTCAGATAGAGGCGCTTTGCCTTTCTTCACCCACCCGGGGCGACCCGGGTGGGTGAAGTCGTTCTGGGAGGCGCGAAAAGGCATTCCAGGCGATTCAGATGGATGGCATGACAGGCAGGCTGAAGAGGAAAGGCAGGCATCCGCCACGGCGGTTGCCTGCGTAAGAGAGGGAGGAACCTGGCAGTTCTTGCACATTGATTATCGATTGATGTCGCTGAGAGTGAGAACTGTTTTGGGTTTGCGCGTTCATAGTCAACATGGCTCCAGTCAGCGTCTTGAAGGGTTGAATGGTGCCCCCGTGGCAATGTTGAATTTCCCTATCAGCGGTAGGTGACAATTTGTTGAATACCTGCTTTGCTGTTATCATGAACACTGTTTCCAAATTCAGGCTGACTGGCTATCTCCTATGATTCGACAAAAAACGCTTCAGAATACGATCCGCGCAACAGGCGTTGGTCTGCACTCCGGTGACAAGGTCTATCTGACCCTGCGCCCGGCTCCGGTCAACACGGGTATCGTCTTCGTGCGTACCGACCTCGAGCCGCATGCACACATCCGTGCCGATGCCACGGGCGTGCGTGACACCACCATGTGTACTGCCGTTTCCAACGGTCAGGACAAGGTGATGACTGTCGAGCATCTGATGTCCGCCTTCGCCGGTCTCGGGATCGACAACTGCTTCGTCGAGCTCTCCGCGCAGGAAGTGCCGATCATGGACGGCAGCGCCGGTCCGTTCGTCTTCCTTATCCAGTCCGCGGGTATCCAGGAGCAGTCCGCGCTCAAGAAGTTCATCCGCATCAAGCGCGAGATCGAAGTGCGTGATGGCGACAAGGTCGCGACCTTCCTGCCGCACAACGGCTTCAAGGTGTCCTTTACCATCGACTTCGATCACCCGGTGTTCGAGCAGCAGAAGCAGACCACCACGGTCGACTTCTCCACGACCTCCTTCGTCAAGGAAGTGTCTCGCGCTCGTACTTTCGGTTTCATGCGTGATCTTGAATTCCTGCGCTCCCAGAACCTCGCGCTGGGTGGCAGCCTCGACAACGCCATCGTGGTGGATGATTACCGCATCCTCAATGACGAAGGTCTGCGTTATGACGATGAGTTCGTCAAGCACAAGGTGCTGGATGCCATCGGCGACCTGTATCAGCTGGGCCACAGCCTGATCGGGGAATTCCGTGGCTACAAGTCAGGCCACGGCCTGAACAATCTGCTGTGCCGTGCCCTGCTCGAGAATGCAGACAGCTACGAGATCGTGACCTTCGACAATGCCGAAGCGATGCCGATTTCCTACGCCTCACCGGCACTTGCCGTCTGATCACGAGATGGTGACAAGCACGACCTGAAGAAAGTTGACTGTGACCTAGCCCGTCCAGCCTGATGTCAGACTTCGGTCCTTGCCAGCCGAAGCATGGAAACGATCACAAGCGCGCCGCCCTCATGGGCGGCGCGCTTGTTTGTCTTCAGGAAATAGCGCCGGCGCGACGGTCGCCCGCAAGAGAGAGGGATGTCGCACCACCATCAATCGTCGCCAGACGGGGTGTCCTGCAGATCATCAGCATGTGCTGCCAGACGCTCAAGCGAGCGGCGCAGGTGTTCATCCCGGGTGTGGGAGGCACAGTCCAACAGATGCTCCGCTGCCGCAGCAGGGAGATGCCTGGGCTGTTGAGCCGGTACGAAGACAGGACGAACGGGGCGGACCTTGAAGTTGAGGCGCGTGAGTGCGGCAAGCTCGGGGATCTCGCGCAGGACGCTGATCAGCCTGCGCTGCTCATAACGTAGCCAGGTCAGCCAGGAGGCACGATTGGTGATCAGTGTCAGGGTTCCTTCGTGATAGCCCCCGACGAAGACCTGCTCCTGCATGTCCGTGGGCAGGGCCTCACGCAGATGCCACTGGGCCTGCTCCAGCATTCGCGCCTGGCGCATGACGTTGCCAAGCTGGCCCTTGCCGTTCAAGAGGCGCGCCGCGGGCTGGGCGCGGAAACGCTTAGCCTTTATACTCATGGGCTTGCATGCCGGTTCAGTGGTTTCCGGCAATCTATCATGAGCAGGAGTCCGGCAACAGCATGAGCCATGACGACGCCATAGCACGCTCGAGACCGTTGCCGGCTTCCGGTAGCGGCAGCGCGCGTCGCTGGTCGGTGCGCACGGCACCGCGCTGGCTGCTGGCCGGCCTGCTGATCAGCTGTCTGTTCCCCGCAGGCTTGAGCGCTGCGCAGGTCGAGCGCGTCAATCTGACCCTGGCCAGCATCCAATTGCTGGCGCCGGGCGTGATTCGCGCCGAGAGCCGCCGCCAGAGCCTGCGTTCACTGCGCCGACTCATCCGTCCCGGTGCTCAGAGAAGTCCCAATCTTTCGCGTCAACGACGCTTTGTCTCCTGTGCTCGCGTACTGCTGCGCGGATTGGCGAATGCCATGTCCCCGCGCGCACCACCTCTGGTGTCCTGAGAGAGTCTGCCCGTCACCTGGCCCTCGGCGCCGGTGATGGTGATGTCGTTTCCTTTTCGCGTGTGCCGTTTGCCAGTTGCCATCTGCGGGATGCTTCTGGCGCGTGAAGCGCACGCGTATATCTCAAGATTCTAGAAGGCGTGCCGACCGGGCACGGACAGGGATAGATGATGCTGGGTAAATTTCTGACCAAGGTAGTGGGCTCCAAGAACGACCGTGAGGTGAAGCGACTGCGCAAGCGGGTCAATGCTGTCAATGCCCTCGAGGAAAGTCTCGAATCACTGTCGGATGAGGCGCTGACGGGCAAGACGGCTGAATTCCGTGAGCGCCTTGCGCAAGGCGAGAACCTCGACAAGCTGTTGCCGGAGGCCTTCGCCACCGTGCGTGAGGCCAGCAAGCGCATCATGGGCATGCGTCACTTCGATACCCAGATGGTAGGCGGCATCGCGCTGCATGAAGGGCGCATCGCCGAGATGAAGACAGGCGAAGGCAAGACGCTGGTGGGGACACTCGCCGTTTACCTGAATGCCCTGGCTGGTGAAGGCGTTCACGTGGTGACGGTCAATGATTACCTGGCCACGCGTGATGCCAACTGGATGCGTCCGCTGTATGAATTCCTCGGGCTGAGCGTGGGCGTCATCTTCTCCGGCCAGAACAATGAGGACAAGCGTGCCGCCTACCAGGCCGACATCACCTACGGCACCAACAACGAATATGGTTTCGATTACCTGCGCGACAACATGGCATTCGCGCTGGAAGACAAGGTCCAGCGCAAGCTGCACTACGCCATCATCGATGAGGTCGACTCCATCCTGATCGATGAGGCGCGCACGCCGCTGATCATTTCCGGTCCGGTGGAGGAGAATACCGACCTCTACAAGATCATCGATCGCATGGCGCGTGAGCTCGTGCAATGCACCGACGAAGAAGATCCGGAGAGTGGCGATTTCACTCTCGATGAGAAGCAGAAGCAGGTCGAGCTGACCGAGCAGGGCCATCAGAAGGTCGAGTCACTGCTGCGTGCCCAGGAATTGCTCGGCGAGGAAGACTCTCTTTACGCCGCCCAGAACCTGAGTCTGCTGCATCATGTGCACTCCGCGCTGCGTGCCCAGAATCTGTTCGTGCGGGACGTCGACTACATCGTCCACAACGGCGAGGTGGTGATCGTCGACGAGCATACCGGCCGCACCATGGTAGGTCGTCGTTGGTCCGAGGGCCTGCATCAGGCCGTCGAGGCCAAGGAAGGCGTGGCGATCCAGAAGGAAAGCCAGACGCTGGCCTCGACCACCTTCCAGAACTACTTCCGTCTCTACGAGAAGCTGGCCGGCATGACCGGTACCGCCGATACCGAGGCCTTCGAATTCCGTCAGATCTACAACCTCGACGTGATGGTGATCCCCACCAACAAGCCCATCGCGCGCAAGGACATGAATGATCTGGTCTATCTGACCGCGGAAGAGAAGTTCAACGCCATCATCGAGGATGCCCGCGAGAAGGTCGCCGAAGGCCGTCCGGTGCTGGTCGGTACGGCGTCAGTCGAGACCTCGGAACTGCTGTCCCAGATGATGCACAAGGCTGGCGTGAAGCATCATGTCCTGAATGCCAAGCAACACGTCAGTGAGGCTGCCATCATCGCCCAGGCGGGTCGTCCGGGCGCGGTGACCATCGCGACCAACATGGCGGGTCGTGGTACCGACATCATGCTGGGCGGCAACTGGGAAGCTGAGCTTGCCGAGCTGGAAGCGCCGACCGAAGAGCAGATCAACGAGATCAAGCATGGCTGGCAGGAGCGTCACGAAGCCGTGCTGGCGGCGGGCGGTCTGCACGTGATCGGCTCCGAGCGTCACGAATCGCGTCGTATCGACAACCAGCTGCGCGGTCGTGCCGGTCGCCAGGGTGACCCGGGCTCCACGCGCTTCTTCCTGTCGCTGGAAGACAGCCTGATGCGCCTGTTCGGCTCCGATCGCGTGCAGCGCCTCATGGGCGCGCTGGGGCTCGAGAAGGGCGAAGCGATCGAGCACAAGATGGTCTCCAATGCCGTCGAGCGCGCGCAGAAGAAGGTCGAGGGTCGCAACTTCGACGTGCGCAAGCAGCTGCTTGAGTACGATGATGTCGCCAACGATCAGCGCAGCGTGATCTACGAGCAGCGCAACGACATTCTGGAAGCCGACGAGATCGCCGAGAACATCGCCGGCATCCGCCGTGAAGTGCTGGACGACGCCATTTCCATGCGCGTGCCGCCGCAGAGCCTGCCGGAGCAGTGGGATCTTCCGGGGCTCGAGAATGACCTCAAGACGGACTTCAACCTCGACCTGCCGCTCGTGCAATGGGCGGAAGAGGATGAGCACTTCCATGAAGAGACTCTGCGCGAACGACTGCAGACGGCACACGAGGAACTCTATGCCGGCAAGGTAGAGGCTGTCGGTCCCGAGCTGATGCGCCGCTTCGAGAAGCAGGTCATGCTGCAGGTGCTTGATACGCGTTGGAAAGAGCATCTGCAGGCGATGGACAACCTGCGGCGCGGTATCCACCTGCGTGGCTACGCTCAGAAGAATCCCAAGCAGGAATACAAGCGCGAGGCGTTCGAACAGTTCCAGTCATTGCTGGTCAACATCAAGGCTGACGTGGTGCGCATTCTGAGTCACGTCCAGGTACGTCGTCAGGAAGAGGTCGACACGCTGGAAGAGGAGCGGCGTGCCAATCTCGAGCGCGAGCAGGCCAGTGCCGAGACGCGTCGCGTGGAAGATGACACCGTCAGCGATGAGAGCGTTCAGGCTGCCGAGGAGATCGTCGAGGCGCAGTACGGTGCGGCACCGCAGGCGCAGGGCGACAATGAGCCGATGCGCCGTGATGTCCCCAAGGTTGGCCGCAATGATCCGTGCCCCTGCGGTTCCGGCAAGAAGTACAAGCAGTGCCATGGCAAGCTGAGCTGAGATTTTCAGCGTTGAGCATAGCTTTTCAGTACTGAGTATCGAATGCATCGCGGAGCAGCACCGTCTGTCCCGCGATGCCGTGTAGTGACAGGACAACGCGACTGGAGACGTGAACGATGGCGGTAGGGCCTTCCACTTTCCCCGCAGACATGCCGGAAATTTCCGGCCTGCAGATCGGGGTTGCTGAAGCCGGTATCAAGAAGCCGGGGCGACGTGATCTGGTGATCATGGCGCTCGATGCAGGATCGCGTCTCGCGGGAACCTTCACGCGCAATGCCTTCTGTGCGGCACCGGTGCATGTCGCGCGTCGACATCTCAAGGCCGAGATCGATGGGCCGCGCTATCTGGTGATCAACACCGGCAACGCCAACGCGGGGACAGGTGAGCAGGGCATGACAGACGCGCTTGCTACCTGTGAGTTCCTGGCCGATGTCGCGGGTTGTGATGCACAGGCCGTTCTGCCGTTCTCCACCGGCGTGATCGGTGAGCCCTTGCCGATGGATCGTCTGACCGGCGCACTGCCGACGGCCTTCGCGGCATTGGGCAAGGGGAATTGGTCCGACGCGGCACACGGCATCATGACCACCGATACCCGGCCCAAGGGCAGCTGGCGTAGCGTGACGCTGGCCAATGGCGAGTGTGTCACCATTGCCGGGGTTTCCAAGGGCTCTGGCATGATCTGCCCCAACATGGCGACCATGCTGGGCTTCGTGGCCACTGACGCGGATCTCGCCATCGATCAGTCTGCGCTGGATGAGATGCTGCGCCGGGTCGTGGTCAGAAGCTTCAACAGCATTACGGTGGATTCCGATACCTCGACCAATGATGCGTGCATGCTGGCTGTCACGGCCAGGGCCGCTCGAGTCGAGGGTGAGGATCTGGTCGCCTTCGAGGCTGCGCTGGCCGACGTCATGCTCGAGCTGGCGCAGGCCATCATCCGTGATGGTGAAGGGGCGACCAAGTTCGTCACCCTCGAGGTGGAGGAAGCGCGCTCCGTGGAAGAGGCGCGTGCGGTCGGCTTCACCGTGGCTCACTCGCCACTGGTCAAGACGGCTCTCTACGCCAGTGATGCCAACTGGGGACGAATTCTGGCGGCCGTCGGACGGGCGCCGTTGGAGAATCTTGAGGTTGACGGCGTTGCGATCACGCTCAACGGCGTGAGCATCGTCGAGCAGGGCGGACGAGCCGCCAGTTATACCGAGGCTGCCGGCAGTGCTGCCATGGCCGAGGAAGAGCTGGTGATCGGTATCCGCCTGGGGCGTGGCCAGCAGAAGGCGCGTATCTGGACATCGGATCTGTCCCACGATTACGTCTCGATCAATGCCGATTATCGTAGCTGATGCCTGAGGGCAGAGGCTTACGCTGAAACGGTAATGCAACATCTCCCGCAGGCTTCGCCTCATCAGGGTGGAGTCGGATGTACAACGCGAGTCAAAGGTACAGGCATCATGCCGAAGCGAAGGGTTCACGTGGCGGCTGCCGCCATCTTAAACGAACAGGGCCAGGTCCTGATTGCACGCCGTCCCTCGACGGTGGATCAGGGCGGCTTATGGGAGTTTCCGGGTGGCAAGCTGGCGCCCTACGAAACCGGTCTGGAAGCGCTCAAGCGTGAGCTGTGCGAAGAGCTGGGGGTCGAGATCACGCGTGCTCAGCCGCTGATCCGCATTCATCACGAATACCCGGACAAGCATATCCTGCTGGATGTGTGGGAAACGCGTCAGTTCAATGGCGAGCCCTTCGGCCGCGAAGGGCAGGCAGTGCGTTGGGTCGAGATCGAGGACCTTTACAAATACGCCTTCCCGGCTGCGAATCTGCCGATTCTGCGCGCGGTCTCGCTGCCACGCGAGTATCTGATCACGCCGGAAGAGGCTGATGAGGGAATCTTCGAGACACGCTTGATCCGTGCATTGGATGAAGATGGCGTGCGCCTGGTACAGCTGCGTGCCAAGGAACTCGATGAGGCGGCGTACATTGCCCGGGCCGAGAAGGCGCTGGCGATCTGTCATGCACGTGGTGCGCGTCTGTTGCTCAATGCCGAGCCTTCCATGCTCGACAAGGTCGATGCGGACGGTATCCACCTGACCAGCGTGCGTCTGGCGGAGCTGGCAGAGAAGGCCGAGCGTCCGATCGCGGCCAACAAGTGGTTGTCCGCCTCGACGCATGACCAGGCACAGCTGGATCAGGCGGGACGGGTGACCTGTGATTTCGTCAGCCTTTCACCGCTGCGTGTCACGCCTTCCCATCCTGAGCGTGCACCACTGGGGTGGCATGACTTCCAGGAGCTGGTCGAGCAGGCCTGCATGCCGGTCTATGCCCTTGGGGGCATGTCGCGCTACGACAGTGACCATGCGCGCGCCGTCGGCGCACAGGGGATTGCGTCGATTCGTGACTTCTGGAAGTGATGATCGCGCGTTGATGGCAGTTGCCTGAACGAAAAAGACCCTCGAGGCCAGCCTCGAGGGTCTTTTTTTGGCGAGCATCTTGAGCGTCGAGCTTGAGCCAGTCTGAACCAGCAGGGCTCTCTCGAGCGCTACTGCTGATTCATGTCGCGCTCCATGCGTGCCACCATCTCGTCGATGCTGGTCTCGTCCATGGCCGGCTCGCCGGCGATGCTGTGGGACTCATCAGCCCAGGCGCCGAGGTCCAGCAGTTGGCAGCGCTTGCTGCAGAAGGGGCGGAATTCGCTGGCGGCGCTCCATGCCACGGGGGTTCGACAATGCGGGCAGGCAACGGACAAGGGCGCCTTGTGGGGCTGTGAGGACGCGGAGTCAGACATCGGGAAGCTCCTGAAATGATGCATTGGAGGCGGCCAGCGAGCGATAGCGGACATCCATGGCCACGACCTGCTCACGCAAGCTCGCCTGATTGCCGTTATTGTCGATGACATCGTCGGCCTTGGCCAGTCGTGTCTCGCGCGGCAGCTGGGCCGCGAGGATGGCGCGTACCTGCGCTTCGCTGACGCCATCGCGGCTCAGCGTGCGCGCCAGCTGAACATCCTGGCTGACATCCACCACCAGGGTGCGTGAGACGAGGCTGTCCTGGCCGGACTCGAACAGCAGGGGAGAGACCAGTAGACGGTAGGGGCTGGTCATGGCCGCCAGGTGTTGCACGATGCGCTCCCGGATACGCGGATGGGTGCAGCGCTCCAGCCATTGACGCTCCTCGGGGGCAGCAAAGATCCGCTCGCGCAGCGCGGCGCGATCAAGCTCGCCCTGCGCCGTGACGATCGACTCGCCGAAGTGGGCGATGATCTCGGCCAGTGCGGTTTCGCCGGGACGCACGATCTCGCGCGAGACATCATCGGCGTCCACCCACTGGATGCCGAGCTCTCCGAACATCCGTGCCACACTGGATTTTCCGCTTCCAATACCGCCCGTCAACCCGATGATGGGGCCTTGATTGAGCGCAGTCGTCATCAGGCACCTATCACGCTGAGGTAGAGGCTCATCAGCGGGGTGCCGAACAGCAGTGCGATCCAGCCTGCCACGGCCAGATAAGGGCCGAATGGCATGGGGGCTCCCCGCAGGCGCGGTACCAGCAGTTGCAACAGGATCCCGAGTACTGCGCCGAGTCCCGCAGAGAGGATCAACAGCAGTGGCAACCACTGCCAGCCCAGCCAGGCGCCCAGTGCCGCCAACAGCTTGAAATCGCCATAGCCCATGCCTTCCTTGCCAGTCACCAGCTTGAACAGCCAGTAGAAGCTCCACAGCACCAGATAGCCGGCCATGGCACCAATCACGGCACTTGGCAGCATCAATGGCTGGAAAAGCAGTTGGTAGGCGAGACCGGCCCACAGCAACGGTAGCGTGATGGCATCAGGCAACAGCTGGGTGCGGAAATCGATCACTGACAACACCAGCAGTGTCAGACAGGCGCCGAAGATCCACAGGCTCTGTGCTTCCAGGCCGTAGATCAACGCGATGGAAGCGCCGAGCGCGCCACCGGCGAGCTCCACCAGTGGATACTGTGCACTGATACGGGTATTGCAGCTCGCGCAGCGGCCGCGGCGTTTCAGCCAGCCGATGACAGGGAGATTGTCATGCCATTTGATTGGGGTGTCGCAGCCAGGGCAGCGTGAGGCAGGCACCAACAGATTGAAGCGTGGCGACGCTTCCGGCTCCAGTTCCAGCGCTTCACGTGCTTCTGCACGCCACTGGCGCATCATCATCACCGGCAGGCGTGTGATCACTACATTCAGAAAACTGCCGATCAACAGGCCGAAAATCCCCGCGAGGCAGGCCTGAAGAGCGGGGGGGAGAGAGGCGAGAGAATCCACGGAACATCCTTGTCAGAAAAGCTGGACTGGAAATGAGGCGGCCGCGCCCCTTCGGGTGTCGCGGCCGCCTGTCATGATGAAGCATCTGACCGTGAAGTATCAGATAGCGTTGCCGAGTTCGAAGATCGGCAGATACATCGACACCACCAGCCCGCCAACCAGAGTGCCCAGCACCACGATGATCAAGGGTTCCAGCAGTGAGGTCAGGGCATCGACCTTGTTGTCGACGTCTTCTTCATAGAAGTCGGCCACCTTGTTGAGCATGGCATCCAGAGAGCCGGCTTCTTCTCCGATGGCCACCATCTGCACCGCCAGCGTGGGAAACAGCTGAGTATTGCGCATGGCAAAGTTGAGCTGCTGACCCGTGGAGACATCCTCCTTGATCTGGGCGATGGCGCGTTCATAGACCTTGTTGCCGGAAGCGCCTGCAGCAGTATCCAGTGATTCTACCAGCGGCACGCCAGCCTGAAAGGTGGTGGCGAGAGTGCGTGAATAACGTGCCACGGATGACTTGTCGAGAATATCACCCAGCACCGGTATCTTGAGCATGAAGCGATGCATGGCATAGGCGAACTTGTCGGAGCGCTTCATGCCTTGAGCGACAAGTATGCCTGCCAGAATCACGGCGCCCAAAGCGATGTACCAATAATTCTGGGCGTATTCCGACAAAGTGATGGTCAGCTGAGTAAAAGCAGGTAGTTCAGCACCAAAGCCCTGGAACAGGCTTTCGAATTGGGGAACGACCTTGATCAACAGAATCGCCGTCACCCCGATACCCACACCAATGACGGCGATGGGGTAGTAGAGCGCTTTTTTCACGCGAGCCTTGAGGGAATCGATCTTCTCCTTGTAGGTCGCGACGCGGTCCAGCATCTTGTCGAGGGCACCGGCCTGCTCACCAGCGGCGACCAGGTTGGAGAAGAGATTGTCAAAATGTTGCGGGTGCTTGCGTAGTGCTTCCGAGAAGCTGGCGCCCGCACCGACCTGATTCATCAGATCTTCCACCAGGTGTCGCATGCCCGGGCTTTTCATGCTTTCAGCGACGATACCGAAGGCTTGCAGAACGGGGACACCGGCGCGAATCATCGTTGCCATCTGGCGGGCAAACATGGTGACATCCTTGCCGCTGACTTTCTTGCTGCCACCGAACAGGGCGGATTTCTTGCGCAAACGCTTGACGACGATACCCTGGCCGACCAGCGTATTCTTCACCTGGTCGACATTGGCGGACATCAGCTCGCCCTTGACCTTTTCACCACGCGAATTCTTGCCCGTCCATTGCCAGGTTTCTATGCCCGCCTTCTTCTTGTCTTTCTTGGCAGTTCTGATCGTCGCCATGTCGGTTGTCATTCCCTGATGAATGAGAGTCCCTGTCTTGACTCGCGAGACTCATGTTACACGTGAGCAGGCCAGTGGCTGCTCCCTCCCTATGCCGCGATTTACACTGCTGGCAGTCAGTGCATGAGTGACCTGCTCATCGCAGGGGGAGGTAATCCATGTTCAATGTGCCTGATGACTGAGCAAAAGTCAGCGCTGGTGAAGATTGTTCACATCGGCGCTGTCAACGCTCCAGCATGTTGTCATCAATCCTTGGTGATACGGTTGACTTCTTCCAGCGAGGTCATGCCCGCCATGACCTTGCGCAGGCCGCTGCGGCGCAGATCCGACAACCCTTCCTTGCGCGCCTGGTCCGCCAGTTCTATCGCAGTGCCTTCCCGCATGATCAAGCGGCTCATCTCGTCTGAGATGGGCATCACTTCATAGATGCCGACGCGTCCCTTGTAGCCCAGCGTGCATTGGCTGCAACCCGTCGGGCGATAGATGGTGGCATTTTCCAGATCTTCCTCACTGAAGCCATTTTCTGCGCTGAAGCCCATCGAGGCCATGGCTTCCTGGGGGATCTCGGCAGGTTGGCGACAGTGGGGACACAGACGCCGCGCCAGACGTTGCGCGATGATCAAGGAAACCGAGCTTGCGATGTTGAAGGGCGCGATGCCCATATTGCTGAGGCGCGTCAACGTTTCAGGGGCAGAATTGGTATGCAGGGTCGAGAGCACCAGGTGGCCTGTCTGCGCGGCCTTGACGGCAATTTCGGCGGTTTCCTTGTCCCGAATCTCCCCGACCATCACCACGTCGGGATCCTGGCGCAGGAAGGCGCGCAGTGCCGAGGCGAAGTCGAGTCCTATCTTGGGCAAAACGTTGACCTGATTGACACCCTCTACCTTGAGCTCGACCGGGTCTTCCGCGGTCGAGATATTGCGCTCAGGCGTATTGAGGATGTTCAAGCCGGTATAAAGGGTGACGGTCTTGCCGCTACCGGTAGGGCCGGTGACAAGGATCATGCCCTGAGGCTCGCCAAGTGTCTTCTCGAACATGGCACGCTGTTCGGGCTCGAAGCCCAGTGCCTCGATGCCCATCTTGGCGGAACTGGGGTCAAGAATACGCAGTACCAACTTCTCCCCGTAAACGGTTGGCAAGGTGTTGACACGAAAATCGATGGAGCGTGACTTGGAAAGTCGCAGTTTGATGGCGCCATCCTGAGGCAGACGTCGCTCGGAGATATCCATGCGCGACATCACCTTCAAGCGCGCCGAGATACGGTTGCGCATGTTGAAGGGCGGACGAGTATTCTCGACCAGCATGCCATCGATACGAAAGCGAATCCGGTACGTGGATTCATAAGGTTCAAAGTGAATGTCCGAGGCGCCACGTTTGATGGCATCCAGCAGTACCTTGTGAACGAAGCGCACGACTGGCGCATCGTCACTGCTGGCTGTGATAGCCAGATCGTTGTTGTTATCCTCCTCTCCCTCGAACTCCAAGCCATCGAGGGCTTCACCTTCGCCCCCAAGCATATCCATGGCGCTCTCTTCGCCGGCTTCCAGATATTGCTCCAATGCTGGCGTCAGCTGGTCGGCAGCGACCAGGACACTCTCGATCGACAAGCCCGTGGCAAATTGCAGTTCATCAAGATGCGTGAGCGTCGAGGGGGAGGGTACGCCGACGGTCAGGCGATGCTCACGGCGATAGAGTGGCAATACCCCTAGCTTACGAAGGACCTTCTCAGGCAGTTCATCAATGGCGGGCAGTGAGTCGATACGAAGGGCATCGAGATCCACATACGGCAGGCCATATTCCCAGGCCGCTGCCAATGTCGCGTCACGTGCCGGTACCAGGCCGTGTGCGATGATATGCAGCAACAGGCTTTCCCCGGCCTCATTGGCTTCCTGCTCAGCCAGCTGCGCTGCCTGTGGTTCGAGCAGGCCAGAGTCGACCAGTCGTGCAGCAAATCCTTTTAGCGTGTGTTCTGACTGGGGCATGACACTCTTCCTGTTGCAGTTGCCTATAGGCCTACTTTCGCTGCTTCACACGTGAAACAGGTGCTGATGCGCTATGCGTGAACTGTGGTGCGGCAAGCCATCGTATTACAAACATCGTCTTGCAGAAGAGTGTAGCTGGATTGCCCTGTGCTAGGAATGGCGCATCGTGACATGAGAAGGGGATAGAGTTTGTGGAGGGAGGTAGCCAAATGCTGATGGGGCGGGAGTAACGTTGAAGAGCGCCTGAATCTCGATCGTGAAGTTTTTGTGTTCGTTGCTTGCAATGTCACTGAGTGTAATCTATTGTAACAACCAAGCAGCCGTCAGCGCCGCCAAGAAAGCATCTTGCGACATGGCAATGGCACCTGAACTGTGGCTGTGGTATCACTCGTCCCGTCCGGTCGATACCCCGTGATATCAGAATGTTATGCTGACAATGGTGGAATGCTGATACAGAGTGGCAACGCTCGACACGGCATGTCGCCCTAAGTAACAGTTTGATGTTCAGGGACAGTAACCGGGGTTTCAGGACGTACGACCTGATCTCACTACGCAAAGGCAAGGGAGTCACACCATGACACGCAAGCAACAGGCAGGTTTCACATTGATCGAGCTGATGATCGTTGTGGCGATTATCGGTATTCTGGCGGCCATCGCGATTCCGCGTTACCAGGATTATGTTGCAAGATCTCAAGTTTCTCGAGTAATGAGTGAATCTGGTGCTCTCAAAACCTCGGTAGAGGAGTGTATATTGAATGGGCGTACTGTAATTGGTACTGGCGCAGGTCAATGTGATCCGGGCGCTACTGGGTCAAACCTTCTGACAGGCGGTAATGCTGCACCGGCGATTGCCGCACTCCCTGCTGGCACTGGTGTTCCTGCTGTGACTAACCCGTTGACTACCGCAACGACTATCACCTCTACTTTTGGTAATAATGCTGCGCCAGTTTTGACAGCTGCAAATTCAACACTTGTATGGACTCGCGATGCGAGTGGTAGCTGGACTTGTTCAACGACTGGTGTTCCGGCAAATCTTGCACCAACTGGATGCTAAGATTGTATTGTAAAAAAACCGCCCTCCGGGGCGGTTTTTTATTGTCTTCAATAAAGTGCTTCTTCTTCCTCTACCACATCCTTCAGCAGCTCAAGGAACAGCTTGTCCGCATCGGAGTGCTCTGCCGGATCTTCCGGGATATGGATACTGGTAGTGTCAGAAATTTCGTTGGCGATGATGGCCAGCACTGCTTGCTCATTCTTTCCTTGTTCTGCCCCTTCCTTGAGGCGCGATCGCGCTACGACCAGTGACTGCTCGAGAATCTTCGGGTCTTGCAGCAGCTTGCGAATGAAACCTTTCAGTTCATTGATGATGCGTGTCTTGTGCATTTCGCCGGATGCGTTGCTCATGGCGTGCTCCTTGGGTGTTTGTGTGATCACTGAAGATGGGCAAGGTGACGAACATCATCGTCACCAGAGGGTTCGTTGAGGCACTGCACCGCTGGGCAGACTGCTGTGTATCGCAAAGTGTAACTCACGTTTCGGCGTCTTGGGCACGCGAAATGATGCTGAGTCTTACCGTGCCCAGCCAGCGGATGTCCTTTGCCAGGCGTTGCAGTTCATCGACTGTCGTGTTGCGTGATGCAGGTGCCAGGTTACATTCGCTGAGCGAAGTGAGTGCCTGATCGGCAACCTCCAATTGGACATCGACATGCGGAGCACTCGAGGGAGCAGAAGGGGGTGTGGTGACATGATTGACATAGTGAAGCATCAGCCCGCTGCGTTCTTGCCATACAGGGTGTGACTGCCAGCAGGCATCAAGTGCAGTGATGATCTCGCTGCGCAGCGGTAGTGGCTGCATGGGTGTGGGATGTGTCGTATCCGCCTGGCCGATATGTGAATCGTCTTCGGGGTCAATGTGATAGAGCACATCGCTGAGCTGGGGGAATTCTGACTTGAGGCGTGCCACGGCGTGATGGCCGATGGCATGACCTTCGGAGACGCTGATGCGTGGCGCGACCAGCAGGTGGACTTCCAGCACGATACGACCGGCGAGCGTGCGACTGCGAAGATCATGTGCGCCACGCACTTCCGGCAATGACAGCAGGCATTCACTCATGGCGCGTTGTTGTTCGCGTGGTAGAGCGGTGTCGATCAATTCCCGTGAGGCTTCCCACGCCAGCGATATGCCGATCTTGCCGACCATCACCGCGACGATGATGGCAGCTATCCCATCCATCCAGCCCGCCCCGAGCTGAGTGCCGATCAAGCCCACCAGCACGGCGACGGTCGAGAGCGCATCGCTGCGTGAGTGCCAGGCATTGGCTTCCAGCAGTCTGGACTTCTGTTTGCGAGCCACCTTGAGCGTTGCACGAAAGATGGCTTCCTTGGCGATCAAGGAAATCACCGCGACGCCGATGCCCAGAGCCCCTGGCAGCGGAATGCTCAGGGTACCGAATATCAGCTCCCAGCTGCGCAGCACGCCTTCCCAGCCGATTGCACCCGCCACGGCGATGAGCAAGCTGCCAAGCACCAGCGTGCCCAGCGTCTCGATGCGTTCATGCCCCCAGGGGTGGGAGCGATCCGGTGCCTGACGACCGAAGTGAGTGGCCACTAACACGAAGGCATCCGTCACCAGGTCTGACAGTGAATGGATGCCATCGGCGATCAAGGCTTGAGAGCCGACCAGCTTGCCGACGATCAACTTGGCGATGCCCACCACCCCATCCAGCGCCGCGCCGATCAGGGTGATGCGCTGCGCCTCACGTCTGGCCTGTGCGGCAGAATCTGTCTTCATCTGAGCGGATGTCGTCATGGGAAGCTCGCGGCAGGCCGGGTGTGAGGGAAGTGACTGCTTGCACATGAATCGAATGCAGGTCAGCAAGGAGTGAGGTCAGCGAATGCAGCTGTCTTCGGCGATTTCATGCGTCGGACGCAGACGGCGCGCGACGCTGTCCACGACGATATTGAGTATTGCGGTCAGCAGCAGCAATGCAAAGGCCTGGTCGAACATCAGATACTCGAAGCTCGAATCGATATGGAAGCCCAGCGTTGCCACGCCGAGCATGCCGAGAATCGCCGTCTCGCGAATGATGGTCTCGGCGCGATAGAAGAGTAGTGCGAACATGCCGGGCGCGACTCTCGGGTTGATCTCATACAGCCAGCTTTCCAGTCGTCCGCGGGGCTTGCCGGGCGGCAGCTGGATCTGGTTGGCATGTCGTGCACATAGAAAGGCGATGATGGCGCCATTGTGCAGGGACAGTGCCAGCCAGGCAGGCAGGAGCGAGGGGCCCAGCAGCAGCAGCAGAATGAAGGCCAGCATCAGCTCAGGGGTGGTGCGCAGGAAGATCATCAGCCCCTGAGTGGTCTGTCGGGAGACACGATTGCCCACATGTCGGCTGGCCAATGGCCACAGCAGCATGGCGATCAGCAGGCTGCCTGCGGTGCCCAGCAGACCGAGCAGCAGGGTGTTGCCCAGCGCGGACAGCAGGTGGGGCAGATAGCTCGCCCAATCCAGCAGATCAGCAAGTAGCTGGCCGGAGATCAGTGAATCGACGCTGGCATTGACCAGCGGCGCTGGCCAGATGTCGTGGCTGAGGAAGCGCCACAGCAGTGTCGGATTCACGTCCGGCCATGGCCCCAGCCACCAGAGACTGGCGACTCCCAGAAGGGGCAGCAGGCGACGATGCCCCCACCATGGCAGCGTGGCGATCAGCAGGTAGAAGATCCACAGCAGAGCGCCGGCTTCATGGTAGCGCCCTTCGCGGAAAGCACTTTCCAGATAGAAGCCCAACGTCGGCAAGCCGACGAAGCCCAGCAGGACGCTGGCGCGTAGCGCGCACTCGAAACGGTAACGGGTGTAGCTCGCCAATCGCGACCATGCCAGTGGGAGTTCTGCATACACGAAGCACATCAGGCGTGATGTGGCGGCAGGCAGAGCGCGGCGCGGTGCCTGGGGAACCTGTTCCAGTATCTCGGCGTAGACCTTGGCGAAGGTTGCCGCGTAGGGGATGGTGATCGCGGCCAGCGCCGTGATGGCGGACAGGCCGAATACCTGCAGCAGCAGCAGTGCCCAGAACAGCTCATGCACGGCCCGCAGGCCGGCGCAGACAGCGCGCAATGCTCGTGAGCGGGAGTAGAGCAGCGCAAGGGGCAGTCCCAGCAGCGCCCCCAGCAGCGTCCCCCACAGGGCGAACGCCACCGTCAGGATCAAGGCATGCACTGGTGATTCCAGTGCACTGGGGGTCGGCATCACCAGGCCATTCAGCATGCGGCCAAGCTCCTGCCATGGCTCCCGTGAGGTAATGGAGAGATCACCGAAGGGTGCCAGTATCAGCATGGCAGCCAGCAGGCCGATACCGAGCCGAAGCAAGTGTGAGCCTTCACTGCGCGCCTGCCACCAGCGTGGCGGCTTGCGCAGTCTGGAGAGCGCGAGGCCGGGATCAGTCGACATCAAGTGGCTCACTGCTGGCGGCAGGGTAGAGGCAGTCGAGGTCCTGCGGCTTCAGGTCGTCGGTATTGGCGTCGAGCAGCACCTTGCCGTTGCCGTTCTCATCCTTGCCCAGACCGATGACACGAGTGAAGTGAGTGAGTGCCAACTCCTTCTGGTGAAGCGCTACCACGCTGGTGGCATGGCGAGAGTGAATCCAGTGGATCAATTGACTGGCCTGATGTGGGTCCACGCTCGCCACGGGCTCGTCCCCGAGAAACAGATCATGTCCCTGATAAAGTGCCCTGGCGATGGCCACCCGCTGACGCTGTCCACCGGATAACGCCTCGACCGAGCGCTCCATCAGGCCGGCGATGCCCAGAGGTTCACATACGGCGGCGACTGCCTGCCAATGAGCGGGCCTGGGGCGCAGCAGATTGAGCAGGTTGGTCAGCGACGATTGCTGATCCAGCCTGCCCATGAAGATGTTGTGATACACGGAGAGCTGAGGCACCAGTCCTTGACGCTGAGGGCACCAGGCTGCAGGCGTACCCTGCTCATGCAGGGCGCTGCGCAAGGCTTCCAGCAGCGTGGACTTGCCTGCACCGCTGGCGCCAAGCAGAGCGACGCGCTCGCCATGCTCGAGTTGAACGTCCAGATCGCGCAACACCACCTCGGCGCCATGGCCGAGGTGGTGTCGTGACAGGTGCAGCAGGGGAGAGGGTGTTGCCTGGGTCATGACTCAGCGCAGCAGACCGAGTTGCTCGCCAACCGTCTTGATCGGGGCGTAGTCATCATTGCTGGCCGGGATGAAGCCGGAGCGCGGGAAGCTTTCCAGAAGGTCCGGATCCTTCATGTCCAGCAGCGCCTGAGTGAGGTGCTGCGTGAAGTCCGCACCGTAGTGGCTGTCGGCATCGCCGCGCACTGTCCACTGATAGTCGGGGTAGGCCGGAGTTTCCCACAGTACCTGGACCTTGGCGGGATCGACCTTGCCATCCTTGACGGCGGCTTCCCACACGGCGTAGTTCACGGCGCCCACGTCGTAGGTGCCGGCGGCAACCAGCGCGATGGTGCGTGAGTGATCACCGGAGAAGCCGACGCGCGAGAAGACCTTCTCGGGGGCGTCATCGAACTGTTCGCGCAGATAGTATTCCGGCATCAGGCGGCCGGAAGTGGAGGTCTTGGCACCGAAGGTGAAGGAATGGCCTTCCACGGATTCGGGCAGCGTCTCCAGCGGCGTCTGTGCATCGCCGGCCAGCTTGAGATCACGTCGTGCGATGAAATAGCTGCGGAAGGCGGCATCTTCCACACCCTGGGCGATCGCCTGGGAGCCCGGCACCAGCTGGCGGGCCTGGACACCGGTGAGGCCGCCGAACCATGCCATCTGGATCTGATTATTGCGGAAGGCACTGACCGCGGCGCTGTAGGACTTGACCGGCACGTACTCGACATCCACCCCGAGCTTCTCTTCCAGGTAGTCGGCGACCTTGTCAAAGCGCTCCACCAGACGCGACTCATCTTCATCGGGAATGGCAGTGAACTTGAAGGTCTCGGCTTGCGCCAGACTGATGCTGAAAGGCAGGGCAGAGAACAGGGTCAGAGCAGCAGTGGCCAACCAGCGCATGGGGGCTTCCTCGGCATTCACGACATGGGAGATCATGCAGCCAGCGGCCGCATGCAGGTTCATGGCGCGTATTGTTGTGCCTTGGCGGCATCGGTGCAAGTCCACCGCTGCTTGAACCGTCAGGATTCCGGCGGAAAACGGGTGTCCTTGAGGCTATCCTTGATCTTCTTGAGGTGATGCTGGAAGTCCACGCCACGCCTGAGCGTCACGCCGGTCGCCAGCACATCGATCAGAGCCAGATGGATCATGCGCGAAGTCATCGGCATGTAGATGTCGGTGTCCTCCGGTGCCATGACTTCCAGCACCTCGGTACACTCGCGCGCCAGCGGAGAGTCCGGCGCGGTGATGCCGAGCACGGCGGCACCGTTGCCGCGCGCCAGCCTGGCGATATCGACCAGTTCCCGCGTGCGGCCGGTATAGGAGATGATCACGATCACGTCACCGGTATGGCAGGCGGCCGCGACCATGCGCTGCATCAGCACGTCTTCATAGGCCATCACGGGCAGATTGAAACGGAAGAACTTGTGCTGGGCATCTGCCGCCACCGGCCCGGAAGCCCCCAGGCCGAAGAAGCAGATCTGCTTGGCCTGGCTCAGATAATCCACCGCACGTTCGATGCGCTTGGCATCAAGGGCGCGGCGCGCATCATCGAGAGCGGCAACCGTGGCGCCAAGTATCTTGTCGCCATAGGATTCGGCGTCATCATTCTGCTCGACGCTGCGCGAGACATAGGGCGTGCCACCGGCCAGACTCTGGGCCAGCTTGATCTTGAAGTCCGGGAAGCCCTTGGCGTCGAAATTGCGACAGAAACGGTTGACGGTCGGCTCGCTGACCAGCGAGGCCTGAGCGAGTGCCGCGATGCTCATTCCCGTGGCGGCCGACGGATCTGTCAGAATGACGTCAGCGACCTTGCGCTCTGAACGATTGAGGTCGTCGAGACGTTCGCGGATGCGGTTGATGAGGTCGTGTACTGCCATTCGCCGATTACCTTGCCATTGTGTAGTGAAATAACTACGTAATCTGGGCATCCTAGCCTCACTCGTCTGGCAGGCCAAGCATCCCTTTGCCTCGGACGATGCTCCAAGCTCAGTGAAACGTCCGCTGGCTACCACTTTTAGGTAAGTTTACCTACTTGTTGGGCGATTTGTCTTGAGAGAGCGCGACGTTATCGCTACATTTGTTGTTAATATAACCAGCCATGTATCGCCACAGCCGTCCCGGTGTCCCACATGCCTCTTGAAATCCTGCGTGCTGCGCCCCTCGCGTCGCGCCATCGGAGATTCAGGGAGGGCACCACCGTATCGGCCAGCCAGGCATGCAGGGCAGTTTCGACGGGAGAAATCGGCTGCATGAGTTCCGACACCATTCCGGGCGTGGATATTGCCCTGTTCGGCGCCTTGGGCGACCTCGCCAAGCGCAAGCTGTATCCAGCCCTCTATCACCTTGATCGCGATGGTCTGCTCGACAAGGCGACTCGCCTGATCGGCCTGGCGCGTCAGGACGTCAGCCTCGAATCCTTCAAGGAAACCGTGCAGGCCTCGCTCAAGGAGCGCGTCAAGCCGGAGCATTTCGAGAAGGCTGCCATCGAGCGCTTCCTCGCCCGTATCAGCTACGCCGCGCTGGATTTCAGCACGGTGGAAGGTTACTCGGCCATCGCCGACTGGCGGGTTGACGCCAAGGGCAAGCCTTCGCCGCGCCCGCTGATGATCTATCTCTCCGTGCCGTCACGCATCTATGGTGACATCAGCAACAACCTGCAGGCCGCCGGTTGTCTGGATGAGAACTCGCGTGTCGTGGTCGAGAAGCCGATCGGCTCCGACCTGGAAAGCTCCGGTGTCATCAACGATGCCATCGGCGCGGTATTCCACGAGTCGCAGATCTATCGCATCGATCACTATCTGGGCAAGGAAACCGTTCAGAACCTGATTGCATTGCGCTTCGCCAACCCGATGTTCGGCAATCAGTGGAACCAGAACCACATCTCCCACGTCGAGATCACCGTGGCCGAGAAGGTCGGTATCGAGGGACGCTGGGGCTACTTCGATCAGGCGGGTCAGCTGCGTGACATGGTGCAGAATCACCTGCTGCAGCTGCTGTGCCTGATCGCGATGGACCCGCCGTCCAATCTGGACGCCGATGCCATTCGCGATGAAAAGGTCAAGGTGCTCAAGGCCTTGCGCCCGATCACCGGTGAGCGTCTGAACACTGATCTGGTACGTGGTCAGTACATCGCGGGTGCCGTCGATGGTCAGCACGTGCCGGGGTATCTGGAAGAAGAGGGCGCCAATACCGAGTCCTCCACCGAGACCTTCGTGGCTTTCAAGACCGAAGTGTCCAACTGGCGCTGGGCAGGCGTGCCGTTCTACCTGCGTACCGGCAAGCGCATGCCCGAGAAGCTGTCACAGATCGTGATCCACTTCCGTCAGCAGCCGCACTACATCTTCGATCCGGACCAGCGCTCGCTGGCGGCCAACAAGCTGATCATTCGTCTCCAGCCCTCCGAAGGCATCTCCCTGCAGGTGCTGACCAAGGACTCCGGTCTCGACAAGGGCATGCGCCTGCGTCCGGGTCCGCTGGATCTCGACTTCAACAGCGCCTTCCCCAAGCGCCGGATTCCGGAAGCTTACGAACGTCTGCTGCTCGAGGTCATCAAGGGGCAGCAGTATCTGTTCGTGCGTCGTGACGAGATCGAACACGCCTGGCGCTGGGTCGATACCCTCATCGATGGCTGGGAGTCGCGCGCTGCCACGCCGCGTCGTTACCCGGCGGGCTCCTGGGGGCCGGTCTCCTCCATCGCGATGATCACGCGTGATGGTCGCAGCTGGTATGAGGAGTATTGAGATGGCTGTCGACATGACACAGAACGCCACCCAGGACCCGCGCCAGCAGACTGCCGAGTCGCTGGCCGAGTATCTCGCGGCAGCACTGACCGCTGACCTGGCGGCGTCGCCTGAGGCTCGCGCACTGCTGGTGGTCTCCGGGGGCTCGACGCCCAAGCCGTTGTTCGCCGCATTGCGTGACAAGCCGCTGGACTGGTCGCGTGTGGACATCACCCTCGCGGATGAGCGTTGGGTAAGTGAAGACGCCGACGACAGCAATGCCCGCTTCGTGCGTGAGCATCTGTTGAAGGGCGCAGCCGCTGCCGCGACCTTCCATCCGCTGACCAACGCCGAAGCAGAGCCAGAGGCGGGTTGCGGCGAAGTGAGTGCTCGCATCGCGGCACTCTCCTGGCCGGCCTCCGCGGTGATTCTCGGCATGGGGGGCGATGGTCACACGGCTTCGCTGTTCCCGGATGGGGATCGCCTGCAGGAAGCGCTGACCAGCCGTGATTGCTGTGTGCCGATGCGTGCCCCCAGCGTCCCGCAGGCGCGCATCACCCTGAGCCTCGAGCGCTTGCGGCAGACGCGCCGTACCGTGCTGCATCTGACGGGCACCGACAAGCAGGCCGTGCTGTCACGTGCGCTGGGCGATGTCGAGGCCGTCAGCGAGTTGCCGATCCGCGCCTTCCTGTCCGCGCCTCTGGCGCTGTATTGGGCCCCCTGATCCTATCGGCCACGGCGCTATCAACCACATCAGCGCCGTGGCGTACTAGACAACATCAGCGCTGCGGCGCAAGGAGAACGCCATGAGCTTCG
The DNA here is from genome assembly GCF_027947415.1 of Cobetia sp. MMG027. Lineage (NCBI taxonomy): Bacteria > Pseudomonadati > Pseudomonadota > Gammaproteobacteria > Oceanospirillales > Halomonadaceae > Cobetia > Cobetia sp. MMG027. The sequence goes on from NZ_JAQJIO010000005.1 coordinate 194,943, forward strand.
AAAAACAACTTCCCTCGACGCGCACGACCGAGATCGACAGCATCTGCCAGAAGGCCTCCGTGCTGCCGGTGATCGCCGTCGAGCGCATCGAGGACGCCGTGCCGCTGGGCAAGGCGCTCTATGAAGGCGGCTTGACCGTTCTCGAGGTCACCCTGCGAACTGACTGCGCTCTCGAGGCGATTCGCCGCATGCGTGAAGCGCTGCCCAATGCCAGCATCGGTGCCGGCACCGTGCTCACGCCGGAACAGTATCGCAAGGTGGAAGAGCTGGGCGTCGATTTCGTCGTCACGCCGGGTACTACCGAAGCGCTCTATCAGTATGGCGTGACCAGCAGCGTGCCGATGCTGCCGGGCGTCGCGACCGTGTCCGAATTGATGACCGGCTGGCAGTACGGCTACCGCCGCTTCAAGTTCTTCCCGGCCGAGGCCGCGGGTGGCGTGAATGCCATCAAGTCCTTCGGTGGCCCGATCAGCGAAGCACGCTTCTGCCCGACCGGCGGCATCACGCTCAACAATGCCGGTGACTATCTGGCACTCAAGAACGTGATGTGTGTCGGTGGTAGCTGGGTGGCGCCGCAGAAATTGATCGATGCAGGCGACTGGGATGGCATTCGTGAGCTGGCGCGCGAAGCGTCCGAGCGTTTCCACCACTGATTTTCGCCAGGTCAGCGGGTTGCCATACGGCAATCGGTGGCCTGACGCGCAAGACCGAACATTGCTGCTCTCTCTCGACAGCTTGGCTGTTGCTTGTGACCCGTCTCTCGCGAGGCGGGTCTTTTTTTGGCCGAATGCCAGAGAATGACGTCGAGGCGGGCCAGCAGTCACAGGTCTGAGGCTATGGCTAAGGAGGGGGCGGGGATCCAGCGCTAAGCGCTCAGGGCTGTTGACTGCTCAGGTGAGTGTGGAGTTGCTCGAGCAAAGGCAGGTCATCGGTCAGTGACAGCCCGTGACGGAGGGCAGCGTGTCGCAACGGGCCAAGGATGGCCTCCACTTCCGTGGTGCGACCTGCCAGCACATCCTGAAGCATCGAGGCACGGTTGTTCGCCGTGGCACGGATGACCTGGTCGACCAGGGCCTGCCAGCCATTCGTTGGCGGGGCGATACCCTCGGCTTCCAGCACCCGAGTGATCTCGTCGACGGCCTGGCGCACCATCAGGGAAAAGGGACGATCACGCAGCTGTCCATTGCGAATCCGAAAGCGTGCCACGAGTGGATTGATGGCGGCATTGACCGCCAGCTTGTGCCATAGGCGAGTGCCGATGTCGGCACTGAGGTCACACTCACGGCCAGCCGCCTGCAGCCAGGCAACCTGCCTTTCTGCGGCCGCCATGGCAGAGGAGGAGGATGTCGGATCGGCCTGCGATGACCAGGTGCCCAGCCAGGTCTGGCCATGGCCGGCGTGTTGCACGGCCAGGCGTTCTGGGAGGGTGTGTGTGGCAAGCGCGGTCGATTCCGGAATCCAGGCACCCTCGGTCGTACTGGCGCACAGCAGTTGAGGGTGCTGCTCTGCCAACCAGGGTTGTGCGCTCAGCCCGTTTTGCCAACAGGTAACTGGTGTCCGTGAGTCTATCAGCGGCGCGACGTGTGCCCAGGCAGACTCGATGGCATGTGACTTGGTGGCCAGCCAGATAGCGGCAGGTGGATGATATGGCGAGGTTCTCAGCTGGCCAATCGAGGAATAAGTTATCTCTGAGCTAACAGATTGACCTTCCGGAGTGCTCATGTCGATCGTCACCATCTCGCTGACGGATGCCCGGCGACCCACCAACAGAAGGTTTGGCAATGTGCTCCTTCCCTGCGTTGCCATTTCGCGCTGGCGGGCGTGAGCGAGCGTGGCCGCCAGCAATCGACCGATGGCCCCGGGGCCGACGATCCACAGCCAATCGCCTGCAGCGGCAGGACGCTGGGAAAGTGAATCGAAAGCCGTCGAGAGTGTGTGATTGTCGTCAGCCGGCGTGGAAGTCGTCATGCGTGATTTCTCATCCTGGGTGAGCGGGCACAGAGGCGAAGTGGCTCATTGGCTGGGGGATTTGCGGCGGGAGCCGGCCGGCTTGCGAGTGCCGCTAGAGCGTCGGGTGCTGCCGGAGCCGGCTTCCTTGCTTGTGCCGGTCTTGCTCGTACTGGTCTTGCTCGTGCCGGTCTTGCTGCGTCGAGAGGTTCCGCTCTTGCGCCGCGCACCATTGCCCTTGCGTGCCCCGGAATTCTTGCGCGGTGTCGCGCCACCCACACTGGCCAGCGCAGCGCTCAGGCGGCTGGCCGAGCTGTCAGCCAGCAGGGCACGCAGGTCATCGACCAGTTCGCTCAGAAAAGGCGCTGCCGGATCGCCCTGCTCGTGAATCATGCTCAGGCGCTGCTCCCACAGGGCGGTACGTTCGGGGCGTGAGACGGCGTCCGGCAGCGCATGGATCAGGGCGCGACCGATACGCGTGGAGCGCATGGCCTGGCCATCGCGCACCAGGTAGCCGCGATTGATCAGTGTCTCCAGCATGCCCGCACGTGTCGCCTCGGTGCCCAGGCCATCCACATCACGTAACGTCCGGCGTACCGCGTCATCTTCCACGTAGCGGGCGATGTTCATCATCGCCTGTATGAGACTGGCATCATTGAAGGGCTCCGGCGGGCGGGTCTCCTTCTCCTCGATACCGCAGTCGAGTACGCAGGCCGGCTCGCCTTCCTGCAAGGCGGGCAGAGGAGGCGGGGTCTTGTCGTCTGCCGGGGCCTTGTCGTCGGATGCCTGTGCCGCGCGCTGGAACAGCACCTTCCAGCCTTCGTCGATGACGCTGCGGCCACTGGCGCGGAAGGGCTCCTTGGCGAAACGCAGCTCGACCTTGACCTCACGATAGCGGTAGGCCGGATAGAACTGGGCCAGCACGTTGCGGGTGATCATGCGGTAGAGGTTGGCTTCGTCACGCGACAGGCGTGCGTAGTCCGGCTCGCGCCCTGTCGGTGCCAGGGCATGGTGGGCGCTGACCTTGGCGTCATTGAAGGCGCGTGAGCGCAGGCTGAAATCCGCGCCGCCACTGAAACGCTCAAGCTCATCATCGCCACTGCAGGCACTGATCATCAGGTTGGCCATGCCGGCATGATGCTCGCGGGGCAGGTAGCGGCAATCGGAGCGCGGGTAGGTGATCAGCTGATGTCGCTCGTAGAGGGCCTGGCAGGTGTCGAGCACCTTCTGGGCCGGCAGGCGATAGCGGCGAGCGGCATCGACCTGAAGCGCCGAGAGCGAGTAGGGCAGCGGCGCGGGCTGGGACTTGTCGCTGGCCTCGACGCTCTCGACGTGACCATCGCCCGGGGTCTTCAGTGTCGCCAGGTGGCGGGCGAGGCGCTCGGCGGGGCGGCTGTCCAGCAGGCGGCCCTTGTCATCCAGTGGCAGTTGAGTGCCCTTGGTCGCGAGCCGTTGCAGCCACGGGGAGCTGGGGGCATGCCACCAGGCCTTGAAGCTGCCGGTCGCCACGCCGGCCTCGATCCACAACGGGAAGAAGGCACGCGGCTCGAAGGCCTCGATCTCCTCGTCGCGACGCACCACCAGCCCCAGCAGCGGTGTCTGCACGCGCCCCACCGACAACACGCCATCATGGCCGGCCTGACGGCCCGTCAATGTCCAGGCGCGTGTCAGATTCATGCCATACAGCCAGTCGGCGCGCTGGCGAGCCAGCGCGGCTTCGTACAGGGGTTGCCAGCGTTGATTGTCATCCAGCTTGTTGAGGGCACGCGTGACGGCGGAGCGGTTCATGTCGCTGATCAACAGGCGTTTGACCGGCCCACGCCAGCGCATGTGCTCGAGCACTTCCTGCACCAGCAACTGGCCTTCGCGATCCGGGTCGCCGGCATGTATCACCTCGTCAGCCAGCTTGAGCTGTTCTCGAATGGTCTTGAGCTGGCCGCGTGCCTGACTGCGTGGCTTGAGTTTCCACTGTGCTGGAATGATCGGCAGGTGATCCAGTGACCAGCGCTTGAAGCGCTCGTCATAGTCGTCCGGCGGCGCCTGTTCGAGCAGGTGGCCGATACACCAGGTGACGCGAGCGTCTCCGGCATCGATATAGCCGTCGCGCTTGCTGCTGCGCCCGGGCAGGGCCTCGGCGATGGCGCGGGCGAGGCTGGGCTTTTCGGCGATGATCAGGCGCATCGGTCATCCTGGCGGTCAGTGGCACGTTGCATGGTGATCCATACAGTATGCCGCTGGCACGGCGCGGGGATCAATCGTCGTCGAGGGCACGGCGTGCCTGAACGAGCGCACGATACCAGTCGCGGTTGGCGGTCTGGATCAGCGGCGGGCGGTTGGAGAGGTAGCTGATCGGGTGGTGATCCGCCGGCTGGTAGTTGCTGAGCATGTTGAGCGTCGCTTCTCGCGCCCCGAAGGTGTCGCGCAGGAAGTCGATCGCCAGCGGTTCCAGTTCGACGCGATAGTGACGCACCAGCGCGATGGCCAGCGATTCGGCGGTACGTGACAGGTCGTCGTCGATCTCGCGCACCATGGCACTGCCGAGGGCCGCCTTGGCGGCGGCGGACTGGTTGGGCTCCAGCTGGCCGAAGTAGGCGGCATTCGAGCCATTGATGGCGCGCTGGACGGCCGGGCGTGAGAGGTGGATGTGCGGTTCGAGCGCCAGGGCGATCTCGATCGCCATGGCCTTTGCCTTGTCGACGCCGACGCGCAGGATCGTCTCGCGGGCCTGAGAGGCGATCTCGCTGTCGACGCGCTTGATATGACTCTTGCTGAGGTGATCCGCCAGGTGCTTGCAGACCTCCGCCTTGGCCTCGTCATCCAGCGCGATGGTCTTTTCCTGGATGCGCAGACCGCGCCGCCCCGGCCCGACACGCAGGCGGGTGGCATCGTCGGACATCTGCGAGGAGATATTCTCCCAGCGCTTGGACATCTTGAGGAAGACGGCGTGGCTGCGACCGACCTGCTCATAGGCACTGGTGACCGTCTTGTAGAGGCGAATGGCGTTGGTGAGGATGTCGGCGCGCGTCCGCAGGGCGCTGCGATGTTCACGGTCACCCTCGTTGACGGCGATCGCCAGGTGCGTCACCTGCTCGGCGAGCGCGTCCATGGCCTGGGTGGAGCGCTCCAGCAGTACCTCGGCCCTGAGCCCGGAGGCGGCATCTTCCACCAGAGTGCCGGACTGCTCCGCCAGATAGACCGTCAGGGCCTTGAGGCGTGACAGCCCCGTCGCCTGGCGGATGCGGTAACGGGAACGGGCGTGCTCGAGATTGTCCAGCGTGCGAGCCAGCTTCCAGCGTCCACGATATTCGAAGGTCAACAGCGGGATCTTGCGTCCGCTGATCAACTCGAAGGCCAGGATCAGCATCTCCTCCACGTCCTGCATCGTCATCAGCAGGTCGTTGTCCTGCTCGATGGCGGCCAGCACACGCTCGATGAAGTTCTCGTCACGAGGCACGCCCTTGTGCAGATCCGGGGCTCGGCCCTCGAAGCGCTCACGCAGCAGGCCGATGGCCTCGGGCGCCAGCTCCGCCAGCTCATTGAACTGGGGCTCGAGCCATTCGCGGTTCAGGGTGTTCATGTCGCGGATACGGGCGTGCAGACCGATGCGACGATAGACGTCGATCTGACTGATGATGCGGGCGGCGTCACGATCATCCAGCAGCTCCAGCGCCGCCAGTTCCACGCCTTCCGGTGCGAGATCCTGCTTGCGCAGCAGCATGGCAGCGGCTTCGCGGCGACGGGCATCGCCTTCCAGGCTCTCGACGATCAGGTTGCGCGTGGCGAGGATCAGCTCAGGCACGGTATCGATGACGCGCTCGATCTTGGCCTCGGTGCGGTCATAGCGGCGAGAACTGGTCAGGTTGTGGGCGATGTTGGCCACGATCCCCGCGACACCGGTGATGACGGTGTAGGAGATGAAGAAGATGTAGTTCTCGAAGGTGGGTTCCTTGCCATACCCGAGCAGATAGCCCCCCCAGGCACCGATCAGCGTCACCGGGCCGGCCGTCCACAGGATCTGCATCAGGCTCACTGACCATGGCACGCGCTCGACGGCCTGGGTGATGCGGCGAATCTCGTCCCGGCCTTCACGCTCAAGACGCACCTGGGGTGCATCATTGGCAGGGTTGGCGCGGGGACGAAAGAGACTCGGCAGCAACAAGACAGACTTCCTTCAATCAATGGGGCACGTCCGCGAGACGCGGCATGGGCTTGCGGGGCAGGCAGGGGCAGCGCAAGGGATCGCTGGCGAAAGGCGCTGCTAACAGTAGCACTGGCGACCCATTTCGCTCCAGTGAGCGGCACGCCGTCACGCGCCTGACCATGCTAGAATTTCGCCGCGGCTGACAGCCAGGCGTAGGCCGCCAGTTCATCAGTTCAGATGCTGCAGAGATATCGAATCGCTCAGGAGGTCGTGTGGAACAAGTCGCAGTAACGGGGGCGCCAGCAGGGGAAGGGGCGCGCGCCGGGGATGTCGTGCTGCTGGACGGCGGAATGGGGCAGGAGCTGGTGCGTCGCAGCGGTCGTGAGCCGACACCGCTATGGTCCTCCCAGGTCATGCTGGATCAGCCCGAGCTGGTGCGTGATCTGCATCTGGATTTCATTCGTGCCGGCTCCCGGGTCATCACGCTCAATACCTATACGGCCACGCCCCAACGCCTGACGCTGGCGGGAGTCGGCGAGACCATCGGCGCCGTGCATGCGGCCGCTGGCAAGGCGGCGCGGGATGCCATCGCCCTGAGTGGCGAGACGGATATCCGCGTGGCCGGTTGTCTGCCGCCACTGGTCGCGACCTATCGGCCCGATGTCGCACCGGATCAGGAAGAATCGCTGGCCAGTTATCGCACCCTGGTGGCGCTGCAGGCGCCCTTGGTCGATGTGCTGCTCTGCGAAGCGCTGTCCTCGCATGACGAGGCACAGGCCGCCGCCACTGCAGCGCTGGAAAGTGGCCTGCCGGTGTGGGTCTCGTTGACCGTGAAGGACGATCTGAATGCGACCCTGCGCAGCGGTGAGCCGCTGGCGGACACCGTCGCCATGCTGGAAGCGCTCGGCGTGGATGCCATTCTGATCAACTGCAGTGCGCCGGAGGCCATTCAGGGCAGCCTTGACACGCTGCTTGGCAGTTCGCTGCCGGCGGGCGCCTATGCCAACGGCTTCACGTCGATCGCGGCGCTCAAGCCCGGCGGCACCGTCAAGGACCTCAAGGCGCGCGAGGATCTCGGGCCCGAGCAGTATGCTGCCCATGCGCTGGGCTGGGTGCAGCGGGGACTGCGTATCGTCGGCGGCTGCTGCGAGGTCGGTCCGGCGCACATCGCCTGCCTGTCCGAGCAGCTCAAGGCGGCCGGTCATCGCTGTGTCTCCCGACTGGGGGAGTGAACGATGAGGCGTGAGGCATCATCGTGATAGACTCCGCCTCCTGCTTCGCAGGCCCCGTCGGGCGCCATGTCCGCGGGGCCGTGAAACGTTTTTTCTAGGGAGATGCCATGCTTGCCGAGTGGGTCGAACGGCTCTTGAGTTACGCCAGTGGGGCACTTGATGCCATCCGCTCTGATGAATCCTTTCCTGCCTTCATGCAGTGGGCGCATTCGGAGGGGGTGAATTACAGCGGTGGTGATGAGGCGCTGGCGGTAGCACTGGCACCGGTGCTGTGGAGCCAGACGCCGCTGGTACGCCTCGATTTCGCCTGCGAGCCGCTGGCACCGCCCGGTCGCAACGAGCCCTGCTGGTGCGATTCCGGCCGCAAGTACAAGCAGTGCTGTGACAAGGTCCAGTTGCCGCCGATACCGGAGCACCTGATGTGGATGCTGTCGCTGCGCGAGTTCAAGGGCGAGCAGCTCAAGGCCGCATTGGCTTCGCGGCTCGCGCCGGCTCAGGCGCTGCTGGAGGCGGGACTGATCAGTGCCGAGGCCGGTAGCCGCGGGCGTGCCCAGCAGATCATGGAAGCGTTGTTCGACACCAGTGACTGGTCGCGCCTTCCGGAGCAGGCCGAGCCTGGCTTCGAGCTGCTGCTGGATCTCTATCAGGAGCGCGGCTTCACCCGCAAGAAGGCCCTGTTGCTGGATGAGGTGCTGGAGCGTGGTCCCGCCTTCCTGCGCGGTGTGGCACTGGAGCATCAGTGCCTGCTGCATCTGGATAGTGATGACCTCGGCTCGGCGCGAGCCGCCTTCGTCCGCGCGCAGCAGACCCTGCCGGACTCGCCGACGCTGGCCTATATCGAAGCCATGCTGCTGCTGCATGAAGGGCAGCCGGAAGAGGCGCAGGAACGTGCGCGCTTCTGGTGGCGGCGTCTCTCCAAGCAGAAGGATATCGAACCGGGGCAGCTGGAGTTCCTGGCTGATCTGGCCGAGAACCCGCGTGCGACGCTCGCCGAGCAGATGGTCAATTCCGACGAGTCACTCTCGGATTCACTGGCCTCGCTGCAGGCGCTGTTCGAGGTGATCGAGCACCCGTCACGTCTGGCGCTGGAGACTCAGGACGACGGCAGTCTGCTGTTTCGTCAGAATGCCGAGCAGGCGGTGACACTGGGGCTCTGGGAAGCGGTATTCCCGGCGCGGATCGAGGAAGAGGCAGCGCTGGCGCTGGATGTCGACCCGTGGGAGACCCAGGACCCCAACGAGTGGCTGCAACAGCTGTGTGCCAGTCCCGAATGGCTGGATGTTCCTGCGGTCTGTCAGGGATTGATCCTGGCGCTGGCCAGTCGTTTCGGCAGTCTGCCGTGGATGTCGGACACCTTCTTCGTGCCGTTGGCGCGTCGTTTCGAGCGCTGGCTCGACCAGATCGAACAGGCCGGCGGCCTGCTGCGCTGGGAGGATGGTGACAACGCCCAGTTGCTGCGTTGTGGGCTGGGACTGGTGATCGGCATGGAGCGCGGTGAGCGCGAGCGCTCACGTCAGCTGGCGGAGCGCCTGCTCAAGCTGGACGAGGAAGACAGTCTCGGTCTGCGCGAGCTGGTGCTGGATCAGCTGCTGCGCGAAGGCCGCGATGATGAGGCTGTCACCCTGGCGGAGCACGATATCTCACGCCGTGCTCTCGAGGATGAAATGCCGTTGCTGGGCATTCTGATGGGGCATGTGCTGGCACTCTATCGTCTGGGACGTCAGGCGGATGCCGAAGAGGCACTGGTGATCGTGCGCGAAGCCAACTCCCATCTGATCAGTCTGCTGGTGGCGGAGCACCCGCGGCCGGTGAGTCTGGCGGTGGAAGCGCCGGAGCCCGGCACGCGAGGCGAGGCCTGGCAGTATCGCACCCTGATGCGCGATCAGTGGAAGCGCAGCGAAGGCGCGCTTGCCTGGTTGGCCAAGCACCGCTGAGCCGGTGTCAAGGGTCGCTCATGCTGCCTGACGAGTGATCGCAAGCGCTCACATGACAAGGCCTCGTGTGGCAAGGTCCCGTATGACGAGGCCCGAAGGAAAAACCCCCGCAGTGCTTAGGCACTGCGGGGGTTTTTTGTGCCTTGCCTCGTATCGTGAGGCGGGCTCAGGGGGATGCGTGTAGGGGGGCGATCACTGCTGCTTGCCTTGCTGGCGCAGCCGCCAGGCTTCCCGCAAGGCTGCGCGCAGGCCCGGGGTCTGCCCGACCTAAATGGCCTCCAGCGTCGCGGCGAAGGCGTCCGGCGTGGCACGCCAGTCAGGAGGCTGGAGAGCCCCGGCGCTGCTGACGCCGACTCGGTCCAGTGGGGGCGGGGCATGTTCCGGCAGTATGCCCAGCAAGCGCATGTGACCGTTCTGTACCTGGCGCAGACGATGCACGAGCGCCTTGTGGCGCGCTCCCAGAGGCCGGACCGCCACGCTGATCAAGCCGGCCAGGAGACGTTCCTGCCATTGAGGACGTGCCGGGTTGCGATAGGCCACGCCACGCTGAGAGGCTGCTCCCGCCTGGCGTCGGTCCTTGAACCAGTGGGGGGCGCGCTCATCGAGTGCCTCCCCTTCAAACAGGATGCCGGCGGTCATCTGTTGACCACCATGCACACGGGTGAAGGGCAGGATGACGCAGTCCTCGAGCATGGCGCCTTCTTCCACATAGCTGCCCTGCCTCTCTCTTCTTCCGGCTCAGCCTGTCGACGGCCGAGACAGTTCAGGTAGCTTGTCTCTCAATCTCCCGACATCGCTGGCGCCTTGTGGGGCGTTGCCAGCATTGCCCCCCAATGACGGAAGCGCAGCAGCAGCAACAGCCCCGGGATGGCGGCCAGGGTGCAGATCCAGAAGAAGCTGTCCCAGCCGGCGGCATCGGCCAGATAGCCCGAGGGGGCGGCGATCACCACACGTGGCAAGCCCATGATCGAGGAGAGCATGGCATATTGGCCGGCGGTGAAACGCTTGTCGGTCAGTGCGCCCATGAAGGCGATGAAGGCGGCGCTGCCCATGCCGGCCGCCAGGTTCTCGAATGCCACCACTCCGGCAAGCCAGGCCAGCGAGTCACCGACGTGATGCAGCCAGATGAAGCCGGCTGTGGACACCATCTGCAGGATGCCGAACCACCACAGTGCACGGTAGATGCCGATTCGCATGATCATCAGGCCGCCGAAGAAGGTGCCTGCCAGCAATGGCCACAGGCCGAACAGCTTCACGGTCGCGCCGATCTGTGAGTTGCTGAAGCCGATCTCCTTGTAGAAAGGCGTCGTCAGATTGCCTGCCACGGAATCGCCCAGCTTGTAGAGCAGGATGAACAGCAAGAGCCAGATGGCCCCATCACGTTTCATGAAATGGCGGATGGGGTCCCAGAGGATCTCGTGCAGGTGATGGGCACGCGGCGCTGCCTGTGCCTCGGGTTCCGGCGCCAGCAGGGTCACCAGCATGCAGGCTCCCAGGGTCGCGGCCATGATCAGGTAGGTCATGCGGAAACCGATCATGTCTGCCAGCACCAGGCCACCGGCCGAGGCCATCAGCATGCCGATGCGATAGCCATAGACATAGAAGCTGGAGCCCAGCCCCAGTTCGTTGTCCGGCAGATGCTCACGTCGGTAGGCATCGATCACGATGTCCTGGGTGGCACTGAAGAAGCTGACGGAAAGCGCGATGGCCCCCATGGTCAGCGGCGACATGTGCGGGTCCTGCAGGGCCAGCAGCGCGATCAGCGCGGTCAGGGCCAGCTGCGCGATCATCAGCCAGCCGCGTCGCCGCCCCAGTGCGGGCGGCATGATGCGATCCAGCAAGGGGGCCCACAGGAACTTGAGGGTATAGGGCAGGCCGACCAGTGCCAGAAGGCCCACGGCGTCCAGTGATACGCCGGCATCCGTCATCCAGGCCTGCAGGACACTCCCGGTGAGCAGCAGCGGCAGGCCTGAGGCGAATCCCATCAGGAACGTGATACCATGACGGCCAACGAGTAAGCGTAAATCCTTTGAAGTCAAAGCCTTGCCTGTCCTTGCAGAGAGTGTATCCGCGCGGGAGTCGCGCGTGACCCATGGCCATGCGCCACATGCATCGTCAATGGCGGGATTGTCGCACTGCCTGAGCGCAAGGGCCATGCATTGTCCTGAGGTGCCGCTGACCATCAGCTGGCTGGCGTGATGAAGGGCTTGCGTCGGGCCCCTGTGGGCAGGTAGGCAATGAGAGGTCATCATGAGTGAAGTCCGAGACGCTGCCAAGGCGCACTGGTATCTGATCCAGTGCAAGGGTGGAGAGTCCTTCCGTGCGGCGGAGAACCTCACCAATCAGGGATTTCACGTCTTCCACCCCCTGCTGGAAGTGGAAAGAAAGCGCGGCAGCAAGCTGCGCTGGGTGGAAGAGCCCCTTTTCCCCTACTACCTGTTCATCCGGCTGGATCAGGTGGACGACAACTGGCGCCCGATTCGCTCGACACGTGGCGTGCTCAAGCTGGTCAGCTTCGGCACGACCCCGACACCGGTCCCCACCTCGCTGGTGGAGGCGCTGATCGCCAATGGTGAGCAACGCCAGGAGCAGCCAGCCGAGAACCTCTACTTCCGTGCCGGCGAGCAGGTCGAGATCATCGATGGGCCGCTGAGTTCGCTCAGTGGTGTCTTCGAGAGTGCCAAGGGCGACGAGCGCGTCATCGTGCTGCTCAATCTGATCAATCAGCAGCAGCGCGTCGAGCTGTCCAGTCGTCAGCTGCGTCGTCGCGAATCCTGAGTCTCGGTGCCTGCGCCCTCCGGGGAGGGCGTGAGCTCACCGCACTTGTCATTTCTGGAGTTGTTTCATGTCGATTACCGTTCAGCAGGTGGTCAGCCTGCACTACACGCTGCGTACCGCAGATGGCACCGTCCTGGACACTTCTCGTGATCGGGAACCGATGGATTACCTGCACGGCCATGACAATATACTTGCTGCTCTGGAATCCGCGCTTGAAGGTTGCAGCGTCGGCGACAGCAAGGTCGTCAACCTGACGCCGGCGGAAGGCTTCGGTGAGCGGGATGAGGGGCTGGTCCAGTACTTCGGGCGTGATGCCTTCGGCCCGGGGGAGCTTGCACCGGGCATGCGCTTCCAGGCGCGAACTCCCGAAGGGCAGCGCTCGGTGACCGTACTGGAAGTCGGTGATCAGCAGGTCAAGGTCGATGCCAATCATCCCCTGGCCGGTCAGGCCCTCAGCTGGGATGTCGAGGTGCTGGAAGTGCGCGATGCCACTCGGGCCGAGTTGGCAGCAGGCCATCCGCTGGGGCTTGAGGTGAGCCATACCGAAGTGGAAGACAAGAAGGTGCGTCGCTGAAGTCGCGCTGATGCCGCATGTCGCTTCAGGGGTCTCCCTGTCGCTGATCAGGAAGGCGCTTTCGATGATGATCGAAGGCGCCTTCTTCGTTTCGGGTCTGCTGCGTTTCGGGTCTGCTGCGTGTCATTCCGGGACGGATTCATGGGGGCGGAGTGCCCATGAATTGACGTGGATCATGAAGGCAGCGGCGTGATGCCACCCAGGCGCACGAAATTGACGCATGTCATCTTCGCCTTCCGATGATCGCGATAGAGTGCTCATGTCGAGACGGGCGGCGTACGAGGATGCCGCATAGGGCATCATGCTTCGGGGGAGATACTCTTCGAGGTATCGTAAAGCGGCGCAGGCCACCGTCTGGTCAGGGAGAAGTTGCAGGGCGTCGGTTGCCGGCAGAGGCAGGCGCTTGAGGAAGCCCCTTGGGGAAGGGGAAAGCCAGGGATGGCTTCACTGCCAGAATCGGGCATGCAGGTGCCCGATTCACCGTCAGGGGAGGGGGAAACCCCGCTGGCCGGCCTTCGGGTCGGCTTTTTTTCGTGGCAGGAAAGCAACGCCTCATGTAAGCCGTGCTTCTCGGGCACCGTCGTGTTGACCCCGACAAAAGCAGCGCCGCAGGAGGTCTGCGGCGCTGCTTTTGTCGGGACTCCCCTGTCGCTGGCCAGGCTGGTCTTTCGCCGGTGGTTTCTCACCACCTGCAGGGTGGCGGGAGTCGAGACCTGACCTCGGCCGTCTTGGTCAGCTCTGGTTGCTGGTGATCTCCCTGGGCGTCGCCTCACCGGATGTCTTGACCTGCGGCGCGGCCTTGTCGCTGACCGGCTGACCCGTCGTTATGGCGCTGTTGCCGGTCTTGTCGAGCGTCAGTGTGGTCTCCATGCGTTCGAGCGTGTTGGCACTGATGCCCTTGACCTCAGCCAGCTGATCGACGCTGGTGAAGGGGCCATTGGCCTTGCGCCAGGCGACGATGGCCTGTGCCTTCTTGTCACCGATGCCCTTGAGCTGAGTCAGTTGCTCAGGGGTGGCGGTGTTGATGTTCATCTCGGCAGCCTGCGTCAGAGGGGTGAAAGCCATCAGGCCTGCGACGACGAGTGATCCCATCAGAGTTTTCATGAGCTTTTCCTTGTTTCATGATGATTGTCGGGGCGTCTGGTCGGGCCGTGATGCCCTGTGCCCAGCACGTGAATCACTGTGGCTGAAGGATGAGTTTTGTAGTCATTAAGAATTAAACGATTCCTCATCCCTGGGGCCGCTTCAGCGCTCAACGCGCGAAAGTGCTAGCGCGAATAGCGAGCTGATTCGATTCGGCTTTCTCTGAGCTTACAGGTGCGTTGGTGGGCGCTATAATGTTGCCCCGAGCCCATGACCCCCTGTCATCGCGCCTAGTCTCATTGCCCGGAGCCCGGATGCCTGCCACGACTTCCCCCCTGATCATCGCCCTCGATTACCCGGATATGGCCGCCGCACTGGCCATGGCGGACCAGCTGGATCCGACGCGCTGCCGCGTCAAGGTGGGCAAGGAGCTGTTCACGCGAGTGGGGCCGGACATCCTCAAGGCGCTGCATCAGCGCGGCTTCGAGGTCTTTCTGGATCTCAAGTTCCACGATATTCCCAATACCACCGCGCAGGCCGTGCTGGCGGCTGCCGAGCACGGTGTCTGGATGACCAACGTGCACGCCGGTGGTGGCGCGCGCATGATGGAAGCCGCCGCTAGTGCACTGGCCACGCGCCAGCTCGAGACGCGCCTGATTGCCGTGACCGTGCTGACCAGCATGGAGCAGAGTGATCTTGCGGGTATCGGCCTGGATGTCACGCCACTGGCCCAGGTCGAGCGTCTGGCGAGCCTTGCCCAGCAAAGCGGCATGCACGGTGTGGTGTGCTCGGCGCGCGAGACACCCAGTCTCAAGGCGCTGTGTGGGCCGGACTTCCTCAAGGTGACGCCCGGTATCCGCCCGAGCTTTGCCCAGGCCGGTGATCAGCGACGCACCATGACGCCGGGCGAGGCAATGGCGGCTGGCAGCACCCACCTGGTGATCGGGCGTCCGGTCACTCAGGCCGAGAATCCCATGGCAGCGCTTGCCGCCATCGAGACGGAGCTTGGTGGCCGGGCGTAAGTCAGCGCCCGAGGGGGTGTGAATCGCGGGGTGTCACTCTCGAGATAGGCCGAGCTTCAGTCACGCGTGGACGCCAGCGGCTCTGGACAAGCGGCTGGCGTCTGGAGAGTGGCGTTCGGGGTGTCGACGCTCAGTCGGCTGATGTCAGTCCCCAGCTGACCTGCACATCACTTTCCAGTGACAGCTCGCCGGGACGATACTCGTTGCCACCACTCTTGGCTTCTGCCATGTCGGCGCGCATGGCCATCATCGGCGGGCGAGGGCTCTGGGAAGATTCATTGATCGACTGCACATCACCCAGTGTTGCTCCCAGCGTCTCGGCCATCAGTTCGGCCTTGTGGCGTGCCTTGGTCAGGGCTTGCTGCAGTACCTTGTCCTCGAGTGCTGCACGATCACTGAGCTGATATTGCACGCCCGCCAGCTGATTCACCCCCGCTCCCAACAGCAGGTCGATCACCTCCGGCACCTGGTCCAGATTCTTCAGCGAAATACTGATCGGGCGCTCGAGATGGGTACGCTGCCATTGCTGCGGGTTCTGATCATTGGCCGTGCGCTCGTAGTAGCGCTCCGGTCGCAGGGTCAGGCTGCCCGCCTTGATCAGGCGACTCTCGATACCGGCGCTTTCCAGTGCCTGGATCAGCGTGCTCATGCGGCCTTCCAGTGTCTGGCGGGCCTGGCGCGCGGCTTCTCCCTGCTTCTGACTGTCCGGTGCCTTGTCGTCCACCTTGCTGGCCGGTGTCTTCTCCCAGAGACGCGCCTCGATGCTGGCCTTGTCCGGCGCGGCTTCGATGCTGGCACTGGCACTGACATGGACAAGCGCCGGTGCAGGTGTCTGGTCAGCCTGTGCCGTACTCACGGCGCTGACGGCACTCAGTGCCAGCACCAGCCCTAGACGCAAGAAGGAATGCTGGACGCCTGAGCTCGCGTCGGCAGTTACGGATGGCAGGATGCGGGGCATGGAAACTCCTTTTTGGCACATGGCGATATTGTCATATGGTGATATTTTCATATGTCGATATTGACACAGAATGATGGCGTGAACGTCCGACATCGCGTGGATCACGATAGCACTTCGCACGAGAGGCGCTGAAGCGATCGTGTGCCTCGATCAGGCATCTCATGGCGTCAGGGACGTCGCGGTCATACAGGAGCGATACCATCAATACCGTCACGCTATCTCAGGGACGACGCACGCTCCTCGGGGCATTGTCAGCGTTGCTGCTCACCGCAATGCCGTCGCTCGCCTGGGCGGCGAGTCTTTCCGTCGTGGATGATGGTGGCGAGACGGTGACGCTTTCCCGGCCCGCTCATCGTGTGGTCACCCTGGCGCCCCATGCCGCGGAGCTGGTCGCGGCGGCGGGAGGGCTTGCACATCTGGTCGCCGTCAGCCAGGGCAGTGATTACCCGCCACAGGTCAAGACGCTGCCGCGTGTCGCGAGCTATCAAGGGCCGAATCTGGAGGCGGTGCTGGCGGCCAGACCCGCGCTGATCGTGGCGTGGGGCAGCGGGCTGTCCGCGGAAATGCAGGCGCGCCTGACGGCGCTGGGGCTGACGACCTTCCTCAGCGAGCCCAGGACATTGGCGCAGGTACTCTCCAATATCGAGCGCCTGGGGGTGTTGATGGGCACCCGGCCCGAGGCAGAGGCCTACGTGGCGCGTCTCGAGAAGCGCATCAGTCACCTGGAGGCACGCGATGGCATGGAGGGCGACGCGCCCTTGCCGGTCTTCTTCCAGCTGGGCGAGAGCCCGATGACGACTCTGGCAGGAGGGCATCTGGTCAATGAATTGATTCGCCGCTGCGGGGGAGAGCCGCTGTTGTCTGACGCCCCCACCGTGGTGCCTCAGATACGCCGTGAAGCGCTGTGGCTGGCAGGGCCTCGGCTGATTCTGCATCCGGTGGCCGCAGGCGCCCCCCGTGAGCGTTGGAAGGCAGCCTGGCGAGCCAGGGGTGGCCCGCTGGCCTCGGTGGCGCTTGTCGGACTGGATCCGGACCCGGTCAGCCGTCCGGGGCCGCGCAGCGTCGAGGCGATGGCGCAGATCTGCCATGCCATCTCGGTGCAGCGTGCAGCTCGGTGACGTGGGTCGAGCTGATCAGAAGTCGATGCCGCGGCGCGCCTTGAGGCCATGATTGAAGCCGTGACGTATCTCGGTCATCTCGGTGACGGTATCGGCACAGGCAACGATCTCGCGGTTGGCATTGCGTCCGGTGATGATGACGGTCTGCTCCTCGGGGCGACCTTCCAGCGCCGTCATCACCTCTTCCAATGGCAGGTAGCCGAACTTGACCATGTAGGTCAGTTCATCAAGCACGACCAGATAGACGCTTTCATCGCGCATCAGGCGCTTCGCTTCCTGCCACACTGCCTGACAGGCCGCGGTATCGGCGTCACGATTCTGGGTGTCCCAGGTGAAGCCGGTAGTCATGGCGTGGACTTCCAGATTGGCATCCTCGGCAAGGCGCTCACGCTCCCCGCACTCCCACAGTCCCTTGATGAACTGGATGACACCGACCTTGTAGCCATAGCCGAGTGCCCGGGTGATGGTGCCCCATGCAGCGGTCGTCTTGCCCTTGCCGTTGCCGGTGAAGACCAGCAGCTGGCCGCGCTCCTCATTGGCCTGTGCCACCTTGTCGTCGACATGTGACTTGAGCTTTTCCATTGCCGTCTTGTGGCGGGTATTGCGGTCCGTCATGCGTGTGCTCCGTCAGTCATTGTCACTGCGCCGCTCTCGGGGCGGCGCAGTGAGGAGTGTGGCCCGTCGTCAGTAAGAGGTGCTCAGAAATAGAAGGTCACGCCGCCTTCGACGTAACGCCCCTGGGTGTTGTAGCCGTTGACCAGCTGATAATCACGATCGAAGACGTTCTCCAGCTTGGCGCTCAGCTTGACGTTCTGCATCACCTGCCAGCTGGTGCGCAGGTCGAAGACGCCATAGCCGGCGGTGCGAGTGTCCGTGTAGGTATCGGCATCGGTATCGCTGCGGCTAGCACTGCCACGCAGCGTTGCTCCGAAGCTCCAGTCGGCGAGGGCGTAATCGGCATCCAGGCGCGCAAAGCGCTTGGCCCGACGTTTCAGCTGCTCTCCTGTCTCGCGGTCTTCCGGGTCCTGCCAGGTCATGGCGAGATTGACGCTGAGCGCGTCACCTTTCCAGCCACTGCTCAGCTCGATGCCACGAATGCGTGAGCGGTCGATATTGATCGGCGTGAAGTCGGCGCCTTCGTAGCTGATCAGATTGTCGATATCCGTCTGGAAGGCATTGACGCCCACATGCCACCGCTGCTCCTGCAGACGCCAGAAGAGTTCGGCCGTGGTGGAGGTCTCGGCATCCAGATCCGGGTTGCCTGAGCCGTAAGGGCTGTAGAGATCGATCAGGTTGGGGGCCTTGAAGGCGCTCGAGTAGCTGGCGCCGAGCTGCTGTGCCTGAGTCAGGTCATAGGCATAGCTGGAGCCACCGGTCATCTGATGACCATAACGATTGTCATCGTCATACCGCAGGCTGGTGGTGACGTGATGGCGTTGTTGCTGGAGCTGCCAGCTGCCATAGACCCCCGTGGCATAGCGACTGTCCACTTCATAGCCGTCGGCGGTGAAGTAGGGGCCATCGGCGTCCAGACTTTCCTCGCGGTGATCCACCCCCAGGCTGAGCGTGCCGAGGTCGGTGTAGAAGTCGTGGCGCAGGCCGATCTCGTTGCGGGCACTGGCGACACGCCCGGCATCGCTGCCGGCTTCAGTGTTCTCGTACTCGTCGCGCGTACGCGCCACGCTGACCGTCATGTCCCAGTTCGGGTTCAGGTGGGTCAGCAGGCTGGCATCCAGTACCAGCTGGCTACCTTCTCCGCTGCAGTCTTCAGAGGCACTGAAGCTGCTGTCGTAGCAATCGTCGTAATCGTAGTCCGTGTCGGTCTTGGCGACGCCGAGAGACAGCGTGGCTCGCTGGCCGAAGTCGTGCCCAAGGCGCAGTTCGGCACCCGTGGCCTCGTAGCCATCATCTTCACTGCCGGTATCGCGGGCGGAGAAACCATCGCTTTCATCATGATGGAGATTGGCGGAGAGACGCGTGTCATCTTCCACCGAGCTGAACTGGGCGTTCTGGCGGAAGGTGCCGTCGCTGCCGGCGCGCAGCGTGACTTCCGCGTGCTGGCCGACTTCGCTGCCGCCACGCGTAATCAGGTTGATCACGCCGCCGATGGCATCGGCGCCGTAGACGCTGGCGCGCGGCCCCCGCACGATCTCGACACGTTCGATGGCAGACAGCGGCAGAAATTCGAAGTGCGCCAGGCCATCGGCGCTGTTGGCGATGCGCTGGCCGTTGACCAGGATCAAGGTGTGGTCGGACTCGGTGCCGCGCATGAACAGGCTGGTCTGGCTCCCCATCGGACCGCTGCGCGCGACTTCGATGCCATTGCGCGACTGCAGAAGGTCCACCAGCGAGCTGGCCTGCAGGCGTTCGATCTCGCCACGCGTGATGACGTCGGTGCTGGCCAGCACATCATTCTGCAGCTGGGGGATGCGATTGGCGGTGACCTGAACGGTCTCCAGGCTATCCGATGAAGGGGCGGTGGTCTCCTGTGCCGCCAGGGCAGGAGGTGTCAGCAGCAGCAGACTGCCCACGAGGGTGTACTTGGCCTGCGCGTGCGCGCGACCACGGGTCTTGTAAGTATTCATGAATGATCCTCAAGCGTCAGACGCAATGAGGAGGACAGGCGTGACAGGGTGCGTGGATGCACATCGTCGCGGCGTGCCCCTTTGAAAAAGGACATCCCGACGAATTTGCCACTGGTGAGGCCCTCCGCATCAACCAGTGTGGAAGCGAGGGCCGGTCTCCGGACTGACGCCTGGCGGACGTCCTGTTGGAACGTCTCACCCCCTCATGCGCCTTCCCACCTCCTTCCCTTGAGGGTCGTCACGAGGACGTCCCGGAGGCAGTGGCTGGTCATCTCGACCGGCATGAGCGTTGCGATCACCGTTGCGGGGGCAGTACGGGGCTTTCACCCGATTCCCGAGCACCCAGGCTTCTACCCGAGCTATTGTCTGGGGAGGGCGACAGGGAGTCAATCGGCAGGCCCTGTCGTCTGCCGGTCTGGCGTTCGCTGGCTCGTGACGCGGGCTGGATACGACAACGCCCGCACTGGGCGGGCGTTGTCGAGAGGTCACCTGACGGCGTGTCTCACTCGCATGCGAGGCTTGCGATGAGCGTCACAGCGACAGGAACAGTCCGGCAAGACTGGCTGACATCAGGTTGGAGAGCGTACCGGCGAGAATCGCCTTCATGCCCATCTGCGCGATGTCACTGCGGCGGTTCGGTGCCATCAGTCCCAGGCCGCCCATCAGGATGGCCACGGAGGACAGGTTGGCGAAGCCACACAGCGCGAAGATGATGATCGCTTCGGAATGCTCGGACAGCTTGATCTGATGGCTGGCGAGGTCGGCGAAGGCGACGAACTCGTTGAGCACCAGCTTCTGACCGATGAAGCTGCCGGCCTGGATGGCTTCATGCCACGGCACGCCGATGACCCAGGCGACCGGCGCGAAGGCATAGCCCAGCAGCAGCTGCAGCGTGATGTCCTGATAGCCGAACAATCCACTGATCCAGCCGATGATGATGTTGCCCAGCGCGATCAAGGCGATGAAGGCCAGCAGCATGCCGCCGACATTGATGGCCAGCTGCACGCCGGATGCTGCGCCGGACGCGGCAGCATCGATGACGTTGGTCGGGCGATCGATGTCCTTGCCCAGGGCTTCCTCGACACTCTGGGTCTTGGATTCGGTCTCCGGGATCAGCATCTTGGCCATCAGCAGGCCACCCGGGGCTGCCATGAAGGACGCTGCCAGCAGGTACTTGAGGTCAATGCCCAGCGAGGCATAGCCCACCAGCACGGAACCGGCCACGGAGGCCAGGCCACCGGTCATCACCGCGAACAGCTCCGAGCGGGTCATGCCGGCGATGAACGGACGCACGACCAGCGGTGCTTCGGTCTGGCCGACGAAGATGTTGGCCGCGGCGGACAGCGATTCGGGACGACTGGTGCCGAGAATCTTCGAAAGCCCACCACCCAGCACACTGATCACGACGTTCATCACGCGCAGGTGGTAGAGCACCGCGATCAATGACGAGAAGAACACGATGATCGGCAGTACGCGCAGAGCGAACACGAAACCACCGCCACCGAAGACTTCGAACATCTTGTCGCTGACCAGGCCACCGAACAGGAAGTCCATGCCCACGTTGGCGCTGGACATGACGGCCTGAACCCCTTCGCTGAGACCGAGCAGCATGCTCTTGCCGGCGGGAACGTAGAGTACGAATGCCCCCAGCAATGCCTGGATGGCAAAGGCCCCCAGTACGGTGCGCAAGCTGATGGCGCGTCGGTTTTCAGATAATAGGAAGGCGATCCCCAGGAGGGCTAAGACGCCCACCAGGCCCATGACGATCTGCATCAAGCAGCTCCTGAATGCGTAGGTGTTACGTTGAGGACAAGGCAATAGCGCTGGCTGCCGGACAGGGCTGCCAAAACTGGCGCGTACTCTACCAGCATTTTGGGCGGCTGTCGGAGTCTGCCACTAACGTTTTAGGCATTTTTTGTGAATCCCGCTTCGCGGCTGTGCGCCATTCGCCACGAGGCCCGCAGGAAGCGGGCCTCGTGGTCAGGGGGCTGGCATCATCTCCGGGCGCCGTGCCGTCTGCGCGCATGCCGCTTTCGGGATGCATTCAAGCCGTCATCAGGCCCGGCCACCGGGGAGACGGCTGGCGGGTAGGGGGCCGGAGCCCGTGGCGGTGCCGGAATTCGCGGTGGAGCGGGTGGTGGAACTCGCGTCAGAGCCTGTCCCTTCTGTGGCCTGGGATGACTTGCTCGACTCGGCCTTGTCCGCCTTGGATTGTGCCGGTCGGGTCAGCTCAGGCGAGTCGGCATAGATCAGGCTGATCAGCGTCTCACCGGCCTTGGGTTCCAGTGCGACGGCGGAATTGGCGATGCGAATCCGGCCCTGGCTGCTGATGCAGAACAGGGTCAGCAGTCGGTCATCATGAATCCGGCGATAGTCCTCGAGACTGAAGTTCTCGCTGATGCGGGCACGTCGGAACTCCGCCCCCTGTGACAGCAGGCTGGCCAGCTTGGCGTAGGTGACCTGGCCATCGAACAACAGCGGCAGGTGGCCGAGCGCCTGGTCCTGCTGGCGCTTGGCATTCTTGCCATTGTCCTCGGCGAGCCGGAAGACCCGGCCGTGGCCGAGGATGTGCTCGAAATGCAGCGCCGCGAGGCTGTTGAGCTCGCGATAGGGCGACAGGGGCATGAGATGGCCGATGCCCGTCAACTCGAGATGCTGTGAGGCATGCTCGGACAGCGGGTTGCCGTAATAGACCGGCAGGCCTGCCATGCGGGCTTCCTGTACCGCGTCCCAGTTGGTATCGGTCAGGCGTACCGAGAAGCCGGCATCCACCAGCTCGCGGGCGACCAGGCGCGACACCGAGTTGGCCCCGAGAATCAGGAAGCCCGAGGGCGGTGGCTCACCGACACCCAGCACCTTGACGATGGGGCGTGACAGCAAGCTCTGGATCACCACCGTGCCGATGATGACCAGGAAGGTCATCGGGACCAGCATCTCGGCGCCTTCGATGCCCTGGGATTCGAGCTTGAGCGCGAACAGCGAGGCCACGGCGGCCGCGACGATACCGCGAGGAGACAGCCAGGCCAGCAGCGCCTTCTCGCGCAGCGTCAATTCGCTGCCCAGGGTGCACAGCCAGACAGTCAGCGGGCGCGCGACCCACATCAACACGGCCAGGAAGACCCACGCCGGCCAGGACAGCAGCGAAAGCTGCTCGACGGTCAGGCGCCCCGCCAGCAGCAGAAACAGCCCGGAGATCAACAGGACGGTGAGCGTCTCCTTGAACTCGATGATCTGCTGGGTAGGCACGCCGCGCATGTTGGCCAGCCATACCCCCATGACGGTCACGGTCAGGAGTCCGGATTCGTGGAACAGGGTATTGGAGATGGCGAAGAGTCCCAGCATCACCATCAGGGTGCCGAAGTTGTGCAGCTTCTGGGGCAGCCAGAAGTGGCGCAGCACCAGCCCCCAGCACCAGCCGCCCAGCGCGCCCATGCCAAGGCCGAGGCCCACGGTCTGGGCGAACAGCACCAGGGTATGTGACACCGCATTGCCGGTCATGCCCAGTGCGACGTACTCATAGACAAGTACCGCCAGCAGCGCGCCCACCGGGTCGATCATGATGCCTTCCCAGCGCAGGATCTGGGTCAGGTTGCCGCGCGCGCGCAGGGTCTGCAGCAATGGCATCACCACGGTCGGGCCTGTCACCACCAGCAGTGCCCCGAGCACGGCGGCCATCTCCCAGCGCATGTCGAGCAGATAATGCGCCGCCACGGTGCCGATCACGCCGGTGATCACCACCCCGGTGGTCACCAGTCGTCTGACGATGTGCCCGTGTCCCCGCAGGTCCTTGAAGTCCAGCGTCAGACTGCCCTCGAACAGGATCACCGCCACTGCCAGCGAGACCAGCGGGAACAGCAGGTCTCCCAGCAGCTCATCCGGCTTGAGCCAGCCCGTGACGGGGCCGGCAAGGATGCCAACGATCAGCAGCGGCAGGATGGCGGGCAGACGCATGCGCCAGGCCAGCCATTGACAGCCGAGAGCCATCAGACCGATCAGGGTCAGGGCCAGTGCGGGTTCCGTCATCGGGAAGCTTCCTTGGAGTCAGCGAAAATGAGCGGTGCCACTGACGCGGTCACCGCTCATCGAATCGTCTTGTCTCGGCCAGATGCCAACATCACGGCTGGCCGGAAGGGCGCAGACTAGCGATTGATTCCGTGGTATGCAACGTCGCGTTGCCTTATCGCGCTCCCCTCATGTCATTCCTCCTGCACGGCCACTGGGCCCCCTGGCTGTCACTGCGCGCGACGCACCAGTGGCAGCAGCGCCTGGAGGGGATGCGGCAGCTGACGTTCGGAGAAGCGTTTGCTCTGGCTGCGACAGGAATAACCACTGGCGACCAGCTTGCCCTGATTGGCCTCGTCCTCGACCACCGCCTTCCACGACAGCTCATAGATGGCACGTGAGGTCTCGAGATTGCGCGCTTCGTGACCATAGGTGCCGGACATGCCGCAGCAGCCGGTGGAGAGTGTCTCGAGGCTGAGACCAAAGGCGGCATACACCTGCTGCCAGGCCTTGGCGGACCCCGGCGCATTGGTGCTCTCGGTACAGTGGCTCAGGAGTGTCAGGCCCGGGTCCATCTTGCCCAGCACCGTCTTCGTGACACCCACCGGCAGCAGCTTGCGCAGGCTGATCAGCCACTCCTGAAGCAGCAGGACATCCGGCACGGCGTCCGGGCCGAGGGTCTTCACATACTCCTGACGATAGGTCAGGGTCATCGCCGGGTCGATGCCGACCAGCGGCACGCCGAAATCGGCGATCGCCTTGAGACGCTTGGCCTGGGCGCGCGCGGTGCGCTGGAAGGCGCCGGTGAAGCCCTGTACCTGCAGCGGCTTGCCATTGGGGGCGAAGGGCGCGACGAACACCCGAATGTCGAGTCGTGACAGCAGCTCGATGATGTCCATCACCAGCTGGGCCTCGAAGTGGCTGGTGAAGGCGTCCTGCACCAGGATCACGCTTCTGGCCTTCTGGGACTCGGTCAGGCGGCCGAGCTGGGTCGGGGTCGCCTCCGAGACGCCCCAGCTCTTGAGCTGTCTGCGCAGACTGGCGCGCGACAGGCGTGGGGCATCGACCATGCCGATCGGGCCTTCCAGCAGACGACTGACCAGGCGATTGGACAGCAGGCCGTTGTAGAGCGGCGTGACGCGCTCGGCCCACGGCAGCACGAACTCGAGGCTGCCGATCAGGTAATCGCGCAGCGGACGCTGATAGCGATGGTGATAGACCTCGAGGAAGCGGCTGCGGAAGTCCGGCACGTTGACCTTGATCGGACACTGGCCCGCGCAGGACTTGCACGCCAGACAGCCGGCCATCGCCTGATAGACCTGCTGATCGAAGCCGGCCTCCTGAGCGCCAGTCTGCGTCTGTCCACCACGACGCGCCTTCAGCGAAGCGCCGATGCGGGTCGGCAGACGCGCCAGCCACAGGCCGGCCCCCTTGAGGCCCGGCGTCCGGGCGGCCTGCGCCTCGGCGATCACGTCCCGTCCGGCATTGCCTTCCAGGCGCAGCCATTCACGTATCAGGCTGGCGCGTCCCTTGGGCGAATGGATGCGCTGACGCGTCGCCTTCCAGGACGGGCACATGGCGTCGTTGGGGTCGTAGTTGTAGCAGGCACCGTTGCCGTTGCAGTAGACGGCGCTGGCGTATTCCTGCCACACGCGTTCATCGATCTGGCGATCGAGATCGCCGCGCATGGTCACGTCATCGATGCGCATCAGGTGGGGGTCGAAGGCTTCGACGGCGCTGTCAGCGTGATCACGCTTGTCGCTCTCACCTTCGCTGGCGCCAGCGTCGTCGACCAGTGTGGCTGGCAGGCGGGGCGAGGTGATCTTGCCCGGATTGAGCTGATTGCGCGGGTCGAAGGCCGCCTTCACGTCCTGCAGCGCCCCATAGAGGCTGCCGAAGAAGCGGGGGGCATATTCCGAGCGCACGCCCTTGCCGTGTTCTCCCCACAGCAGGCCACCGTACTTGTGGGTGAGGGCGGCGACCTCGTCGGAGATCTCGCGAATCATCGCCTGCTGGGCGGGGTCCTTCATGTCGAGTGCCGGGCGTACGTGCAGCACGCCGGCATCGACATGCCCGAACATGCCATAACGCAGGCCGCGGGCATCGAGAGCGGCTCGGAATTCGGCGATGTAGTCCGCCAGATGCTCCGGCGGAACGGCCGTGTCCTCGACGAAGGGCAGCGGACGGGCTTCCCCCTCGACATTGCCCAGCAAGCCCACCGAGCGCTTGCGCATGCCATAGACGCGACTGATCTGCGCACGCCCACGCGCTTCGGTGAAGCCGAGGCGCTCGACGCTGGTGTCACTGGCCAGATGCTCGCTGAAGGCGGCCACCTTGGCGTCCAGTGCCGCTTCGCTGTCGGCATTGAATTCGATCAGGTTGATGCCGCCGATGGCCGGGGAGCCCTCGGCACTGGCCGGGAAGAATTCCTCGACGCTGTCCCACACGAAATCCTGCATGGCCAGGTTGAGCACGGTGTCATCCACCGTCTCGATGGAAGTCGGACGGTTGCTCTCGACCGCCATCAGCGTCTTGGCGTCGCGCAGCGCGTCCATGAAGCTCGCGTAGCGCAGGTTGATCAGCGTCGAGCAGGGCGCGATGGGCAGGGCATTCAGCTCGGCCTCGACCACGAAGCCCAGCGTGCCCTCGGCGCCGCACAGCAGACTGTTGAGGTTGAAGCGCCCATCGGCCTCGCGCAGGTGGGCGAGATCGTAGCCGGTCAGGCAGCGATTGAGCGGCGGGAAGATGTCGGCGATTTCCTCGGCACGCTCATCGGCGATGGCGCGCGCGGTGCGGTAGATTTCACCGACGCGATCCTCGCGTGCGCACAGTGCCTCGAGCTCGGCATCGTCGATGGCATGGCTCGACAGGCGTGTCCCGTCGAGCAGGACGCTGTCGAGCGTGATCACGTGGTCACGAGTCTTGCCGTATTCACAGCTCCCCTGGCCGGACGCATCGGTATTGATCATGCCGCCGATGGTGGCACGATTGGAGGTCGAGAGTTCCGGGGCGAAGAACAGTCCATGCGGCTTGAGCGCGGCATTGAGCTGATCCTTCACCACGCCGGCCTCGACCCGTACGCGACGCTTCTCGACATCGATCTCGAGAATGCGGTTCATGTGGCGCGACACATCCACCAGCACACCATCATTGAGTGACTGGCCATTGGTGCCGGTACCGCCGCCACGCGGTGCCAGGGTGACCGCCGCGAAGCGGGGGTCGTTGGACAGCCGCGCGATGCACTGGATGTCCTCGGCATGACGTGGATAGACCACGGCCTGAGGCAGTACCTGATACAGTGAGTTGTCAGTCGACAACACGGTACGGTTGGCGTAGTCCGGACTGATGTCACCGGCAAAGCCTGCATCGCGCAGGGCGGCCAGGAAGTCCAGGTAGAGGGCATCGACGGGGGCAGGCGTATCCAGCAGGCGTTCGGTCATGATCTCGCTCGGGCAGTGAGTCGCGTCAGGCAGGCCACGTGGGCCGATGTGCCTAAGCTTACCTGAGCTGAAGGCGTGGCCCCAGCCTCAAGGGGCATCCTGCGCTGTCCTGTCAGGATAATCCGGTCATCCGAGTCAGGACTGACTACGCTTGAAAGGGGCTAGATTGCCGGGAAGTTCCCGCCACGTCTCGTTGTGGCACGCCCCTTCATGCGGGAGCTTCTCGAGGCAATCCCTCTTGCCGCATCCTCTGTCGTGAAGAAGCTACCGATGCAGGATATCGGCAGAGGCACCATCGACCGACACCCTTGTGGTTTGCTCGTTTCCTTTCTCTCAGCAGGAGCCGTTCCATGGCATCGTCATCCTATCCCTCGACCTCCACCTGCCATCGCGAATCCCGTCAGCCTCCTACGCGATTGGGGGTGCTGGGCGTGGGAGAACTGGCGGAGTCTCTTCTGGTCGCGCTGGCGCGAGGCTGCCTGCGCGATGGGCGCTCGCGGCATGATCTGGAGTTCCACCTCTCGCCGCGCAATGATGTTCGCAGCCACCGTCTGGGCTGGCGTTTCGGTGCCGTCCGCCACGCCAGCAACGTCGCGGTGTGCGAAGCCAGCCTCTGCGTGCTGGTCGGGGTCCGACCGCAGCAGCTGGAAGCGCTGGCCATGGAACTGCGTGAAAGCCGCGCTCTGAGCAAGGACCATCATCTGATGGTGATGGCGGCCGGTGTCTCACTCGCCAACCTGCAGCGCTGGTTCGCGCCGGCCAGGGTGGTGCGCGTGATGACGGGGCTGGCGGTGTCCGAGGGGCAGAGCGCGCTCACGCTCTATCCGGAAGACCCCCTCACGCGGGACCTGCTCAGTCCGGCAGTCCGGCAGGTGATTGCCTTCGAGGAAGAGGCCGCCTTCGAGGCCAGCATGCTGGCAGTCTGCGTGAATGCCTGGCAGCTGGCCCAGCAGCAGGCGCTGCTTGACTGGTTCCAGACCGTCCCCGGCATCACCGGGCCGCAGGCCCGCCAGTTGTTGATGACCCAGATGCGTGATGCCCTTGCCCTGATGGAAGCCCATCCCGATACCCCGCCGGGCGAGCTTGCCTCGCGCATCGGCACGCCCGGCACCTGGACGGCACGCGGGCTTGAGCAACTGGGCGGCAAGGACGGTGCCCACCATCGGTGGCAGCAAGTGCTGGATGGGCTGAGAAGCGAGCTGAACTGATTCCATGTCCGTCGGTCATCACGGGCGGCGAGTCATGCTTTGCTGAACCCGTCTTTCCCGTGACCCGAGTTCCCCGCGTCCCGCGATTTTCTTACACTGGCAGTCAATGACATGCCTCAGGTGCGGCTGCGTACCTGAGGCATGGTCTTGTATTTCGACAGCTGGACGAGCCGTTGGCGGCTCATGACATGAGGCAGATGCGAGACATGGGAACCTGGTTGGCAGTAGCAGCGGGCGGCGCCATCGGCGCTCTTGGACGTTATCTGGTCAGTGGCTGGATCACGGGAACGGCGGGTCGAGGGTTCCCCTGGGGGACGCTCGGGGTCAATCTCCTCGGCAGCTGCCTGATGGGCTTCCTGTTCATCTGGGTGACCCAGGAGCTCAAGCTTGCGCCTGTCTGGCAGGCGATCATGGTGGCCGGCTTCACCGGCGCCTTCACCACCTTTTCCACCTTCGCCCTCGAAGCGCTCAATCTGATGATCAGCGGTCGCATGCTGGCAGGGCTGATCTACGTCGCGGTGAGCGTGGTGGCCTGTCTGGGCATGGTGGCGCTCGGCATGAAGCTCGCCCGCGCCCTGCTGTGAGCGACGGCCTGCCCCCGGGTGGCTGCCTCGGCATTGCGGCGGCTGCGAAGCGGGGCGTGGCTGAGGTAGACTAGTGCGCATGACCTTACCGTGCCGCGATGCGGCCTGAGTGAACTGACGAGAGAGCCTTCCCACATGCTGGACCCGAAACTTCTGCGCGCCGATCTTGACGCGACCGCCGAGCGCCTCGCACGTCGTGGCTATCAGCTGGATACCCAGGCCTTCGCCGCCCTGGAAGCGCGTCGCCGTGATCTGCAGATCGAGACCGAATCGCTGCAGAACGAGCGCAACACTCGCTCCAAGTCCATCGGCAATGCCAAGGCTCGCGGTGAAGATATCGCACCGCTGCTGGCGGAAGTCAGTGATCTGGGCGAGCGCCTCGACGCCGCCAAGAAAGAGCTCTCCGAGCTGCAGAGCAAGGCGGAGGCCATGGCCGCCAGCATCCCGAACCTGCCCAACGCCGACGTGCCGGAAGGCGCCGACGAGAATGACAATGTCGAGCTGCATCGCTGGGGCACCCCGCGTGAGTTCGATTTCGAGGTGCGTGATCACGTTGACCTCGGGGAACTCAAGGGGCAGCTCAACTTCGAGCTCGCCGCCAAGATCACCGGTTCACGCTTTGCCATCATGCACGGCTCCATCGCACGCCTGCATCGTGCGCTGGTGCAGTTCATGCTCGACAAGCAGACCCTCGAGCACGGTTACGAAGAGTTCTACGTGCCCTACATCGTCAACCGTGATTCCTTGATGGGCACCAGCCAGCTGCCCAAGTTCGAGGAAGACCTGTTCAAGCTCAATGACGATCGCGAATTCTTCCTGATCCCGACCGCCGAAGTGCCGCTGACCAACATGGTGCGCGACGAGATTCTCGACGCCAGCGATCTGCCGCTCAAGTTCACCGCGCATACGCCGTGCTTCCGCAGCGAGGCGGGTGCCTATGGTCGCGATACCCGCGGCATGATTCGCCAGCACCAGTTCGACAAGGTCGAGATGGTGCAGGTGGTCGAGGCGGACAAGAGCTATGACGCGCTGGAAGAGATGCGCGGCCATGCCGAGGCCATCCTGCAGGCGCTGGAGCTGCCGTACCGTGCCGTGACGCTGTGCACCGGCGACATGGGCTTCGCGGCGGCCAAGACCTATGACCTGGAAGTCTGGCTGCCGAGCCAGAATACCTATCGCGAGATTTCCTCCATCTCCAACTGCGAAGACTTCCAGGCACGTCGCATGCAGGCACGCGCCCGTGTCGAAGGACAGAAGAAGCCGCAGCTGGTCCACACACTGAATGGCTCCGGCCTGGCGGTGGGACGTTGTCTGGTCGCGGTGCTCGAGAACCATCAGAATGCGGATGGTTCCATCAGCGTGCCGCAGGCGCTGCGCAGCTACATGGGCGGTGTGGACACCCTCAACATCTGAGGCCCGCCGCGCAGCTCCGCTCGCGCCCCGAACCCCCGCTTCCGGCCGGAAGCGGGGGTTTTTCGTCTGCGGCTCTGCTACAACGTGCCTTCGGGGTCGTTATGCTTATTGGTTATTTTAGAGAGTGTTTCTTATGCTCTAAAATGCCGTTCATCGAAGGCTGCTACCCAGCCTCGCCCCGTTTGTGGATATGCCCATGGAATTTCTCAATCTCTCTTGTGATCCTTCACGACTCCAGCTGTGCCTGATCGGCGGTGGCCAGGAGGCGCTGGCGCTGGCCGAGCGCTTTGCCGGCCTGGGGGCGGATCTGTGTGTCTACGGCGATGCCCGAATGCCGGCGCTGGAGAGACTGTGCGGTCAAGAGGGCTGGGAAGTGGCCGATACGCTGTTGCCGGTGCCTGCACCCGGCCAGCTGTGGCTGGTCGTCACGGGTAGCGAGGGCCGGGACCGCGGTATCCTGCGCCACGCGCGTGAGCAGCACGTCATGGTGTTTGCGCCGCGTCATCCGGCGGACTCCAGCGTGCGTCTTCCGCCCCGGCTGGTCGCGGGCGAGGCGGTGTTGCCGGTGAAGGAGGAGGATCGCTTCACCGGCACGCATGGTCAGGTGGCGCTGGTCAGCGCCGGCCCCGGCGACCCGGAGCTTCTGACCCTCAAGGCATTGCGTCATCTGCAGCAGGCCGACGTGATCATTCATGACCGGCTGGTGAGTCACGAGATTCTGGCACTGGCCAGGCCTGAAGCCCGCCGGCTGTATGTCGGCAAGGCGCGCAGTGACCACAGCGTGCCCCAGGAAGGCATCAATCAGGCACTGGTGGACTATGCGCGCGCTGGCCATCGCGTCGTGCGCCTCAAGGGCGGCGATGCCTTCATCTTCGGGCGTGGTGGTGAGGAACTCGAGACGCTGGCGGATGCCGGGATCAGTTTCGAGGTGGTGCCAGGTATCACCGCGGCCTCCGGTTGCGCCGCCTACGCCGGGATTCCGCTGACCCACCGCGATCATGCCCAGTCGGTGCGTTTCGTCACCGGGCACCTCAAGGATGGCAGCTGTGACCTGGACTGGGAGGCGCTGGCACGCCCCGCCCAGACCCTGGTGTTCTACATGGGGCTGGGCAGTCTGGCGCTGATCTGCGAGCAGCTGATCCACCATGGTCTGGCGGCCAGCACGCCGATCGCTCTGGTGGAGCAGGGCACTACCGCGCGTCAGCGCGTGCATGTGGCGACTCTGGCGGAGATGCCGGCACAGGTGGCGGGGCAGGGGCTCAAGCCGCCGACGTTGATCATTGTCGGGGATGTCGTCAGCCTGCATGATTCCCTCAAGTGGTTCTCGCCGACGGCTGACAGCAGCCTTGGCTGGGAAGATGGCAAGCACCCGACGCCGCTGGCCCAGGTGAACACTGCCTGAGAGAGGTGAGGCTTCGAGCATTCAAGTAATCAAGTACTCAAGACGCCGCCCCGGTTCCTGCCGGGGCGGCGTCTTGCGTCATGAGGTCTCGTGGCTCGCAGCGAGCGTCGCGCGGTACGCCTTGGGCCAAGGTCGAGATGACGCAGACAGCGATTGCGCCTATTGTTTCAAGCAATCGTTTGAATCGCGGGTCGGTCCCTGTCAGCGCTCCAGCGGCGCAGTGTCACGGTATTGCAGTGTCACGACGGAAGGCTCGCGGCCGACAGCACGCCATCACGAACCACGCCGTTGCAAGACGTCGTCGGAAGAGACCTGCAAGGAGAGTCACATGGCCAAGTATCAGGCACCGCTCAAGGATGCACGTTTCGTGCTCAACGAGGTATTCGCGGCCGAGCAGGAATGGGCGACCATGGAGGCCACTTCCGAGGTGAATGCGGAACTGGCCGAGGCGATACTCGAGGAAGGCGCGCGCGTGACCCAGGCAGAGCTGCTGCCGCTGAACCTGAGTGGTGATGCCGAGGGCGCGCGCTTCGAAGAGGGGCGTGTCACCACGCCCAAGGGCTTCAAGGAAGCCTATCGGGTGCTCGCCGAGGGTGGCTGGATGGGGTTGGGTGGCAACCCTGAATACGGCGGTCAGGGCATGCCAAAGATGCTCACCGTGGCCTTCGAGGAAATGCTCTACGCCACCAATACCAGCTTCGCGCTCTACCCGGCACTGAATGCCGGGGCCTGTCTGGCGATGGACAGTCATGCCCCTGAATCCGTCAAGCGGGTCTTTCTGCCGCGCATGTACGCCGGCGACTGGCTGGGCACCATGTGTCTGACCGAGCCTCACTGCGGGACGGACCTGGGCATGATCCGCACTCGTGCCGAGCCCCTCGAGGGTGATGACCCACTGCTGGGGCTGCCACGTTATCGCATTACCGGCACCAAGATCTGGATCACCGGTGGCGAGCACGACATGGTCGACAACATCGTGCATCTGGTGCTGGCCAAGCTGCCGGATGCGCCTTCCGGCACCCGCGGCATCTCGCTGTTTCTGGTCTCCAGGCAACTGCTCGATGCCGAGGGACAGCCCGCGACATCGAATGCGGTCAGCTGTGGGTCCATCGAGCACAAGATGGGCATCAAGGGCAGCGCGACCTGCGTGATGAACTTCGATGGTGCCGAAGGGGTGTTGATCGGCGAGCCGCACCAGGGGCTGGCGGCGATGTTCACCATGATGAACTACGAGCGCCTCTCCATCGGCCTGCAAGGGCTGGGGCTGGGGGAAGTGGCCTATCAGAGTGCGATGGATTTCGCTGCTGAACGTCTGCAGAGCCGCGCACCGACGGGCGCACAGGCACCAGACAAGCCGGCTGATCCGATTCTGGTTCACCCTGATGTTCGCCGCATGGCGCTGGAAACCCGTGTCTGGAACGAGTCCGGACGGGCCTTTGCCGTCTTCGCCGGTCAGCAGCTGGATCGCGTCAAGTATCACGCCGATGAAGCGGTGAAGGCTGATGCGGATGCACTGGTGCAATTCCTGACGCCGATCGCCAAGGCGCTGCTGACGGATCGTGGCTTCGATGCCACTGTCATGGCGCAACAGCTCTATGGCGGTAATGGTTATTGCGTGGAGTGGGGTGCCGAGCAGTACGTGCGCGATGCCCGCATCGCGATGATCTACGAAGGCACCAATGGGATCCAGGCGATGGATCTGGTCGGACGCAAGCTCTACCGCAATCGCGGGGGGTACGTGGCACGCTTTGCCGAGCAGGTCAGGGCCGAGCTTGAGGGACAGGATGACGACGAGCGGACCCGGCCGTTCGCCGAGGCCTGCCAGCAGGAACTGGCGCGTCTGGAGCGTGTCGCCGAGCAGTTGCTGGCCCGCGCGGATGACAATCCCGAGGAATTGGGGGCAGCGGCCTGCGATTTCCTCGACCTGGCCGGGCTGTGTGTCTACAGCTATCTGTGGTTGCGCATGGCGCGCGCCGCGGTACAGGGATTGGCGACATCGGGAGCCAGCGGGGAGGATTTCTACCGTCGCAAGCTGGCCATGGGCAACTACTTCGTCCAGCGGGTCTTGCCGCGCGCCGTCGCGCTGGAAGCCCAGATCGCGGCAGGTGCTGCACCGCTGATGGCCTTCCGTCTCGAGGATTTCGATCCGGCGCAGTGAGCCGTGCCGGTACGGCGAGCCATGCGATGATTCGGGCAACGGCTCATTCGTGACACTCTGAAACGCAAACGCCCAGCGATCCTTCCGGATCGCTGGGCGTTTGCGTTTCAGGCCTTTGCATTGCAGATCTTTGCAGGGCAGAGGGCGGACTCAGGCGTCGTCAGAGGAGGATTTGGATGCGAGAAGCCAGTCGCGCAGGTCGGGAAACAGTTCGACAAGTACGAACAGCGGACCGATGAGAAGCTGGCGCAGGTCATCGAGAAATGCGGGTTTTCGCCCCTCGAGCCGATGGCCGATGATCTGACCGACCCAGGCAAGCAGGAAGATTGCCACCATCAACGGGACCACTGGCCAGCGTAGGCCAAGCATCGCGAACATCGCGGCAAGACTGATCAGGCTCCAGACCAGCATCACCAGCGATGCGCGCCACGAGAGTCGGGCATAGAACCCGAGCGCAGCGAGGGTCAGCAGGCCGCCGGGCAGCATCCACAGTCCCGCGCCGGGTTCGCTGGACATCCCCTGGCCCCCCAGCAGCCGCCAGACAAGGATCAGCGTCGCGGTGAAGATGAGCGGTACACAGATGAGATGCAGACGAATATTGTCGGGGTGCCGATGGCTGGCCGAGTAGTGGGCCAGCGATTCCTTGAGGCGCGCCTGAGCGCCAAGACCCATGTGCGAGTGCGATGAGATGCCCATGTGAAGATCTCCTGACAGACATGATGAGTGCCCGGCTGGCGCGTGCGCAGCGGGATAGGTGGCGTGGGGAGGTCAGAGAGCATTGGCGTGATGCAGCAAGGTCCGGCAACCCTGCTGACTTTCATCATAGCGTATCGTGTCGGCCGGCAGGGTACAGGGCGGCTGTCAACCTGGCCGGTCTGGGGTCTGTTGCGCCAGCGCGGGCGAGAAGGCGACAGCGCTGGCGGCGAATTCAGAGGTGGAACTGACCACAGGCCTCAGGCTGATGCAGGATGGCATCGACACGGATGATGTCGCTCAGGCCATCCTCGCAGGGCAGGGTGATCTGCTCGCCGACTGCCAGTCCCAGCAGGGCGATTCCCAGGGGGGACATGATGCACAGCGGGGCTATGGCCGGCTGAAGGGAAGGCGCGGTGGAGCCGAAGGCGAACGGAATGCATTCCTCGCTTGCGGGGTCTGGATAACGCAGCATCAGTTCATGATGGCCAGAGCGAGAGCCGGTGAGGCGCAGATGACTGCGCATGCTGACGTGATTGTTCGGAAAGTCATCCGGTGGCACGATCTCCGCCTGAATCAGGCGGCTTTCTAGGCGGGTTGCCAGCTCGTCATCATGCTGCTTGCTATCGATCAGGCGCTGAATGCGATCCGCATCCAGACGGTTGATGATCAGACGTGGCCGAGTCATCTGCAGGTTCCTTGTCATCACGTCGCGTCGCGCTATGCTGCGCCGCAAGACGTCGCCAATCCTGGCATTGTTTTCGTGGGAAGCGGTTGGCGTCCGGGTGGCCCCGAGGTTCCTGTCAGCCGCAGGTCAATCCTATTCGCTTTTTCTCGTACAGGGGAGTCGTCTGATCACGACAGGTGATGAGGCGCTGTCATCTTTCCCTGCAAGGATATCGTCATGGCAATCGTATGGATCTATCCCTTGGCGGCACTGGCGGAAATTGCCGGCTGTTTCGCCTTCTGGGCGTGGTGGAAACTGGATCGCAGCCCTTTGTGGCTGATCCCGGGCATGATGAGCCTCGGTGCGTTTGCCTGGTTGCTGTCGCTGGTGGATGTCGATCAGGCGGGGCGAGCCTTTGCCATCTATGGTGGGGTATATATCGTCACCTCGCTGCTCTGGCTCTGGCTGGTGGAGCAACAGGTGCCGGGTCGCTGGGATCTGCTCGGCTCGCTGGTCTGCCTGCTGGGCAGTGCGCTGATTCTGTGGGGAGGGCGGGCGCAGTGAGTCCGCGGGCGGGCTCGCTGAGCCGGTCCCTGAACGCCTGGCGCTGATGGCGTGATCGTCCGCTGCAGCAGGCCGATCTTGTGGGACGAAGGTCTCATGACGGATGTCGGGAATGGAGGATTCCGTCAAGGCGCTACACTCCGTGCGCACCAGCGCGTTAGTATCAGAAGGACTCATGCTTTATTACCAGGATGCTGGATCACTGATGGATGCACCGAGACACCAACATGACAAGTGAACTGCTGTGGGGCCTTGGTGGGATAGTGCTTGGCGGCCTCGTCGGATTCTTGCTTGCACGCCATCTACCGCGTCGTCACGAGTGGAATGCTGCCGTGAGGCCACTGCTTGCGACACTTCGCGAGGCTGAGCCCGAGGTCATCGCCGGCAGACCTCTTGAGGTGCCCGGAGATCAGCTCGAGGCATTCCGTGCCGTGGCCTCGCACAAGGCGTTCTATCGCTTCACCAGCGGTGTCGAGTATCTGAATCTGCAACTGGCAGCGGCCGGTGAGGCGCATCATGATCGTCATGAGCAACAGGCACTTCTGGACGATGCGCGCCTGACGCTGGCGACGCTGCAGGACAGGCTGAGGCCTCGTTGAGCCAGACAAGAACAGAGAGGATGTCGTTTCCTCGATGCAAGCGGTTGGACGCTGAAAGGGGGCGCTGAAAGGGGGCGCTGAATCCGACAGGGAAACGACTGGAGTGTGACGACAGAGGGAGAAGCCAGGGGGAAACGGCTAGCGAGAACGGCAAGGGGAAATGACGGAGTACACAAGCCCGACGCCATGGGAATGCAGCGTGCGGCAAGCCACGACGAGAGATCGCGATACGCGTGAGAAGCATATGGAAAGTCGTATCCCATGAAAGGTCGCATCACACAGCAAGTTGCATCATGTGGACAGCGGACTGATGGAGCAGGGGATAGATCAGTAAAGACAGAGAGGATGCTTCGAGAGGGCATCAGCAGAATGTGCTGATGGTGCGGAAGGGGGGACTCGAACCCCCACACCTTGCGGCACCAGAACCTAAATCTGGCGTGTCTACCAATTCCACCACTTCCGCGAGAAGCTGGCGTGCATTTTACCTGCGATGCCTTTCAAGTCAATCGCTTGTGGCCAATTATCCCTTGAGGGAGGCCACAGCGACGGCTTGTCAGTCATGGTGGCCATGTTGGCTGCGTGACTCGAGTCCGCAGGGCAATTGCAGATAGCTCGCGGCGCGTTCTGCCGCATGGCGGCTGTCAGTGAGGTCATCATCACGCACCCAAGGCACCACGCCGAGACAGGGCGCTTTCAGCGTGCGCGACAACGTCGCCATGTTGTCTTCACTGACTTCCATGTCGGCTTCCAGATGGTTGATGACATAGCCTGCCACCTCAAGCCCATCGCGCTCGATGGCTTCCAGGGTCAAACGTGCATGATTGATGCACCCGAGTCTCAGGCCTACCACCAGGATCACCGGTAGCCCCAAGGCGATGGCCAGATCCGAGAAATCTTCCTCGTCATTGAGCGGAACGCGCCAGCCGCCTGCTCCCTCGATCAAGGTCAGGTCACGCGGGGCCGTCTCGCGCTGGTGACGAATGTGTCGAGAGATCCTGGCCACTTCGAGACTCACGCCTGCCTGGCGTGCGGCGATGTGTGGCGCGATGGCCGGAGCGAATCGCCAGGGATTGATGCTCTCGTAATCCGCGGGCGGCTCGCACTGTGCCTGCAGCGACAGGGCATCGGCATTGACCAGCCCGTCGTGACTCTCGAAACAATCTGACGCCACGGGCTTGAGTCCGAGAGTGCTCAGGCCCCGCATGCGGGCACGAGCCAGCAAGGCGCTTGCGATGAAGGTCTTGCCGATTTCCGTGTCGGTGCCGGTCACGAAGGCCGCGATGCCGTGGGGGATGGCATGGGAGGCGGAAGGCTGGCTGGTATTGCTCAAGTGCGCTGATGGCATTTCGTTATCTTTCTGCAAAGTGTTCGCGTTGATGTCTATCAGACTGTGACTGATTTTTCGATGACAAGTTCAATGACTTGATAGCTTACAGGCAATCCTTGCGATGTGCGAAGCGCCTCGTGTCGGGCGGTCGCCTGGGCCAGATCCGCACGTGTCAGGCGATACCCGCTCGCTGTCTGGGCGCCTATTCCCTTGATGGAGCGCATGACGGCCGAGACGTCAGGATAATGGAAGACATGACGATGTGTCTGGCAATGCACCTTGAGGCCAGTGCGCCGTGTCCAGTCGATCAGCTGCTCTCGGGAGGGAAAGTGTCGGACCGAGCCATCCTGTCGCTGCCAGGCATGGCGGATCTCTGCCAATGTGCCTGGTCCGAGCGTATTGATGTGCGCCCTGCCACCCGGCTTCAGTGCACGCGCAAGCTCCCCCAGCCAGTGGCGGGGGGTGGGGCACCATTGCACTGCCAGGCTCGAGAACACTAGGTCCAGACTGTTGTCGGCCACTGGCAGGCGCTCGGCATCGCCGCGCAACCAGTGGATAGGAGGTTGCGCGTTGCCTGGTGTCATGTGCCGAGGCGGCGTGTCGGCGGATCTCGAGGCCTCTCTGAGCATGGCCATCGACAGATCCAGCCCCAGGCAACGTGCGGTGGGGTAGTGGCACGCCAGCTCACGTGTCCACTGGCCGGGGCCGCACCCCAGATCCAGCACCACCGCAGCATCCGGAAGCGTTGTCGGCAAGGTCTCGAACAATCGGCTGGCCATGACATGCTGGGCGCGTGCCAGGGTGAGGTATTCGCTCGCGCCGCGATCGAAGGCCTGAGCGATACGCTGGCGCGACGACGCGTGGGGCAGGGTCACCATCTGCATCTCAGTCTTCTTCCCTTGCAACGACGACATGGCCCATGCGAGTCAGCAGGGCATCGGCCAGGTCATCATGGTGACTCAGTGGCAGACAATGTCCGCCGCAATATTCCACCACCTGATGGCCGTGATCACGCAGTGCCTCGGCAAGTCCCGGTGCCAGCAATGGATCATCCCGGCCCAGCCAGAACTCGAGATTCGGACCTGCTCGTGTCAGTGACATTCGCCGCGTGGCCAGCTCCTCGAGCCCTGCCGAGAGTGCATCGACAGAGCTTTCAGGGCGAGTGCCGATCAATTCACGCAACTGCCGCAGGCAGTCGCGCGGGTCAGGCTCGCCACTGGCCTGCCAGCGCAGGAAATGCTGCCAGCTGGCGAGCGGAGAGCGGGCAAAGGCTGTCTGGAAAGTGGTGAGCGTGGTGCTGGGCAGTGCCGGAAGGGGCGCCGGGGACCTGCGATGAGCAAGAGTCGTCTCGGGAGTCGCGTGATCCGGCGTGATGAACGCCGGCCCCATGGCCAACGCGATGAGTGCCGCGGGCCGTTGGTCCATCGGCAGCGCAGTCGCGAGTGCCTCGGCGCGTAGCGCACCCAATGACCAGCCCAGCCACAGCGTGTCCGCTCCGCCGAGGTGCGAAGGAGCTGCTTCGGGATCGTCAGGCGCCGCAAGGGGCCAGTCTGCCGTCACGATCTCGATCGGGCGTGTCGCAGGTCCGGCAGTCCGCTCTCGTTCGGCAGCTTGCTGTCGCTCGGCCAGTCGCGTCTTCAAGGGTTGCCAGATGCGGGCATCGATACCCCAGCCGTTGAACAGCACCAGACGTGTCAATCGCGTCATGTCTCGGCCCCCGTGGTGGGTCTGGTAGTGCTCGATTCCAGCACCTCCCTGAGGGCGGCCAGCAGAGTCTCGACATCGTTCTCGCTGTGCGCGGCACTGAAGGTGAAGCGCAGGCGTGAACTGCCGGCAGGGACCGTCGGGGGGCGAATGGCAGATACCAGAATGCCTCGCTCGCGCAGTGCCGCGCTCCAGGCAAGGGCACGAGTTTCGCTACCGAGTACCAGTGGCTGGATCGGTGTCATCGGGTCAGTGAGGAGCGAGGGGGTGCCTGCCGTCACCGGGGGCAGGCCGAGCGCCAGACCACTGCCTGCCAGCAGAGCTGCACACCCCTCGCGAAACTGTCGTACGCGCGCTGCCAGGTGCTCGCGTCGCTGTGGTTCCTGCTCGACGATATCCAGCGCTGCCAGGGTGGCGGCAGCGACGTGCGGGGGTTGCGCCGTGGTGTAGATATATGGGCGGGCCAGCTGGATCAGGCTTTCGATCAACGCCTCGCTGCCGGCGACGAAGGCGCCAGCGCTGCCCAGGGCCTTGCCCAGCGTGCCCACCAATACCGGCACTTCGGCCAGCGGAGTGTCCCGTCCGACCAGTCCTTCGCCGTGCTCGCCCAGCACGCCTACCCCATGCGCATCGTCGATCATCAGCCAGGCGCCATGGCGAGCACATGCCCGAGCGAGGCCCGTGATATCGGCACAGTCGCCATCCATGCTGAACACGCCATCGCTGATCACCAGCCTGTCGTCGGCCTGTGAGCGTGCCAGCTGGCGCTCGAGATCCTCGAGGTCGCGATGATGGAAGCGGCGTGAGCGCACGGCTGAGTTGCCGGAGGATGCCAGCCGCGCGCCATCGAGGAGGCTGGCGTGGTTGAGACGGTCATGAAAGATCTCGAGAGTGCGCCCGGCCTCGCGCGAGGCGCTCGCGAGCGCATCGATCACGCCGAGATTGGCCATGAAGCCGGTGGAGAACAGCAGCGCACGCGGGCGTCCGGTCAATTTGGCCAGACGGGCTTCCAGTCGGTGATGAAGCGCCTGGTGACCATTGACCAGATGGGCACTGCCGCTGCCGACACCGAATTCCCGGGCTGCACGACAACCGGCCTCGATCAGCGTGGGGTGATTGGCCAGTCCTAGATAATCATTGGCGGTGAAGTTGAGCAGCGGACGTGCCTCTTCACCTGCTGCCTGCCCGGCGAGGCTGACGTGGGGCCCCTGTGGGGAGTCCAGTGTCAGGCGCCGGCGATAGCGCCCGACCTGCTCGCGTCTGGCGAGCAGGTCGTCCAGGTGGGCGAAGCTTGCGCCGCCACTGGAGCGCGTGCGTGAGCGTGAGCGGGTAGGCGTGTCGGTGGCCACGTGAGATCAGACCACCAGACCGCAGGGCTTGCGTTCACGGACGTGGCCTTCATCGCTGGCGGGCGTCGCCTCGCGGGTGGCATCGTAGAACAGGCTGCCTTCGACGTTGGCGCGCGCCTGTTCTTCCATGGCCGCCTTGAGCGCCGCTTCCCGCACATCGTCACTGGCGACTTCCTGGCGGGTTTCCGGGTGCAGGCCAAGGCGCTCGAACAGCTCGCGGTCACGGTTGGCCTGCGGATTGCCGGTGGTCAGCAGACGCTCGCCATAGAAGATGGAGTTCGCACCGGCGAGGAAGGCCAGCGCCTGGGTGGAATCGTCCATCTGCTCGCGACCGGCGGACAGGCGCACGTGGCTCTTCGGCATCATGATGCGCGCCACGGCGATGGCGCGGATGAACTCGATGGGGTCGAGATCCTCGACATTTTCCAGCGGCGTGCCCGCCACCTTGACCAGCATGTTGATCGGCACCGATTCCGGCTGTGGTTGCAGATTGGCCAGCTGGCGCAGCAGGCCGGCACGATCCGTGGTGGTTTCCCCCATGCCGAGAATGCCGCCGGAGCATACCTTCATGCCGGCTTCGCGCACGCTGGCCAGGGTGTCCAGGCGCTCGCTGTAGCTGCGCGTGGTGATGATCTCGCCGTAGTACTCCGGTGAGGTGTCCAGATTGTGGTTGTAGTAGTCGAGGCCGGCATCCGCGAGCTTTCTGGCCTGATCGGTATCGACCATTCCCAGCGTCATGCAGGTTTCCAGTCCGAGTGATTTCACCTGACGCACCATCTCGGTGACCACCT
Organism: Cobetia sp. MMG027; assembly: GCF_027947415.1. Lineage (NCBI taxonomy): Bacteria > Pseudomonadati > Pseudomonadota > Gammaproteobacteria > Oceanospirillales > Halomonadaceae > Cobetia > Cobetia sp. MMG027. Next base: position 236,216 of record NZ_JAQJIO010000005.1, read on the forward strand.
CGAGATCGCGCTCCCGCGGGCTCTTCCAGGCGGCGCCCATGCAGAAACGGCTGGCACCGGCATCCTTGGCGGCGCGGGCCTGCTCGACCACCTTCTGGATCTCCATCAGCTTTTCCTTACCCAGGCCAGTGTTGTAGTGGCCTGACTGCGGGCAGTACTTGCAGTCCTCCGGGCAGGCGCCGGTCTTGATCGACAGCAGGGTCGAGACCTGGACGGCATTCGGATCGAAGTGCTGGCGGTGGATCTGCTGGGCCCGGAACAGCAGGTCATTGAAGGGCAGGGCGAACAACGCTTCGATTTCCTCGACGCGCCAGTCGTGACGTACCTCGCCATCTGCGTTGGTCCGTTCGTCGTGCGAGGTTTGCGTGGTCACGCTCGGGGCTTCTACGGTCATGGGAGTGAGATCCTTCTTCAGGCAGGCAGTGAGACGCGTCAGGTGGCAGTCAGCGCCGGACGATCGCCAGTGTCTTCGGGTCAGGCGCACGCCGCCATCCAGTCCCGCGAGCGACGGCTGTCGGTCAGTCAACGCGATTCATGAATGAGGGTTGACTGAAATGATAGAGTTTTCGCGAGTGCTGTCAACGCTGGAAGGTCTGCTGGTTGACAGGAGGCGTGTGTCACGCCCCTGTGCCTTCTGCCTGCAGCAGCAACGAGGGCATGCGCATGGCAGGCGCCCGAGGGGACGCCATGGCGACTGGTGCGAGGCCTGTGAAGAGCGGATCGTGCGCAATCGTCATGCCTGCCCGTGCTGTGCCGAGCCGGTGGCCTCCGAGGCATTGAGTCAGGTGGCCTGTGCACGGTGTCTGCGGACGCCACCGGCCTATCAGCACGTGTACGCTCCATTGCGCTATGAGGGGCTGATCGCGGGTCTCTTCCAGCGTTACAAGGACCAGCATCAGAGGCGTGCCGGGCTCCTGCTGCGCCAATTGATGACGCGAGAGCTGGCCCCGTTCTGTCGGGAGTGGCTGGCAGCACGTCCCGAGGCATGGGTCATCCTGGTGCCGGGGGATTCGCGACGGCGACGAACGCGGGGGCATGAGGTGCTGGTGGAGCTGACGCGTGGTCTGCGGGTGCGTGAACGACAACGCGGTGACGTGGTGCGGATTCGCTCGGGACATGCGGCCGGTGAGGATCAGCGTCTGCGGGGGCGGCGCGGACGTCTGAAGGCGCAACGCGGACGTTATGACATCAGCGCTCCTCTGCCGGAAAGCGTGCTGTTGATCGATGATGTCATGACCAGTGGCGCGACCCTCGACAGCCTGGCGCAGGCCTGTCAGCGGGCGGGGGCTCGAGAGGTCGTCGCCTGTGTGCTGGCGCGTACGCCGCCTGGTTCGCCATGATGCTATTGGTCTATGGCCTGCGGGACTGGCGGTGTGAGGGTCTAATCTCATAGCATGCAAGGTCCGGCAGCCGTTTGCTGGTCCATGCCCGAGGAATTGCCATGCCTATTGATCCTGTTACACCTGCTGATTCGCAATCATCCGGCACCTCGCGCGAGCTTGATGAGCGCGCCAACGGCAACACCTGGGAGGCTGCGTCATCCCGGGAAGGCGAACTGGACAAGCGTTCACATCCCTTTGATGCGCTTGCGCCGGATCGTGTCGTGGCCGCCGTCGAGTCGCTTGGTTTCTGGTTGCCCGGCGAGCCCTTCGCGCTCAACAGTTATGAGAATCGGGTCTATCACCTGGCCGATGATGACCGGCGGCGCTGGGTCGCCAAGTTCTATCGTCCGGATCGCTGGAGCCGCGCCCAGATCCTCGAGGAACACGCCTTTCTGGCCGAGCTGGAAGCCGAGGGCGTTCCCGGTGCGCCGGCCTGGGCGGATGCCAGGGGGGAGACCCTGCATCATCACGAAGGCTTCGACTTCGCGCTGTTTCCCCATGTGGTCGGGCGGGCTCCCGAACTCGAATCTCCCGAGCACCTCTACCATCTGGGAGAGCTGATCGGTCGCGTGCACGCCGTCGGACGTCAAGGCCTCTTCCAGGAGCGTGAAACGCTCACGCCACTGCGCATCCTCGACGAGAGTCGTGACAGCGTGCTGGCCTCCGACTGGCTGAGTGAGCGTCAGAGTGAAAGCTATCAGCGTGTCATCGAGGCGTTGCGCCCCCTGGTGGCGGAGCAGAGCTGGCCGCAGAGTGGCTTGCTGCGTGCGCATGGTGACTGCCATATCGGCAACATGCTGGGGCGGGATGACAGCTTCGCGCTGGTGGATTTCGATGATTGTCTCAATGCGCCTGCCATTCAGGATCTGTGGATGCTGTTGACGGGAGAGAGTGACCCCGAGCTCCACATGCAGTTGTCCGAGGTGCTGGAAGGATATGAGCAGCACTGCGACTTCAATCGCGGGGAGCTGAAGTGGATCGAGACACTGCGTACGCTGCGCATGGTGCGTCACAGTGCCTGGGTGGTACGGCGCTGGACGGATCCCGCCTTCCCGCAGGCCTTCTCGCATGTCGCGAGCCTGGGGTACTGGGATGACCACATCCGCAGTCTTGAGCAGCAGCGAGTCGTGCTTGATGCTCCTCGCTGGCTGGCGTGAGCCGCCCGCGCCGGAGACCGGTGGGCCATTCTTGAGTCCCATGACCCGACGCCCTCGACGCCTTGCGTTGAGGGCGTCGTCGTTGCGGCCTTGCGGGAAAGACGTGATCAGGCCTGCGTTGGAGGCAGGCCTGAGGTAGAATCTGCGCTGACATTGAACACTAACTTTTACAAGATCAATTCAACGTTAAGATATTGTATAAGTTATGTGCTTTACCCCTGCTATGCGTGCGCTCATGCGCGCCCCTGACCGATACCATAGGCAGACGGATGACCGAAGAGATTGCCAACCATTACCGCCAGATCATCACTGCATTGGGTGAGGATCCGCAGCGCGAGGGCCTGCAGGACACGCCCATGCGTGCTGCCAAGGCCATGCAGTTCCTGACCCATGGCTATCATCAGTCGCTGGAGGAGATCGTCAACGGCGCCGTCTTCACCTCGGACACCGACGAGATGGTACTGGTCAAGGACATCGAGCTTTACTCGATGTGCGAGCATCACATGCTGCCGTTCATCGGCAAGTGCCATATCGCCTATCTGCCGGCGGGCAAGGTGCTGGGGCTGTCCAAGTTCGCGCGCATCACCGACATGTACTCGCGCCGCATGCAGATCCAGGAAAACCTCACCAAGCAGATCGCTGAGGCGGTCCAGCAGGTGACCGGCGCACGGGGTGTGGCGGTGGTGGTCGAGGCGCGCCACATGTGCATGATGATGCGTGGCGTGGAAAAGCAGAATTCCAGCATGAAGACCTCCGTGATGCTGGGGGCCTTCCGCGAGAATCAGCCGACCCGTCAGGAATTCCTGACCCTGATCAGCTGATCCGATAGCCACGACGCCGCCTCTCGAGGCGGCGTCGTCGTCTGTGAGTCGTTTGTCTGACATCTCTTGTTCAGGAGTCCCCGTCGATGCCGATGCATGCCTTGCACGATGAACATCTCGATCATGATCTTGCCACCATTCGCATCAAGAACCTGCGTCTGCGCACCTATATCGGGATCAACGATGACGAGATCCAGAATCGTCAGGATGTCGTGATCAATGTGGTGATCCGCTACCGCGCCGCGCGTGCGGTTCAGTTCAACCACATCAGCGAAGCCCTCAACTATCGCACCATCACCAAGCAGCTGATCGCGCATGTCGAGGATGGGCGTTTCGCATTGCTCGAGCGCATGACGCGGGAAGTGCTGGATATCGTGATGCAGCATGAGCAGGTGCTGACGGCTCAGGTCGAGATCGACAAGCCGCATGCGCTGCGCTTCTCCGATTCGGTGTCCATCACCCTGTCGGACAGCCGGGAAGACCATATCCAGACGGCAAGTGTCGGACGCTAGACAGTCAGGAGAGACGGGATGTCAGGAGGGGCAGCATGATCGGAGAGATCACTCGGTTCGATGATGCCACCCAGGAGGGTGTCATCACGGATGACAAGGGCGCCGAGTACGTGTTCGATCTTGTCGGTTGGCGCGGTCGCGGTCTCCCGGGGCCGGGACTGGCGGTGGATTTCGAGGTGCGTGACGGGCGTGCGAGTCAGGTGTTCAATGCGCGGGTCAAGCAGCAGAAGGCGCGGCGTGTCGTGTCGATGCCGCCGGAGCGCGAGCTCGGTGAGGTACCGCCGTCGTCTGTCGGGGCCGGCAAGCAGCCATCCGGCCGACGCGAGTGGCCCATGGGGCGTGTGATCACGGGGCTGGCCATGGCAGGGCTGGTGCTGGCAGGGTTGTGGTTCTGGCACTGAACCCGCATCTAGGTTCTATTAGGCTAGTCTTGAATAGTCTCGGCTAGCGCTCAATGCCGCCTCGATCCACCTGCATGCCTCTGGAGTCTTCATGGAACATCTCAACGATACCAGTCTCTTTCGCCCCTTTGCCTATATCGATGGTGGTTGGGTCGCCGCGGATTCCGGTGAGCAGATAGAGGTCGACAATCCGGCCACCGGCGAGATCATCGGCCGAGTGCCTCGCCTGGGCTATGCGGAAACCGAGCGTGCCATCGAGGCGGCCCAGAATGCCTTCGCTGACTGGAAGGAAACCCCCGCGCTGGAACGTGCCGACATCTTGATGAAGTGGTACGCCCTGATGCAGGAGCACAAGGATGACCTAGCGCAGATCATGACCCTGGAGCAGGGCAAGCCACTCGCCGAATCCGCCGGTGAGATCCAGTATGCCGCCAGCTTCCTGCGCTGGTTCGCCGAGGAAGGGCAGCGAGTCTACGGTGATACCATTCCGGCAGCCAAGCGTGATCAGCGCATCATGGTGCTCAAGCAACCCGTGGGTGTCGTGGGGGCGATCACGCCGTGGAACTTCCCGTCATCGATGATCACCCGCAAGGCGGGTGCCGCATTGGCGGCGGGCTGCCCCATCGTGGTCAAGCCTGCCAGTCAGACTCCCTTCTCGGCGCTGGCGCTGGCGGTGCTGGCGGAGCGCGCTGGCGTGCCGCGTGGTGTCTTCAACGTGGTGCCGGGCTCTGCCAGGGATATCGCCAAGGCGATGACCGATTCGCGTCTCGTGCGCAAGGTCACCTTCACCGGCTCCACCGAAGTTGGCCGCGGACTGATGGCCAATGCCTCACAGCATATCCAGAAGATCTCGCTCGAGCTTGGCGGCAATGCGCCTTTCCTGGTGTTCGAAGACGCCGATCTCGATACGGCGGTGGATGGCGCGATGGCAGCCAAGTTCCGCAACGCCGGTCAGACCTGCGTCTGCACCAACCGTTTCCTGGTGCAGTCAAGCGTGGTCAATGCCTTCAGCGAGAAGCTGGCAGCGGCGATGAATGCCGAGTTGACCGTGGGCAACGGCATGGAAGAGGGCGTCAAGGTCGGCCCACTGATAGATGGTGACGCCGTCGAGAAGGTCACGGATCACGTGCAGGATGCGCTCGACAAGGGGGCCGAGCTGCTGCTGGGCGGTCATCCGCATCCGCTGGGTGGCAGCTTCTTCACCCCGACGTTGATCTCGCAGGTGACGCCGGAGATGAAGGTGGCCCGTGAGGAAACCTTCGGGCCGCTGGCAGCCATCTTCCCCTTCGAGAGCGAGGAAGAGGCCATCGAGATGGCCAACGATACCGAGTTCGGGCTGGCCAGCTATTTCTACAGCACGGATCTCAAGCGTGTCTGGCGCGTGTCGGAAGGTCTGGATTACGGCATGGTCGGTATCAACACCGGACTGATCTCCAACGCCGCCGCGCCCTTCGGCGGCACCAAGGCATCGGGGCTGGGCCGTGAGGGCTCCAAGTATGGCCTCGAGGAGTACATGGAAACCAAGTATCTGTGTCTCTCACTTGGCTGAGCCGTTCGTCATCGGGTCTGCGCCGTCGATCCCTGCTTGAGCCTGCATCCTTGAACGTGGCATCGTCGATAGATGGCCAGCGCTCAAGGCAATGACCGGACACGACATCAGTTGCAAAAAGCCCGCCCGGGACACCGGGCGGGCTTTTTCATGTCATTCAGTCATCCGGCCTGTTGCTGCCAAGCGTGTCTGCAATCTATGGAATTTTCGCTGCTGATGAGAAAGCGGCATGCGCGAGAGGGAGCAATCTCGCGACAAGAGGCCCATGCGTCATTGGTCGTAGAGGTGAGGTGTCTCGGGCATTGATCGCGCTGCGTGTGTCAGACCAAAGCGGTATGCCGCCGTCTTTTACCGCAGATCAGGGACAAAGACAGGTGTGCTTTGTCGGCATTCTCTTACTTGTGGATATGCTTATTTACGCTACAGTCAAAGAGCGGGACCTGTGGTGATAGTCTTCAAGGATTGAAGACAGGGCGAGTGGCGTGGCGGACGCGACTTGCCCTTTTTTATGGCCGGTTCCCAGCTCAGTATTGTCAGCCCGCACTTCTCAGTTCTCCCTTCTCAGCCCTCACTCCTCACTCCTCACTCCTCAGCCCAGCGGTGACAGCCCCATTCCCGCCACCAATCCTTCCAATGCATGCCGGCCGGCAATCGAGTTGCCATAGCCGTCCAGGCGCGGCGACCACACACAGATGCTCATCTGTCCCGGCAGGATGGCGATGATGCCGCCGCCGACACCACTCTTGCCTGGCAGGCCCACGCGCCAGGCGAAGTCTCCCGCCGCGTCATAGAGCCCACAGGTCAGCAATAGCGCATTGAGCTGACGTGTCTCCAAGGGCGAGACCACTTCCTTGCCATCCAGCGGATTGACGCCACGATTGGCCAGGAAGGCGAAGCTGCGGGCCAGCTCCACGCAGTTCATCGATACCGAACAGCTGTGGAAGTAGGTGTCCAGCAGGTCATCCACATCGGAGTGCACGTTGCCATAGGCCTGCATCAGGTAGGCGAGCGAGGCATTGCGTGCCTTGTGGTCCATCTCGGAGCGCGCCACCTTCTCGTCGAAGCCGATGTCGGGGCTGCCGGACAGGCGTCTGAGTTGTTCACGCAGCGTGTTCTGGATCGAGACGATGCGCGAGACCAGCAGGTCCGTGATCAGCAGTGCCCCGGCATTGATGAACGGGTTGCGTGGAATGCCGTTCTCGACCTCCAGCTGCATGATCGAATTGAACGCCTGGCCAGAGGGTTCACGTCCCACGCGTGACCAGATCTCGTCGCTTTCCAGACGCTGCATCGCCAGTACCAGTGCGTGGACCTTGGAGATCGACTGGATCGAGAAGCGCGTGTGTGCATCCCCGGCATACTGGACGCGGCCATCGACATGACAGACGGCAATCCCGAACTGATCCGGGTCCACCTGCGCCAGGGCCGGGATGTAATCCGCGACCTTGCCCTCGTTGAAGCAGCGGCTGGCATCATTGGACAGGCGTTCAAGCAGCGTCTGGAGGGCATCAGAGTCGAGTGGCGGCGTCATGGCGACCTTGAGGAGACAGAGTGGATGGGAATGCAATCGCATGGTACGGCTGCGCATTCTACCCAATCCTGTGGGCTGTGGCGCGTGGTGATCCGAGCGCTTGATAGCCAGCCCTTATCAGCGGGGTAGGGCAAAGTGATTTCAAGTTGCAGATGAGACTCACTATCATTCATTACATCGAGGCAACAACAGGTTGCCCACCAAGAGACACGCGACGCGCTGGGGTTCAGCGTCTCGCTGAGCACAGACCGCCCGGAGGGCAGCCAACATGATCAAGACATTGACCTTTGCCAGCATGCACTTCTCCATCGCCTTCGGTGTCACCTACCTGCTGACCGGTGACATCGTGGTCGGCGGTCTGGTCGCCATCGTCGAGCCTGCGGTCAACACCGTCGCCTTCTTCTTCCACGAGAAGGTCTGGAATCGTGTGACTGCCCGTCGTCAGCAGGCAGCTGAACAACAGGCCAGCCGCCCCTCCGGCATGAATGGTGCGGTATTGGCGAGCTGAGGACACTTGCGTCGGCAAGGGTGGGCACCGCAGAATCGAGCGATCTTTCCTCGGAGCCACCCATGCTGAAGCTTGCCTTTCACCCCGTCCGTTTCTCTCGCCTGTCCTGTCTGCGCCAGCGTCCTCTCCTCCAGGGGGCGCTGGCGTTGCTGTTGGGGCTTGCCGGCAGCATAGCTGTCGCCGAGCCCGTGGCTGCCGATGAGACACGCGATTATCACTACAGCGACGCCCACCTGCACTTCGTCGACTTCTTCCAGCAGGGCGATGGCTTGGGGGCCTTGCTGGATGCCATGGATGAGGCGCAGGTGGATCATGCCCTGATCACGGGCATCGGTGTCGCCAAGAAATGGCAGCAGGACGCGCCCAAGAAGCCGCGTTACTACATGGGTGATGATGGGCCGGTCTACTGGTACTCCGGTACCGATTACATTCTGGCCGAGGCGTTGACTCGCGCTCCCGAGCCGGTCCAGGCGCGTTTCTCGCCGTTCATCACCGGCTTCAACCCCACTGATCTGAATGCTGCCGATGAGATTCGCCAGTTGATGGCGATCTATCCCGGCTTCTGGAAAGGCATCGGCGAGGTCTTCACGCGTCATGATGACCTGACGCGCCTGACCGAGGGCGAGACGCCACGAGCCAATCATCCCGCCTTGAGAAAGGTCTATGCGCTGGCGGCGGAGAAGGGCCTGCCGGTGATGGTGCATTCCAATGTCACCAGCAAGCGTGAGGGGCATGAGGGGCTGTATCTCGAGGAATTCGAGAGTGCGGTGCGCGACAATCCGGACACGACCTTCATCTGGGCACATGCGGGTACCAGTGCCGAGCTCAATCGTCGCCTGGGGCGCATGACATGGCTGCACGGCGAGATCGAGCGCATGCTGGAAACCTATCCCAACCTGAATATCGACCTGTCCTGGTCAGTGCTGGAGCCGTATCTGCTGGATGACAAGGGCCAGCCGCGCCCGCGCTGGGTCAAGCTGGTCGAGCGCTTCCCACAGCGCTTCGTGCTTGGCAGTGACGTGGTCGGGCGCTTCGGCTCGGTGGGCGATATCCTGGCAAGTTACACGCCATTCCTCGATGCCCTGTCGCCACAGACGGCGCACAATGTCGCCCGTGACAACTTCCTGCGCCTGGTCAGACTGCCTGTCGAATAGGGGCAGGCGTTGATGCCCCGGCATACGAAAAGCCCCCGTCAGCGATTCGCTGGCGGGGGCTTTTTCGTGAGCGTCAGAGAGGCTCACACATCATGTGTCAGAGCCGTCGATCAGTGACGGAAGTGACGCATGCCGGTGAAGACCATGGCGATGCCGGCTTCGTTGGCCGCATCGATGACTTCCTGATCACGCATGGAGCCACCTGGCTGGATGACGGCCGTGATACCGGCCGCCGCCGCGGCGTCGATGCCGTCACGGAACGGGAAGAAGGCATCGGAGGCCATCACGGAGCCCGGCACTTCCAGCCCTTCATCGGCGGCCTTTATGCCGGCGATCTTGGCCGAATAGACGCGGCTCATCTGACCGGCGCCCACACCGATGGTCTGGCCATCCTTGATGTAGACGATGGCGTTGGACTTGACGAACTTGGCCACTTTCCAGGCGAAGGTCAGGTCGTTGAGTTCCTGCTCGCTCGGCGCGCGCTCGGTGACGACCTTGAGTTCATCACGGCCGACCATGCCCTGATCGCGGTCCTGCACCAGCAGACCGCCGGTGACGCGCTTGAAGTCGTGACCGCCGGTACGCTCGGCCGCCCAGGCCTCCGCGACGTCGAGCAGACGCACGTTGGCCTTGGTGGCGACGATGGCAGCGGCTTCGTCGCTGATTCCCGGGGCGATGATCACCTCGACGAACTGGCGCGAGACGATGGCCTGCGCGGTCTCGGCGTCCAGCGGCACGTTGAAGGCGATGATGCCGCCGAAGGCGCTGGTCGGGTCGGTCTGATAGGCGCGCTCGTAGGCGGCCAGGGCAGACTCGCCGATGGCGACGCCACACGGGTTGGCGTGCTTGACGATGACACAGGCGGTCTCGTCGAAGGCCTTGACGCACTCGAAGGCGGCATCGGTATCGGCGACGTTGTTGTAGGACAACGCCTTGCCCTGGACCTGCACGGCCGTGGCGACGCTGGCCTCGGTGGCACCGTCCTCGACGTAGAAGGCCGCTTGCTGATGCGGGTTCTCGCCGTAACGCATGTCCTGCTTCTTGCTCAGGCTGACGTTGTACTGACGCGGCAGACCATCACTGCCACCCTCGACCCGCTGACCCAGCCAGTTGGCGATGGCGCCGTCGTAGGCGGCGGTGTGCTCGAAGGCTGCCACGGCCAGGTCGAAGCGCGCCTCGTCGCTGACGGCGTTGTCATTGGCATCCATCTCGGCGATCACGCGGTCGTAGTCGGCCGCGTTGACGACGATGGTGGTGTGCGCGTGGTTCTTGGCGCAGGAACGCACCATGGTCGGGCCGCCGATATCGATGTTCTCGATGGCGTCTTCCAGCGAGCAATCCGGGTTGGCCACGGTGGCGGCGAACGGATACAGGTTGACGATGACCATGTCGATGGGGTCGATGCCGTGCTCGGCCATCACCGCATCATCCTGACCGCGTCGACCGAGAATGCCGCCGTGGATCTTGGGATGCAGGGTCTTGACCCGGCCATCCATCATTTCCGGGAAGCCGGTGTGCTCGGAGACTTCGGTCACGGCCAGGCCGTTGTCCTTGAGCAGACGGAAGGTGCCGCCGGTAGACAGCAGGGCGACGCCACGGGCGTCGAGGGCACGGGCGAATTCGACGATGCCGGTCTTGTCGGAAACGCTCAGGAGGGCGCGACGGATGGCTTGGGGCTTGGCTTGCATGATGCTCCACTCGTGGATCAACAAAAAGACGCCGGGGCACCTGTGAGGATGCCCCGGCGGGGTCAGATCAGATCAAACTGCTTGAGCTTCTTGCGCAGCGTGCCTCGATTGAGGCCCAGCATATCGGCGGCGCGGGTCTGGTTGCCCTGGGCGTGGGCCATCACCGCTTCCAGCAGCGGCGCCTCGACCTCGGCCATCACCATGGCATGCAGGTCGGTGACCTGCTCGCCATCCAGGTGGGCGAAGTAGCGCGCCATGGAATGCTCGACGGCTTCGCGCAGGGTCTGATGGTGCCGAACGGGCGTCATCAGCGTGGCCTGGCTTGCGTCGTCAGGGGATAGAGGGTGCCTGCTGGTCATGCTGCGTGACTTCCTTGCGTCTCGGTGCGGGCGATGCCTTCCGGCTCGCCGAACAGGCGGGTCAGGAACTGGCGCTGTTCATCGGGCTCCTCGAGAGGATTGAAGCTGCGCTTCAACTCACTGCCATCCTCGCGGGTCGCCAGGTACCAGCCCACATGCTTGCGCGCGATGCGCACGCCCATGTAGTCACCGTAGAATTCATACAGGGCCTCGAGATGGGTGCGCATCACCTGGGCACGCTCCGCATCGCTCGGGCCGGAAGCTACATGGCCAGTGGCCAGATAGTGATTGATCTCGCGGAAGATCCAGGGGTTGCCCTGGGCCGCACGGCCGACCATCACGGCATCGGCGCCCGTATAGTCAAGCACATGTCGCGCTTTCTCGCCGCTGTCGATATCGCCATTGGCGAAGACCGGAATCGAGACTGCCGCCTTCACCGCAGCGATGGTGTCGTATTCGGCCTCACCGGTATATTTCTGCTGACGGGTGCGACCATGCACGGAGAGCGCCTGGATGCCGGCACTCTCGGCCATGCGCGCGATGGTGATGGCGTTGCGTGTTTCCTCGCACCAGCCGGTGCGCATCTTCAGCGTGACCGGCACCTTCACGGCACGCACCACGGCCTCGAGAATCTCGCCGACCAGACGCTCATCGCGCATCAGGGCAGACCCGGCGGCCTTGTTGCAGACCTTCTTGGCCGGGCAGCCCATGTTGATGTCGATGATCTCGGCGCCCATCTCGGCATTCAGCGCGGCGGCCTCGGCCAGCATCGCGGCATCGCCCCCGGCGATCTGCACGGCACGCGGGCCGGGTTCACCGGCATGATTCATGCGCGTGCGCGACTTGACGGTGTTCCACAGGCGCTTGTCACTGGTCACCATCTCCGAGACCACGAGCCCCGCGCCCAGCTCACGACATTGCTGTCGGAACGGGCGATCGGTGACGCCGGCCATCGGGGCCAGAATCACGCGATTGGGCAACTGGTGCACACCGATGCGCGGGAGCTCGGCGTGAAGGGATGTCTCGGTCATGGGGCTCGTGTCATGCAGTGGGGTGGCGCGCGATGCAGGCATCACGGGGGCGTCATGATACCTAGAGCGCCGCAGGGTTTGAAGGGCTATTTCATCCGTGGCGCGTTCCGGAGGTCTTCCTTTGCGCCGTGGATTCCCTGCGCTGCGGCACTCATGGTATTGCGTGGCTCAGCCCTCGAGCGGGCGCTGGCCGTTGAGGCGCACCCAGCCATCGCGCTCGGTGGGCTCTTCCATGATCAGGCCGGCCTCACGATAGGCCTCGAGCACGTCTCCCGCCTGGGGCGCGAGAATGCCGGAAAGCGCCAGGAGGCCACCCGGGGCCACACTGCCCGCGATCTGCGGGGCCAGCTCGACCAGCGGGCCGGCCAGGATGTTGGCGACCACGATCTGATAGCCCGCGTCCGGCAGGCGGTCCGGGTAGCACAGTGTCAGCCTGTCGCTGACCTCGTTGCGCTGGGCGTTGTCGCGGGAGGCCTGCAGGGCCTGGGGATCGATATCGGTGCCCATGGCATCCACCGCGCCGAGCTTGAGTGCGGCGATGGCCAGGATGCCGGAGCCGCAGCCGAAGTCCAGCACGCTGTGCCGGGCGAGCTTGCCCTCCACGGCCAGGCCATCGAGCCATTCCAGGCACAGGGCGGTGGTCGGGTGAGTGCCGGTGCCGAAGGCCAGACCCGGGTCGAGCATCAGGTTGACGGCGTCCTGTTCGGGCGCGTCATGCCAGCTGGGCACGATCCACAGCCGCTGGCCCATCTTGAGCGGCTCGAAGCCGTCCATCCACTCACGTGTCCAGTCGCGGTCCTCGAGAATCTCGACCTCGATCTCCGGGCAGGGCTCATCGGGAATCAGTGCCGCCCAGCCGGCCTTGACCCGCTCGCGCATGGTCTCGATGCCTTCGGTGCCATCCCACAGGCCGGTAAGCACTGTCTCGCTCCACAGCGGCGTGCTGCCGAGGTCCGGCTCGAACAGTGGCTGATCCTCGGCGTCCTGCAGGGTGATGGCGCAGGCACCTTCTTCCATCAGCAGATGCTCGAGAATCTCGGCGTGGTCGGGGGCGATACGCGCCTTGAGTTGCAGCCAGGACATGGTGGCTCCTGTCGAATAGGTAGGGAGTGAAGAGAATAGACGAAGCGGCAGTGGGGGCAGGGGCGCTCGGATGCCGGCATGACCCTGAGCGCACTCAAGGGCCCCTGCGCAAACGACAGAAGGGCGGCCGAGGCCACCCTTCTGTCATGTGTCGACCGATGCTGCCAGTCTCAAGCAGGGCAGATTACAGGCCCAGCTTCTTCTCCAGATAATGGATGTTGACGCCACCTTCCTGGAAGCCGGCATCACGCACCAGATCCTTCTGCAGGTCAGTGTTGGTCTTGATGCCTTCCACCAGCAGCTCATCGAGGGCATTGCGCATGCGCGTCAATGCGATCTCGCGGCTCTCACCCCAGGTGATCAGCTTGCCGATCAGGGAGTCGTAGTGCGGCGGCACGGTGTAGCCGGAGTACAGGTGCGAGTCCATGCGCACGCCCAGACCGCCCGGCGCGTGATAGAGCTCGACCTTGCCCGGAGACGGCATGAAGGTGCGCGAGTCTTCGGCATTGATGCGGCATTCGAAGGCGTGGCCACGCAGCTTGACGTCTTCCTGCTTGATGGAGAGCGGCAGGCCGGAGGCGATGCGCAGCTGCTCCTTGACGATGTCGACGCCCGTGACCATCTCGGTCACCGGGTGCTCGACCTGAACGCGGGTGTTCATCTCGATGAAGTAGAACCCGCCGTTCTCGTACAGGAATTCGAAGGTGCCGGCGCCACGATAGCCGATCTCGATGCAGGCATCGGTGCACGACTTGAGGACCTTGGCACGGGCTTCCTCATCCAGCTGCGGTGCCGGCGCTTCTTCCAGCACCTTCTGGTGACGACGCTGCAGGGAGCAGTCGCGGTCATACAGGTGAATGGCGTTGCCCTGGCCATCGGCCAGCACCTGGACTTCGACGTGACGCGGGTTCTGGAGGAATTTCTCCATGTACACCGTGCCGTCGCCGAAGGCCGCGGCGGCTTCACCCTGGGTGATGCTCACCGAGGACAGCAGGCTGGCCTTGGAGTGCACCACGCGCATGCCGCGACCACCACCGCCAGCGGCGGCCTTGATGATCACCGGGTAGCCGATGCGCTCGGCGATGGCGAACATCTCGTCTTCATCCTGCGGCACCGGACCATCGGAGCCCGGTACGGTCGGGACGCCGGCCAGCTTCATCGCTTCGATGGCCGCGACCTTGTCACCCATCATGCGGATGGTGTCAGCGCGCGGGCCGATGAAGGCGAAGCCTGAGCGTTCGACCTGCTCGGCGAAGTTGGCGTTTTCCGACAGGAAGCCGTAGCCCGGATGGATGGCGTCGGCGTCCGTCACCTCGGCGGCTGCGATCAGCGCCGGGATGTGCAGATAGGATTTGGCAGAGGAGGCCGGGCCGATGCAGACAGCTTCGTCGGCCAGGCGGACGTGCATCAGATCGCGGTCGGCCTTGGAGTGCACCGCTACCGTCTTGATGCCCAGTTCCTTGCAGGCGCGAAGGATGCGAAGTGCAATCTCGCCGCGGTTGGCAATCAGTACCTTGTCGAGCATGGTGACGTGTCCGTTGGGATCAGGAAATGACGATCATGGGCTGGTCGAATTCAACCGGCTCGCCGTCTTCGATCAGAATGGCTTCCACCACACCATCCTTGTCGGCTTCGATCTGGTTCATCATCTTCATGGCTTCGACGATGCAGACGGTATCACCTTTCTTGACGCTCTGGCCGACTTCGATGAAGGCCTTGGAGCCCGGTGCCGGAGAGCGATAGAAGGAGCCGACCATCGGCGAATTGATGGTGTGGCCCTGCGGCGCTGCCGGAGCGGCGGCTGCCGGTGCCTCGACGCTGCCGGCTGCCGGTGCGGCCTGCTGCTGCATCGGTTGCTGCTGCATCATCATCGGGGCCTGCATCATCGGCTGCTGGGCGAAGCCCTGCGGATGGCGGCTGATGCGAACGGACTCTTCGCCTTCCTGGATCTCGATTTCGCTGATGTTGGACTCTTCGAGCAGCTCGATCAGCTTCTTGACCTTGCGGATATCCATGAAATTCATCCCGATATAAAGGTGGCTGGAAATGGGGTGTGCAACCGAGACGTCTCTGGTTGCGGGTGACAGCGATATTGGCTGTCCCGACCGATGGGCCGGTCAATCCTTGTCTCAGGCAGCTATGAGGCCTGCCGTGCCTGAAGGCTGCGCCGGGACTCTCCTGCTAGGCAAGATCGGCCAGGGCGGCATCAAGCGCCATGTCGTAACTTCGAGCGCCAAACCCCATGATCACGCCGCGTGCCACATCGGAAAGATAGGAATGATGGCGGAACGCCTCGCGGGCATGGGTATTGGACAGGTGCAGCTCGATGAAGGGCAGTGCGACCCCCAGCAGGGCATCGCGCAGCGCTACGCTGGTATGGGTAAAGGCCGCGGGATTGATCAGGATGATGGCGGTGCCATCCTCACGGGCCGCATGCACGCGATCTACCAGTACATGCTCGGCATTCGATTGCAGCCAGTCCAGCTGGTGGCCAGCCTGGCTGGCCCGTGTCTCCAGACGTGAGCGGATATCTTCCAGGGTGGTCGTGCCGTACACCTCGGGCTCGCGGGTGCCCAGCAGATTGAGGTTGGGGCCGTTGAGTACCAGGATGCGCGCCATGAAAGTCCTCTTGTCAGCGGAAGCAAGTGCGTGACTCGCTGAGCTGTTAACCCTGGGTGAAAATGCAAAGATACCGTCACTATCCGCGACGTTTACCTATTGAGCCTAGACTGTTGTCGCAGTGACGCGGATTCTGCCGAAATTCTCGAACGCTGTCCAGTTTGGCACCGAACCGGATTTCCTGCCGCTTTTATCCTGATTGCCACGCCGACTCTCCCGCGCTGCCATCCTGTCAACATCGCGACGTCATCTGCCGGTGTCCGGCATGGCTGACTCCCGCCAGATCATGCACCCACGGCAGTGCGATGGTGACGCAGCACCTTGTCGAGATGCTCGCCCAGCTGCTCGGCATCGACCTCTCCCTGAATCCGCGCTTCGGTCATTTCCTGTTGTCCTGCGAAGAACAGCAGGCTGGGCGGTCCGAAGAGGCCGAACGATGACAGCAGCTCACGGGTGGTGGCATCCGTCTGAGTGACATCGGCGCGAATCAGATGAAACTGGCGCAGCTGGCTTGCGACGCGCGGAAAGACCTCGCGCTCCATCACCTTGCAGGAGATGCACCAGTCGGCGTAGTAATCGACGAAGACCGGTTGCCCGCGACGGTCAGCCAGTGCCAGCTCGCGCTTGAGGGCAGCCATGTCAGTGACGCTGGTGAAGTCCAGCGTCTGCTCGGTTGCCTGTCCCGAGGCAGTTCCGCCTCCGGTGAAGGGTGCCAATGGGCGTAGCGGGTCGCTTGCGCCGCCGGCCACGCCCAGCAGGCTGATCATTCCCCAGCCGAGTGCCAGCAGCCCCAGTGCCTGACGGGCGCGGGCCCAGCCGTGGCTTGAGGAGCTGATCGCGCCGAGCGCCACCCCGGTGCCGATGGCCAATGCCGCCCAGCCCAGCACCGTCAGCGAGGCCGGCAGCAAGCGCTCTACCAGCCACAGCGCCACGCCCAGCAGCAGAATGCCGAAGGCCTGCTTGATGCCTTCCATCCAGCCGCCCGCCCTGGGCAGGAGACTGGCGCCGAAGGTGCCGACCAGTATCAGCGGCACCCCCATGCCGAGCCCGAGCGCGAACAGCGCCAACCCGCCACTGGTGGCATCGCCACTGGCGGAGAGATAGACCAGCGCACCGGCCAGAGGTGCCGAGACGCAGGGCGATACCACGAGTACCGATAACGCGCCTGCCAGCGCCAATCCCCCCGGGCCGGCATTCATCAGGCGCCCCTGCAGCGTGTCGAGGCGCGAATGCAGGCGGCCGGGCAGGCGCAGATTGAAGGCGCCGAACATGGCCAGCGCGAACAGCACGAACAGGGCGGCAAAGGGAATCAGCACGACGGGAGATTGCAGTTGGGCCTGCAGGTTGAGGCCGGCGCCGAACAGACCCATCAGCGTGCCGGCCGCGGCGTAGGTGAGCGCCATGCCCAGGGCGTAGCTTGAGGACAGCAGCAAGGCGCGCGGGCGGCTGGGGCGCTGGCCGACGATGATCGAGCTGAGAATCGGGATCATCGGCAGCACGCAGGGCGTGAAGGTCAGCCCGAGGCCTGCCAGGAAGAACAGCCCGAGCAAGGTGACGAGGCCGGCATCCGTGAACAATGCTCGAAAGCTGCCATCCGTCCCCGGGATGGCAGTGGGCTCGCCGTCACGATGTGCGCCAGTGTCGTCGGCAGCGCCGCTCTCCAGGGTGGCGGCATCAGGCATCAGGTGGGCAAAGGCGTCGGGCGCACTCTGCTCACCGGCCTCGAGCGTGACGGTCTCGGGGGGATAGCAGAGGCCGGCGTCGGCACACCCCTGGAAGGTGATGGATATCGGTACCGGACCACTGATCGATGACGCCTCGTCCGGGGCATTCTGACGGTCTGCGGCTGTCAGAGGCAGGCGAATGACCAGTGGGTCATGGAAGACGTGCACGTCACCCAGATAGGGGTCCTGCTTGAATTCGCCGGGGGGCAGGTCCGCGGCACCGAGCCGGAGGTCGTCACGGGAGGTCGCGAAGTCGAATTGATGGCGATAGAGGTAATAGCCCTCGGCACTGGTGAAGCCGACATAGAGGGTGTCGCCTTCACGCCATGCGCGGGGCGTAAAGGCCTCGTTGACCGGCAGGAAGTCGCTGCTGGATGCCTGACTCGTGAACAGCCCAGTAGACGATTCGCTGCTGGAGGAGGCGGCCGGACTGCTGCCGAACAGCCCGGCATGGGCTGGCAGGGCGAAAATGGTCAGGCTGAGGAGCAGCACAATGACCAGCAGCACCCCGGGGCGCATCGGTCGGGCGAGGGCGAGACTGGCGCGAATCTGGCGGGAGATCGCGTCATTTGCGGGAAACGGACGAAGCACGAAGGCATCCTTTTGCAGTGCCGGGAGAAGAAGCCGATCTTGCGAGTGCCTGTGCCCTCTGCGCGATCAGCTCGCTTGAGGTGTTCGTCACGGAAAGAGGGCCGGCAATGATGCCCACGATGATCACGGGTCGCGACTTGCACCAGGATGAATGCGCCACCATGTAGCGATGATCTCCCCCCGGTTCTGACGTCGCGATGAGCGCGACTGGCACACGCAGGGACGCATGATAGGATAGGACGTACGTCATGAGTACCGGCGCTGGAGGCAACGCGGGTATCGACACCGGTTCACGGTCTTCTGACTCGTCTTTTTTCACACGGCTTTTTACAAGGCTTCATACAAGGAAGAACGCATGGCCCTATTCGGTAAAGGCAGCAAGCGTGGCGCGGGTCGCGACGTGCTGGAAACACCTCAGTATGGCTGGATCTGGAAACCACTGGTCGGGCTGTTCGTCATTTACCTGCTGGTCTGCGTTGGCCTTGGGATCTACTGGAGCAGCGAGCCGGACGAATTCAATGTCGACCAGGCCACGCGCACCGAACTGGCCCGCGTACATGGGCTGGCGGCACCCGTTGCCAGTGTCGATGGCGAGCAGCCGGCACCGGCCTTCGAGGTGCTGCCGACGGGCACGGCGACTGTCGCGACCCTGATGAAACTCAACGATACCCTGCTGCACAAGCCCGGCGGCTATCTGAAGAATGACGTGGCACCCCCGGGGCTGTGGCTGGACAACATGCCCAACTGGGAATATGGCGTGCTGGTGCAGGTGCGCGACATGACGCGCGAGCTGCGCAAGGAATTCAGTCGTTCACAGTCTCAGTCCAGTGATGACAAGGCGCTGGGCAAGGCGGAATCGCTGCTGTTCATCGACGCCAATGCCTGGATGCTGCCGGAAGCCGAGCATGAATATGCCGATGCCAACCGCCAGTTGGGGGACTACCTCAAGCGTCTGAGCGATGACACCCAGAACAATGGCCAGTTCTATGCGCGCGCCGACAATCTGGTGGCCTGGCTGTCGGATGTCGAGAATCGTCTCGGTTCCCTGTCACAGCGACTGTCCGCGAGCGTCGGCAAGTCTCAGCTCAATCTGAGTCTGGCCGGTGACAAGAACGCGACCTCGGCCAAGAGCACCCAGACGGAAGAAGAGATCAAGACGCCGTGGCTCGAGATCGACGATGTCTTCTATCAGGCGCGCGGCACCTCCTGGGCGTTGATCCATCTGCTCAAGGCGGTGCGTCATGACTTCCAGGGCGTTCTGGAAGACAAGAATGCCCTGACCTCCATCGACCAGATCATCCGTGAGCTGGAGTCGACCCAGACCGATATCGGCAGCCCGGTGATCCTCAACGGTTCCGGCTTCGGTTTCTTCGCCAATCACTCGCTGGTCATGGCCAACTACATCGCACGCGCCAATTCCGCGATCAGTGACCTGCGCAGCCTGCTCGAGAAGGGCTGAAGTCTGACGCGAGGCTGGCGGACCCTGACGGAGGTCATGTCCGCCAGCCTCGTCAGCCTGAGCTGGATCGGGCTGAGCCCAGAAAACGAAAAGCCCCCGTCAATGACGGGGGCTTTTTCATGAGCGGTCAGCAAATGAGGGTCAGTTGGCGACCGTCACGGGAAGGATCAGTCCTTCTGGTAGGCAGCTGCTGCCTTCTCGATCGCGGCACGCGCGGCATCAGCGCCGTCCCAGGAATCGATCTTGACCCACTTGCCCTTCTCGAGATCCTTGTAGTTCTCGAAGAAGTGCGCGATCTGCTGACGCAGCAGTTCCGGCAGATCAGTGACTTCCTGGACGTCGTCGTACAGGGAGGTCAGCTTCTGGTGCGGTACGCAGACCAGCTTGGCGTCTTCGCCAGCTTCGTCGCTCATGTTGAGCACGCCGACCGGACGCGCACGGATGACACTGCCCGGCGCGACCGGATACGGAGTCACGACCAGCGCGTCGAGGGCATCGCCATCGTCAGCCAGGGTGTTCGGGATGTAACCGTAGTTGGCCGGGTAGAACATCGGAGTGGCCATGAAACGATCCACCATGAGTGCATCGATGTCCTTGTCGATCTCGTACTTGATCGGCGCGTGATTGGCCGGAATCTCGATCGCTACGTAGACGTCGTTCGGCAATTCCTTGCCAGCGGGGATCTTGTCGAAACTCATTGTCGAGTCCTTGGGTTTGCGGGTTGAAGGCCTGCGGGTCAAAATTCCGCTGAATTATACGAACTGGCAGACCGTTTTGCCATTATGCCACGCTCGATCGCCTTGCGTTGCACCAACGAGTGGTGGCACTGCAGGCTGACTCGGGTAACACTTGGCAGCGCGCGAGCCCATGTGGAGGCCATCCCTCGATACTCTGGCCGATGGTGTGCCCGTTGTTCAAGGATCGCCGCGCGACTCGCGGTGCCGTGCAGACACTGTGACGAGGCCTGTCGTGGCCGGCATGCACCAGCAGGGTCGTCACCGCAGGACAGACATGCAAGGAGACCGCCTTGGCGGATGCAGAGCTTTCACTCAGTTATGGTCAGGCCTTCGTGGCACCGGACCGCAAGCGCCACCGCAGCTCGATGTCGCTGGAAATTCCTGTCGAGCGTGGCCCGCTGGCGACCAAGGGCGGCTGTGCGTTGATCGCGGATACCACCAGCAAGAACGCCATCGCCAAGCAGGCGGGCGATCTGGCCGTGCGTGGCTTTCTGGCCGACTACTTCGCCACGCCCGACAACTGGAGCGTCAAGTACTCCGCGACTCGTGTGCTGCGAGCGCTGAACAGCTGGTGCTACAGCCAGAGTCGCTTCGTGCGTGGCGGCAGTTACGTCACCTCGATTTCCGCGGTCATCTTCCGTGGCCAGTCGGCGCATCTGTTCCATGCCGGCGATACCGTGGTGTTCCGTCTGCGTGGTGGCGAGTTCGAACAGATCTCGCGTGATCATGTCACGGACCTGGGCGGTTATCGCTATCCCTCACGGGCTCTGGGCATGGATGTCAGTCTCGACATCGATTACATCGAATTGCCGCTCAAGCAGGGCGACATCTTCCTGCTGACCACCCAAGCGGTGCGCGGCACCTTGCTGCCCTCGGACTTCGTGTCACTGATTCGTGACGATGTCTCGGATCTGGACGCCGCCAGCGAGCGTCTCGCGCATGCCGCTGCGGACCGTGCCGACGAACGTGGCTATACCGCGGATCAGTTCTGCTTCCAGCTGGTGCGTATCGATCGCCTGGCCAGTGCCAGCGAAGACACGCCGGGGCGCATCTATGGGGATCTGCCGGTGCCGCGCGAGCTGGAGCCGGGGGATCGCATCGATGGGCTGGAAGTGCTGGAAGTCATGTCACGCAGTGCGCGGGTGCGCGTCTACAAGGTCCGGGATCTCAAGAGCCGGCGCGTGATGGTGATGAAGGCGCCGAGTCCGGAGCTCTCGCTCAAGAACGCCTATCTCGAGCACTTCCTGCTCCAGCAGTGGGTGGTGGATCGCGTCAACTCGCCCTTTGTCGTCAAGGTGGTGGAACCCTCGCGCCCGCGGGATCACCTCTACTATCTGCTCGAGCATCTGGAGGCGCAGACGCTGACCGACTGGGCGCGCCAGCATCCCCAGGCCAATCTCGAGCAGCGCCTGGATATCGCCCGCCAGCTGGGCAAGGCGGTCCACGCACTCAATCGGCGTGAAGTGCTGCATCAGTTGATCCACCCCGACAACGTGATGATCGACCGTCACGGCAAGGTGGTGCTGGTGGACTTCGGGGCCTGTCATCTGCGCGAAGGGGATGGGCACGAGAGTGCCGGTCCCCTGGTGCGCCAGGTCGGGCTGACCGAGCACAGTGCGCCGGAATATGCGCTGGGGGCCGAGGTCAGTCGCCGCAGCGATCAGTACGGGCTGGCGTCGGTGATCTACTGGCTGCTGACCGGCATGCAGCCCTACGCTCAGTCGATGGATCAGCTGCGCACCCAGACGGACCTCGAGCTGCTGGAGTATCAGCCGGCACGCATGCGCAATCCGCAGGTTCCCCAGATGCTGGACGATGCCCTGAGGCGTGCGCTGGACCCCCAGCGCACCTTGCGCTTCCGGCGTCTGTCGGAGCTGCTCTATGCGCTGCGCCTGCCACAGCAGGACCCCGGCAAGGCCATCACGCCATCCGAGGCCATGCGCGAACCGGCCAATTTCTGGCAGGGCGTCGCCGGCATCCTGCTGTTGCTGCTGGTGCTGTCCTGGTTGCTCAAATAGCCCTGCGTGTGTCGGTGGCGTGCGGTTGTCGAGAGCAGCCTCGCGTCATGAACGAGAAAGCCCCGCACAGTGATCTGTGCGGGGCTTTCTCATGGGTGCCGCAACGGCGTTGGCACAGCGCTGCCCGGGGAAGCGGGCAGCGCGATCGATCAGATCGAGAACGGCGTGAGCTTCTTCTCGACCTTGGCCAGCGTGAGGCGGGCGACCGCCGGCAGACCATTGACGAAGGGCGGGAAGTCCTCGCCCTGGATCAGCGGTGACAGGTACTGGCGGCAGGCGTCAGTGATGTAGAAGCCGTCTTCGCTGATGAACTCCAGCGGCATGAACTTCTCATGGTTGGCGATCTGCTCCAGCGGTGCCTCGATGATGTCCCAGGCGTAGTCAGCGCCATCGCCGAGGCGACGGATCGCCGGCATCACGGCGTTCTTGCCGGCCAGGGCCATTTCCACGGCAGCACGACCCGTGGCGTACGCCTGCTCGACGTCGGTCTTCGAGGCGATGTGGCGTGCCGCGCGCTGCAGATAATCGGCCACGGCCCAGTGATACTTGTAGCCGAGATCCTGCTTGACCATGCCGGCCAGCGTCGGCGCCACGCCGCCCAGCTGACGGTGGCCGAAGGCATCGGTGTTGCCGGCATCGGCCAGGAAGGTGCCGTCTTCATAGCGGGCACCTTCGGAGACCACCACCACGCAGTAGCCGTGGTCCTTGACGCACTGGTCGACACGCGCCATGAAGTCCTTGCGGTGGAAGGCGACTTCCGGGAAGACCACGATGTGCGGCGGCTGAGTGGCATCTTCGCCAGCCAGGGCACCGGCGGCGGCGATCCAGCCAGCGTGACGTCCCATGACCTCAAGGATGAACACCTTGGTGGAAGTGGCGCACATGGAGGCGATGTCGAGGCCGGCCTCGCGGGTGGAGGTGGCGATGTACTTGGCCACGCTGCCGAAGCCCGGCGAGTTGTCGGTGATCGGCAGGTCGTTGTCCACGGTCTTGGGTACGTGGATGGCCTGGATCGGGTAGCCCATGGTCTCGGCCAGCTGGGAGACCTTCAGGCAGGTGTCGGCGCTGTCGCCGCCACCGTTGTAGAAGAAGTAGCGGATATCGTGGGCCTTGAACACCTCGATCAGACGCTCGTACTGGGTACGGTGATCCTCGATGCTCTTGAGCTTGTAACGGCAGGAGCCGAAGGCACCGCCCGGGGTGTGGCGCAAGGCGGCGATGTTCTCGTCGCTTTCCTGGCTGACATCGATCAGATCTTCGGTCAGGGCGCCGATGATGCCGTTGTGACCGGCGTAGAGCTTGCCGATCTGGTCGCCGTGTTCACGCACGGCTTCGATCACGCCACAGGCGCTGGCATTGATGACGGCGGTAACGCCACCGGACTGGGCGTAGAAGGCATTGTGCTGGGGCATGGGCTTCTCGTCTCTGCTTCCTTGTCATGGTCTTGAACGGGCTGGCGCTTACCCGCCGCATCATATCCGAAAGACATGACCCCTGCACGACGCCCGGATGCCACGTATCTGTCGTTCTGCCCCGACACGCCCGTGCTACTCGCCGCCTGGCGGGCATGCTAGGCTGCTCGGGCTTCCGGATTGGAGAAACAGATGCACCTTCACGTCATCGGTATTTGCGGTACCTTCATGGGCTCTCTGGCACTGCTTGCGCGTGCGCGCGGCCATCGCGTCACCGGCAGCGATGCCAATGTCTATCCGCCCATGAGCACACAGCTGGCCGAGGCCGGTATCACCCTGATGGAAGGGTATGCCGCCGACAATCTCGAGCCCGCGCCAGAGCTCACGGTGGTCGGCAATGCCGTCTCGCGCGGCAATCCTGAAGTCGAGGCGCTGCTCGAGCGCGGCTTGGCCTACACCTCCGGCCCGCAATGGCTGTGTGACGAGGTGCTGACGGGACGACCGGTGATCGCCATTGCCGGCACCCACGGCAAGACCACCACCGCGACCATGACCGCCTGGATTCTCGAATGCGCGGGCCTCACGCCGGGCTATCTGATCGGGGGCGTGCCGCCGCAGCTGGGCGATTCCGCGCGTATCGGCGACCCGCAGGCACCCTTCGTGGTCGAGGCCGATGAGTACGACACGGCCTTCTTCGACAAGCGCTCCAAGTTCGTGCATTACCGTCCGCGCATCGCCGTGCTCAACAATCTCGAATTCGACCACGCCGACATCTTCCCGGATCTCGCGGCCATTGAACGGCAGTTCCATCACCTGGTGCGTACCGTGCCGGCTGGCGGCAAGCTGGTGGTCGCGGCGGACGCCGTCGCCGGTGCCGAGGCGCTGGAACGCGTGCTGGATCAAGGCTGCTGGACGCCGGTGACACGCTTCGGCGATGAAGGTGGCATCGAGAACGCCGGTGGCGACTGGCGCTATCGTCTGATCAGTGCCGATGGCAGCCACTTCGCGCTGGCGCCGGCCGCCGTGTCCGGCGAGGCGGACCGCTTCGTCGAGTGTCAGTGGGCGATGCGCGGACGCCACAACGTGGCCAACGCCTGTGCCGCGGTGGCCGCTGCCGTCGAGTGCGGCGTGAGTGTCGAGGCGGCGCTGCAGGCGCTCGCGCGCTTCGCGCCGCCCAGGCGCCGTCAGGAGCTGCGCGGTGAGGTGGCCGGCGTCAAGGTCATCGATGACTTCGCGCACCACCCGACCGCCATCGCCACCACGCTTGAGGGCCTGGCGCCGGGCGTGGCAGCCGAAGGGCAGGGCGGTCGTCTGTGGGCGGTGATCGAGCCGCGCTCCAACACCATGAAGCTTGGCACCATGAAGGCGCGCCTGCCGGCAGCGGTCACCGCAGCGGATCGGGTCAGCTGGTTCGCGGGCCCGACACTGGGCTGGTCACTCGACGAGACGGTCAGCGAGTGTCGTGCTCTCGGCGTTGAAGCCGATGTCGAGCAGGACCTCGACGCCCTGATCGCCAAGATCGCCAATGACTCCCGCGCCGGCGACTGGGTGGTGGTGATGTCCAATGGCGGCTTCGGCGGTATCCACGAACGTCTGTTGAGTGCACTGGCAGCACGGGAAGGTGAGGCATGAGCCAGCAAGCGAAAGCCCCCGAAGGGGAGTTCAAGTCAGCGGTCACCGTCGCGCTGACCGGGGCCTCGGGTGCCCAGTACGGCCTGCGGCTGATCGAATGCCTGGTCGCGGCGGGTCATGAGGTGATGGTGATGGTCTCCAAGGCGGCCCACATGGTGATCGCCACCGAGACCGATGAAGAACTGCCGGCGCGCCCGGCTCGCCTCACCGAGGTGCTTACCCAGCGCTACGCCGCCAGGCCCGGTCAGATTCGCTGCTTCGGCCGCGAGGACTGGATGGCGCCCGTGGCGTCCGGCTCCGGCGCGCCGAGTGCCATGGTGGTATGTCCATGTTCCACCGGCTCGCTCTCGTCTATCGCGACCGGCGCCAGCAACAATCTGATCGAACGCGCCGCCGACGTCGCCCTCAAGGAGCGTCGCACGCTGATCCTAGTGCCGCGCGAGACGCCGTTCTCGGCGATCCATCTCGAACACATGCTGAGCCTGACGCGCATGGGGGCCGTCATCCTGCCCGCCGCCCCCGGCTTCTATCACCGCCCGCAGACACTCGATGACATGATCGACTTCATCGTCGCGCGCATTCTCAATCAGCTGGGAATCGCGCATGCGCTGATGCCGCGCTGGGGCGAAGGGCATGTCAGTGGTGACTAGTGTCGTCATCTTGATCATCGGATTGTGCAGGGAGAGCAGGGAATGCTGAATTGGTCATTGTTGTCGGTGTTCGTGCCGACCTTCTTTCTGGTGTCGCTGACACCGGGCATGTGCATGACGCTGGCCATGACCCTGGGGATGACGCAAGGGGTGCGCCGCACCCTGTGGATGATGGTGGGCGAGCTGCTGGGGGTCGGGCTGGTGGCGGTCTCGGCCGTGATCGGGGTCGCGACCATCATGCTGCGCTATCCGCTGGTGTTCTCGGCCTTCAAGCTGGCCGGGGGCGCCTATCTGGTGTGGCTCGGCATCCAGATGTGGCGCTCGCGGGGGCGCCTGGCGCTGGGGGTCGTGGGCGAGGCCAGTGCTGCACCACGCGCCTCGCGGCGGACATTGGCGGCACAGGGCTTCGTCACC
The DNA here is from genome assembly GCF_027947415.1 of Cobetia sp. MMG027. Classification (NCBI taxonomy): domain Bacteria; kingdom Pseudomonadati; phylum Pseudomonadota; class Gammaproteobacteria; order Oceanospirillales; family Halomonadaceae; genus Cobetia; species Cobetia sp. MMG027. Next base: position 262,648 of record NZ_JAQJIO010000005.1, read on the forward strand.
GCCATCGCCAATCCCAAGGGCTGGGCGTTCTTCATCGCGCTGCTGCCGCCGTTTCTGGACGCGAGCCTGCCGATGACGCCACAGCTGGTGGCGCTGGTGGGTATCATTCTCACGCTCGAATTCAGCTGTCTGATGCTGTATGCCGGTGGCGGCAGTGGACTGGCGCGCTGGCTCGGTCGTGGTTCGCGCGTGCGGCTCATGAACCGGGTCGCGGGGACCCTGATGGTCGGGGTGGGCATCTGGCTCGCCACCGGCTGACCTCGGCATGCCAAGGCGCTGACCGACACACCCCGAACACACGAAGGCCCGCCAATGGCGGGCCTTCGTGTGTTCGCCGGCTGGAGCAACCGCGACGACGGGGACTATCGGGGCGGCTGGCGCAACGCCGGCAGCTGTCTCAACGGTGGTGTGCGAGTCAATTGCGTCGCAGGGTCTCCAGTGCCGCCGCCGCCACGATGAAACTGCCGCCCACCAGCGTCATCCAGGTGGGGGCCTCGCCGAGAATCAACCAGGCAAGCAGCACCCCATACACCGGCTGCAGACAGCCGATCATGCCGACGGTCTTGGCCCTGAGACCACCCAGGGCGAAGGTCATCAGGGCATGGGGGGTGGCCGTGAACACGACGGCCAGTACCAGCATGGCGATGCCTGTTCCCGGGCTTGCGTCCATGATCTCGCCGGAGGCGAACGGCAATGTCAGCACCACCACGCCCAGCGCCTGCAGGCTCATCGACAGCACCGGGTTGAGGTGGCTGAGACGGTAGCGCACCAGCAGATTGCGCGCCGCGAACAGCAGGCCCGAGAACACGCCCCACAACACTCCCGCCAGGCTATCGCCCTGCGCGCTGCTGTCGCCGCCGGGAACCAGCAGCCAGACGCCGATGCACACCAGCCCTGCCGCCGCCAGATCCCCGGCTTTCAGGCGCGTGCCCTCCACCCAGGGTTCCAGCAGCACGATGAAGATGGGATAGGTGAACAGTGCCAGCATGCCGGTGGCCACGGACGAGACCTGCATCGCGTGGAAGTAGCTGACCCAGTGAGCGGCCATCAGCGCCGCGGCCACGCCCACCAGCGCCCAGTCGCGGCCGCTCAGGCGCAGCGAGACCTGCCACTTCAGCCGTGCGATCCACAGAAGGAACAGGCCGGCCAGCAGGCTGCGCCAGGTGGTGATGTCGAGCGCCGAGAGTGGCAGGCCCTTCGAGAACAGCGCCGTGCCGCCGAGCAGCGCGATGCCGAGATGAATCGACATGAGCGCCTGGGGCTGGTTGGCAGGGGGAGCGGCAGGACCGGGCATGGGTATCCTCTTGGGCAGAAGGCGAAGGTGGCGGTGATGATGACGTGCAGCGATCACCTTGAGGGTCGATCGTGAATGACGGGCTAGAGCGGCAGCCACAGCAGGCGCGCCGTCAGCAGACCCAGACTCGCCAGGCTCAACCACACCACGGGGGCGGCCGGCGAGGGGCAGGGTTGCTGGACGAAGGCAGGGTAGCTGATGCGCACCAGAGCACACGCCAGCAGTCCCAGACAGGCGCCGCCCAGGATATCGCTCAGATAGTGCACGCCGAGGAAGATGCGAGACAGCCCGATCACGCTACAGGCGATGATGGCGCTCCAGTAGATCCAGCGTCGGCGTGGAGAGGGTTGCCGTTCGGCGATGAAGGCGGCTGCCAGGCCGAATACCGCGACGGCACCGGCCGTGTGGGCACTGGGGAACGACATCGAGCCCTCGAGGAAGGCGGGAGTGTCCGGACGGGGGCGCTGGATCAGATACTTGAGCACGGTATTGGCGCAGGCGATGCCGACCCAGGCGGCGCTCAGATGGATCCATATCGCATGGCGGCGCGTGAGTGCCAGCCACACGAGCCAGGGCGCCACGAGTGCCGCGAGCCCCGTGCCATCGCCGAGCTGCGAGAGCCACAGGCTGGCCTGGTGCAGAAGGTTCTCGGGCAGCAGGGTGTGGAGTCTGTCGGCGAGCGAGGCCGCGACGACGTCGATCTGCCAGGGCCCGGGGTGAGCGAGTGCCGCCAGACTCATCGCGGGCACGCTGATGACGGCAAAGACCAGCAGTGCCATCGAGGCCAGCGGGAACTCGCCTTCCGGGTCGGGGTGGCGCAGCTGCCACCACAGGCGACGGCCGGATGCCGAGCGACGCATGCGGCGCGCCAGCCAGTGATAGAGGCGGCCTTCGCGGCCCAGCTGGCGGCGCAGAAAGGAGAAGGCAAAGGCGCAGGCGATCAGGCCGCTGGCCAGGCCGATCAGCAGGCCGTTGGCGCCCGGTGGCAGCGTGAACAGTGATTGCCAGGTCTGGCCCAGCAGGTAGCCCGGCAACAGATAGGCGGGAGACCACGCCAGTGCCGAGAGGCCATTGACCATGAAGAAGCGCGAGGCCGGCATGTCCAGCATGCCCGCGACCAGCGGGATGATCGGGCGTACCGGGCCGACGAAACGCCCGAAGGCGATCGACCAGCTGCCGTGACGATGGAAGAAGCGCTGACCGTGTTCGATCCATTCGGGGTGGCGCGAGAAGGGCCAGCGCTGCGGTAACTGATCCCGATGATGGACGCCGAGCCAGAAGCTCACGCCATCGCCGATCACGGCCCCCAGCGCACCGGAAAGCAGCACCAGTGGCAGGGAAAGCTCAAGATGCCCCGCCAGCGAGGCGCCGGCCGTCAGCATGACCACGCCGGGGACCAGCAGGCCGACGATGGCGAGGGATTCGAGCAGGGAGATGAAGCCGATGATGACAATCAGCGCCACGGGGTGCTCGCTCAGCGTGGCCATCAGGGAGGTGGGGTCCAGCCAGTGAGTCAGTGTGGCAAGGGTGTTGCTCATTCATTGAGGTCCATCAGGGTGAGTTGGGCGGCCAGCAGGCGTTGTTCGAGTTTCTGTACCGTGTCGCCCGCCTTGTAGTTGACGAGACGAGCGTGAGCGATGATCGAGCCGGTCTCGGGCTGTGTCGTCGCCGCCAGGGCGGCCGTCAGGCGTTCACGCATGATCAGGGCGCCGGCCTCGCCGGTATTGGGGAGCATCAGCCAGAACGTGGCCTTGTCACTGCGACACAGCAGATCGCCCTGACGCGAGATGCCCTGCATGACATCGCAGGCCGAGGAGAGGCACTCGATGCGGCGGTCTTCCCCGAATTGCTCACCGAGCATCTCCAGCTGCGGCAGGTAGATGACCAGGATGCTCAACGGCTGCTCCAGCGCACTGGCGCGTGCGGCCTCGCTGGTCAGCCGCTGCTGGCCGGTGCGCGCATTGTAGGCATTGCACTCGACTTCCTCGCTGGCGGTCATGCGCATGACACCTGACTGCAGGTTGTTGATCACGAAGGGCTGGCTGGCGACCAGCAGCAGGCAGACATAGCGCAGTACCTCGCCGAAGTTGTCATCCGGCTGACCCAGCAGCCATAGCCACAGCGGGGCCAGTACCACGTTCAAGAGCATCGCCGGCGCCAATGGCAGCAGCAGCAGCGTCAGGATGCTCGGCAATCCCAGCCACAGCGACATTCCGATGTGCGCGCTGGGGGCCTCCAGCGCCAGCATCAGGTAACCGCCGATCAGCGCCAGATAGGCGGGAAGTGGCTGCTCTTCATCCAGGAGGTGCAGAGCGGTCGCGATCCCCATCAGCAAGGTGGCCAGCACCGGTGTCAGGATGTGGGAGTAGTCCCCGACCAGATAACGCCAGAGCGCGTAGGTGGCCAGCACCAGGGTCGCCAGTAGCATGATCAGGGTCTTGCGATTGGCCAGCCGGCGGCGCTCTCTGGCGCGCGTGGCCGTCGTTGACGAGGACATCAGTCTTCAGCCTCCGCCTGGGGGGTGTCGGCGAGTGCCGCCTTTCGGGAGGGGAGCGCGGGCAGGTGAGTGATCGGCTCGCGCTCCTCGCTGAGGTTGGCGCTCGCCGCCTGCAGGTCGAGATGGTCGGCCTCGGTATCGTTCAGCGGCTGGACCCGCGCCCGCACTGGCATGGCAAGATGCTCCATGAGCTGACGCCGCCGCAGGTTGGCAGCGTGTTCGCTGCGTGCCACCAACAGCAACGCCAGGCAGTCATCGTCAAGCTGATAGCGTGTTTCATGGGGCAGCGCCGCGCTGTCCAGCGTATTCAGCAGACGGCGACGCGTGAGGCGGGTGGGCGTGGCTGGCTCCAGCAGGATCAGCTCGATGTGGATGCCTTCACGATCTGCCCGGGAAATTTCCCGCGGCAGATCCCGGAGCAGCTGGTATTGTGACCAGATGGCACGATTCGCGTCACGGCGACCGCGCCGCTCCAGCTGACGCCAGACCTCCTGCTGACGCTGCCCGGCGATGGCGCCCAGCGCCATCAAGGTGGCCGTGATGCCGATGCCAAGGCTCAGCCAGTCACTGCCCAGCGGCGTGAGTGCCAGCCAGGTGGTGATCAGCCCGATGATGGCGCAGGCCGGCGCCAGCCACGCGGGGCGCGGATAGAGCAGCAGCACGGCAAATCCCCATAGCCACATCATGTGCTGCTCGGGTGCCAGCAGCACCAGCAGCGCCATGATCACCGCCACGCTGAGCATGGCCATGGTCCGGAACCAGCCCATCGTGAAGAGTTCGTGCGCCAGGGAGACCACCAGCAGCAAGGTGCCGCCGATGGCCAGCAGCAGTCCGGTGATGGTCAGGGCGAGGCTGATCTGGCGCGCCGCTTCCAGCAGCAACAGCACAGAGCCGAGCAGACAGATGAACTGACTGACCCGGACTTTGAACTTGATCTCCATGGTGACTTATATTGGCACCTTTCCCGTGGATGACATGAATCCGACCAGACTCCTCGGTCGGATGGGGCGCAGCGCATTGAGCCATGCCATGACAGGATGTGCGAGCGTGATGCCGCCTGCCTGTCCCGGCTCTGCCAGGCGCTGATACGGGCCAGCATACCCCAAACCATGATTTTCCGAAGTGTCGAGGTGATCCGGCGCTTTCGCTTCGCCCCTCCCTCGGCTGATCCACAGGCGCCAGAGCGGGCGGAAGGCATTTTCCTACATCTTTCTACGAATGAGACAAGGCACATGAGCGAGCTGGGCAAGCACGACACCACGGACGTCGTGGCTTACATGAACGGTCTGGGCGGCGATGCCCGCGCAGCGAGCGTGGTGATGCGTCGTGTCGACAGCGGCCTCAAGAACCGGGCGCTGCAGATCATGGCGCGACTGATCGACGAGCGCCGCGAGTCGCTGACCGCCGCCAACGCCGATGACCTGACGCGAGCGCGAGACAATGGCCTGTCGGAGGCGATGGTCGACCGCCTCGCCCTCACGCCGGCGCGTATCGACGCCATGATCGAGGGGCTCGAGCAGGTCGCGGCCCTGCCGGACCCGGTCGGTGAGATCGATGGCCTGAAATATCGTCCCAGCGGCATCCAGGTCGGTCACATGCGTGTGCCGCTGGGCGTGATCGGCATCATCTTCGAATCACGGCCCAACGTCACCATCGAGGCCGCCAGCCTGTGCCTCAAGTCCGGCAATGCCTGCATCCTGCGTGGTGGTTCAGAAGCGGCGTCCAGCAACCGTGCGCTGGGTGAGATCATCCGCGAGGCGCTGGTGGCGGCCGGGCTGCCGGCGACGGCGGTGCAGGTGGTGGCCACCACGGACCGTGCCGCGGTGGGCCGTCTGATCGCGATGCCCGAGTACGTCGATGTCATCATCCCGCGTGGGGGCAAGAGTCTGGTCGAGCGCATCACCAATGAGGCGCGCGTGCCGGTCATCAAGCATCTCGACGGTATCTGCCACGTCTATATCGACGCCACGGCAGATCTCGACATGGCGGTGAGCATCGCCGAGAACGCCAAGACACACCGTTACGGTACCTGCAACACCATGGAGACCCTGCTGGTGGATGCGGCTGTCGCGGCCGAGGTGCTGCCGCGCATCGCCGAGCGTCTGGCGGTCCATGAGGTCGAGATTCGTGGCTGTGAACGCACCTGTGACATCCTGTCCGAGGCCGTGGCCGCCACGGATCAGGACTGGGATACCGAGTATCTGGCACCGATTCTGGCGATTCGGGTCGTCGAGGGCGTGGAAGCGGCGATGGCGCATATCGAGCGTCACAGCTCCGGGCATACCGAAGCCATCATCACCGACAACTATGCGCTGGCGCGTCGGTTCATGGCCGAAGTGGATTCCAGCTCCGTGATGGTCAATGCCTCCACCCGCTTTGCCGATGGCTTCGAATACGGATTGGGTGCCGAGATCGGCATTTCCACCGACAAGCTGCACGCTCGCGGGCCCGTGGGGCTGGAAGGGCTCACCACACGCAAGTATGTCGTGTTCGGCGATGGGCAGATTCGTCAGTGAGATCTCCAGACCCTTCCTCGGTCAGCGCATCGCCACGGGCGCTGGACGATAGCCAGCGCCCGCTGAATGTCGACGGCGACGCCGCGCAGCGCGAACCTGCCGCACAGCCGGGTGGGGAGGCCTGCGACACTCTGCCTGACGAGAAGCCACAGCCCGGCTTCGAGGGCTGTCTCGGGCCGGTCCCCCGGGTGGCGATGCTCGGGGGCACTTTCGACCCGGTACACCACGGGCACCTTCGCAGCGCCATCGAACTGCGTGAGGCGCTGGGCCTGGATCATGTGTTGATGATTCCCTGCCATCAGCCGCCACATCGTGCCGCACCCGGGGTGAGCAGCGAGGAGCGTCTGGCCATGCTGGAGGCCGCGATTGCCGGTGAGCCGGGGCTCAAGGCGGATGCCCGCGAGCTTTTCCGGGATGGGCCGTCCTACAGTGCCGACACCCTGGCGAGCCTGCGCGGCGAATATGGCCCTCAGGCGCGGCTGGTGATGGCCATCGGCCATGATGCCTTTCTCAAGCTTGGCGAATGGCATGCCGCCGAGCGATTGTTCGATGATGCCCATGTCGTGGTGATCGAGCGCCCTGATCATGATGCTCCTCTGCCAGAGGCGTTGAAGGCCTTGATCGAGGGGCGGGAAGTGCAGACGGTGGCCGAGCTGATGGCGCGTCCCGGCGGCCTGTTGCTGCGGTTGTCATTGCCGACCCGCATGGCGATCAGCGCGACCTTCGTACGCGAGCGGCTTGCGCTGGGGGATAGCGTGCGCTACCTGCTGCCCGAGACGGTCATCCGCCATATCGAGGCCCGGTCGCTTTACTGCCCGCCCTGTGAGTGAGGGTTCGTGACGCGTAGATTGACGATGCCCATAGGCGAGCGCATCACCAACGGGTAGAATGCGCCCCCTGCCGAACAAACTTCCGAGGAATCATGCAGACCGAAGCTCTTAAAAACCTGGTGATCGACGCCCTTGACGACCTCAAGGCCCAGGAAATCAGCGAGATCGATGTCTCCAAGCTGACCAGCGTCACCGATGTCATGGTGATCGCGACGGGGACTTCCAGCCGTCATATCGCCGCTCTGGCCAACAATGTGCAGGTCACGGTGAAAGAAGCCGGCGTCAAGCCGCTGGGTTGCGAAGGCGACAACGGTTCCGACTGGGTGTTGCTGGATCTGGGCGATGTCGTCGTCCACGTCATGCTGGCCGAAACCCGTGCCCTGTATGACCTCGAGCGCCTGTGGAGCGATCTGCCCCGCGAGACGAGCGAAGAGTTCGAACAGCGCAGCTGATTCCGCTCTTGCCTGCCTCAAGAGGCGGAGTGATGCGGCACGGCGGTGCCACCGGCGCCGGTTGCGGGCAGCATGCTGACAGGGCGGGCCCGTGGTGGTTGGACGGAAGGAGAGGGTCAGCGGGCATGCCCGTTGGCCACTGACGACACGGGACAGGACATGAAGATCCGAGTACTGGCGGTCGGGCAGAAGATGCCTGACTGGGTGGAGAAGGGTAGCCGGGAATATCTCAAACGCATGCCAAGAGACTTTTCCCTCGAATTCATCGAACTGGCGCCCGGAAACCGTGGCAAGAACGCGGATATTGCCCGTGCCATGGCCAGTGAAGGTGATCGGATGCTCGAAAAACTCAAGGGAAATGAACATGTTGTCGCCCTTGATGTCCTAGGGAAGTCGTGGAGCACGGAGCAGCTGGCTCAGCACGCCGATGACTGGCGCCTGGGCGGTCGCGATGTGGCCATCCTGATCGGCGGTCCTGACGGGCTCGATCCACGCCTGCTGGCCCGCGCGGATCAGCGCTGGTCGCTCTCCGCGCTGACCCTGCCGCACCCGCTGGTGCGCATCGTATTGGCGGAGCAGCTCTACCGCGCCTGGACACTGCTGGTCGGGCATCCTTATCACCGTTAAGCGCCTGCCGCTTGCGACAAGACACGAGTTGCGAGACCCGCCATGCGCCAACGCCGGGCGACGATCAAGAATCCCCAACAGGAAGTGCGGATCTTTCGCCTTCGCAGTATCGTGGCCGCCGGCCTGGTGCTGGTGCTGGCCGGTTGCCTGCTGGCACGGCTGGTCTTTCTTCAGGTCGTGGAACACGATATCTATACCACGCGCTCGGACAAGAACCGTGTGCGTGTCGAACCCCTGCCGCCGACGCGCGGCCTGATCTATGACCGCAACGGTCGTCTGCTTGCCGAGAATCGCCCCAATTACAACCTGACCATCGTGCGCGAACGCGCCGGTGATCTGGAGACGACGCTTGAGCGTCTGGTCGAGATTCTCGATCTCCCCCCTGATGAAATCGAAGACTTCAAGGAACGCTCGCGTCAGCGACAGCGCCCCTATCAGCCAGCCCTGTTGATGAGTGAACTGAGCCAGGAGCAGATCGCGCGTCTGGCGGTCAATCGCTATCGCCTGCCAGGTGTCGAGGTCGAGGCCCAGCTGCTGCGTTACTACCCGGATGCCAAGCCGCTCTCGCATACGCTGGGCTATGTCGGGCGCATCAATCAGGCGGAGCTCAAGACCCTCGACAAGGGCAACTATTCGGGAACGCACTTCATCGGCAAGACCGGGATCGAGCGCTTCTATGAAGAGGCGCTGCATGGTCAGGCCGGGCTGCGCAAGGTGGAAACTAATGCGCGCGGCCGCGTGCTGCGTGAGCTGTCGCGTATCGACCCGCAGCCCGGCAAGGACTTGACGCTGACCATCGACCGTGGCCTGCAGGATCTGGCCTATCGACTGCTCAAGGGGCGCCGTGGGGCGATCGTGGCCATCGAGCCGGAGAGCGGCGAGATCCTCGCCATGGCCTCGGTGCCGGGCTTTGATTCCAACGAGTTCGTCACCGGCATCAGCGTCAAGAGTTACCGTGCGTTGCAGTCCGACATCGACCTGCCGCTGTTCAATCGGGCGATACGTGGACAGTATCCGCCTGCCTCGACGGTCAAGCCCTTCATGTCGCTGGCGGGGCTGGACAATGGCGTCATCACGCCGCAGACCACCTTCTTCGACCCGGGGTATTTCCAGCTGCCCAATGACAGCCACAAGTATCGCAACTGGCTGCGCTGGGGGCATGGACGGGTCAACATGCGGCGCGGTATCGCCGTCTCCAATGACACCTACTTCTACAATGTCGCCTATCGACTGGGCATCGATCGCATCAGCGAGTACATGCACAAGTTCGGGTTCGGTGAGCAGACCGCGCTGGACGTGCAGGGTGCCTTGCCGGGGTTGATGCCGTCCAAGGAATGGAAGCGCAATCGCTACGACAAGCCCTGGTATCCCGGCGAGACCATCTCCATCGGGATCGGCCAGGGCTACTGGTTGACGACGCCCCTGCAGCTCGCCTCCGCCGAGGCGGTGCTGGCCAATCGTGGCCGGCATGTGACGCCTCATCTGGCCAAGCGCATCGGCGATGAGACGGTGCTGTTGCCGCGCAGCGAAGAGAAGCCTGACGTGGTGGTGGAGAATCCTGCCTGGTGGGACGAGGTCATCGGCGCGCTTGAGGACGTGGTCAATGGCCGCGAGGGCACGGCGCGCAAGTACGTCGGGCCCGGGCTCAAGTATCGCATGGCCGGCAAGTCCGGTACGGCGCAGGTCTTCACCCTGGGGCAGGACCAGAAGTACAACGGTCACGAGCTGGCGGAACGTCTGCGCGACCATGCCCTGTTTGCGGCGTTCGCGCCGGTCGAGAATCCCGAGATCGCCGTGTCCGTGGTGGTGGAGAACGGTCAGGGCGGAAGCTCGGTGGCCGGCCCCATGGCACGTGCCATCACGGATTACTGGTTGTTGCCGCGCATTGATCCTGTCGCCCGTGATGCCGCCCTGACGCTGGCGGCGGCCCTGGAAGAGACGGCGGCGCAGGCCGAGCAGAGCGAAACCCCTGCAGGAGTCAATGATGCCGACTGATTATCAGCGCTCGATGCGCAGCGTGGGAGGCGAGCTCAATCGCCGGCGTCGCACCAGTCTGTGGGAGCGGATCCATCTGGACCCCTGGCTGCTGCTGTTGCTGCTGATCGTGCTGGGGTGCGGTCTGATCGTGCTCTACAGCGCCAGCGGTCAGGATATCGATTTCACGCTGCGCCAGGCGTCACGTCAGGCGTTGGCGCTGGGGGTCATGATCGGCCTGGCGCAGCTCTCTCCGAGCACGCTGTATCGCTGGGCACCTGTCGCCTATGGTGGCGGTTTCCTGATGCTGGTGGCGGTGGAGGTACTGGGGGATGTCGGCATGGGGGCCCAGCGCTGGCTGGTGATTCCCGGCGTCGTGCGCTTCCAACCGTCGGAGCTCATGAAGCTGGCGATGCCGATGATGGTCGCCTGCTGGCTGGGGCAGCGGCCGCTGCCGCCACGCTGGCGCGATCTGGTCATCTGTGGGGTGATCATCGTCACGCCGGTGCTGCTGATCGCTCGGCAGCCGGACCTGGGAACCTCGCTGCTGGTCGCGGCGGCCGGGGTCTTCGTCATCCTGCTGGCGGGACTCTCCTGGAAACTGATCGCCTTCTTCGGGGCGTTGATCGCCTCGGCGCTGCCGCTTCTGTGGATGGTGATGCATGACTATCAACGCCGGCGTGTGCTGACCTTCCTGAATCCGGAGTCCGACCCGCTGGGTGCCGGCTGGAACATCATCCAGTCCAAGACCGCCATCGGCTCCGGAGGCCTGCTGGGCAAGGGCTATACCCTGGGGACCCAATCGCAGCTGGAATTTCTGCCTGAGCGGCATACCGACTTCATCGTCGCGGTGATCGGGGAGGAACTCGGGCTTCTGGGCATGAGTTTCTTCCTCGCCCTCTACGTGTTGATCGTGCTGCGCGGGCTGGTGATGGCCAACCATGGTCAGGACAGCTTCGCGCGCCTGACAGGGGGAGCCATCATCCTGACCTTCTTCGTCTATGTGTTCGTCAACATCGGCATGGTGTCAGGCATTCTCCCGGTGGTGGGCGTTCCGCTGCCGCTGGTCAGTTATGGTGGGACCTCCAGCGTGACCTTGCTGGCGGGCTTCGGTATTCTCATGAGCATTCATACCCACCGGCGCCTGCTGTCGCGTTGACGCGGCCTTTGCAGCTACCGGATGGCAAGGACATTCGCGGGCCGACGCCCGCAGACAGGCAAGGAGAGAGTCGATGACGGTGATTAACGCACGTGGGCGGCGTCTGAAGCACTGGGGCGCAGCCCTGATGATCGCGCCGTTGCTGGGCATGTCAGGGGCGGCCATGGCGGCGCCGGATGGCTTTGCTCCCGCAACTCACCCGGAGACGGCCAAGCTGGTGGATGAGCTGGTGGCCAAGGGGCTGGATCGCGCTCGCGTGACCGAGCTGATGAATCAGGCCGATTACAGCCAGAAAGTGCTGGATGCCATGTCGCGCCCGGCGGAAGGGCACCTGCGCTGGGACCAGTACCGCGCCATCTTCATGAAGGAATCTCGCATCGAGGCCGGCGTGAAGTTCATCGCCGAGCATCGCGAGACCTTCGATCGTGCCCAGGCCGAATATGGCGTGCCGCCGGAAGTCATCGCCGCCATCATTGGCGTCGAGACCTTCTTCGGCAAGCACACCGGTACCCACCGCGTGATCGACTCACTCTCCACGCTGGCCTTCGATCATCCGCGTCGTGGCAAGTTCTTCCGTGGTGAGCTGTCCGCCTTCCTGCAGCTGACGTTGGAGCAGGGCATCGACCCGCTCTCCATCAAGGGATCCTATGCCGGTGCGATGGGCTACCCACAGTTCATCCCCACCAGCTATCAGGCCTATGCCGTCGATTTCGATGGCGATGGTGTGCGGGACCTGTGGCACAACCCCGTCGATGCCATCGGCAGTGTCGGCAACTATTTCGCCCGTCACGGCTGGAAGGCCGGTGCACCGGTCGTCAGCGCAGCCGATGGCCCCGGTACGCCGCCGTCTTCCGTCACCTTCAACAAGACCAAGAAGCCCTACATGAGCGTCTCGGCACTTGAGGCGGCAGGGGTCGAGGTCGCGGGTGGCGTGGCAGGCAATACCCAGATCATCCCGCTGGCGCTGGACCTCAAGCAGGGGTATCGCTACGCCGTGGGCTATGACAACTTCTACGTCATCACTCGCTACAACCACAGCCATCTGTATGCGATGGCCGTGAATGAGCTGTCCCAGGCGATCAAGCGCCGTCTCGAGGATGGGGGTGCCGGATGAGCTGGTCACGCGCGCTGCCGTTGACGTTGGCGCTTGCCCTGCTGGCCGGTTGTGCCAGCAGTGGTGGCACCACGGTCAGCGACGGTGCTTCGCCGAGCACGGGCAAGAAGGCGGGCAAGAATGGGCGTTACGAGATGGATTCGGACGCCTATCCCGACGACGCGCCGGACGTCTCCGCGGTGCCGGATGCCGTGCCGAAGCCCGAGCCCTATACGCGCAGCGGCAACCGCAGCGAGTATGAGGTGTGGGGCAAGACCTATCATGTGATGGATGATCCGCGCGGCTACGTGGCGGAAGGTACCGCCTCCTGGTATGGCAAGAAGTTCCATGGCTACGCCACCGCCAGCGGCGAGATCTATGACATGTACACCATGACGGCGGCCCACAAGTCGCTGCCGCTGCCGACCTACGCGCGAATCACCAATCTGGACAACGGCAAGCAGGTCATCGTCAAGGTCAACGATCGTGGGCCCTTCCATGATGATCGCCTGATTGACCTGTCCTACAGTGCGGCGTGGCGTCTCGACATGCTTGGCCATGGTACCGGTCATGTGCGCGTCGAGACGCTGGATGCCAGCACCTGGCGGCCGGGACCGAGTCCGACCCAGGGCACGGCCGAGTCCGAGCGCCTGCTGGCTCGCAGTCAGGCGGTGCGTCGCGAGCAGGGCATCGCAGGGCTTGAGGAAATGGGCGCAACCGGCGATTCCGTGGTGGCGAAGACGTCCAGCACGAGCGTTGCCGCCAAGCCCGTGGTAGCCTCTGCGGCGCGCGCGACCGACACCACGGCCAGCGGCGCTGATGCCAGCTTCCTGCAGGTGGCGGCGGTCAGTGACCTGCAAACGGCAGACCGCATCAGCAAGCGCGTCAGCGCGGCGCTTGATCGCCCGGTCCGAGTGCTGGGCAGTGGCAATCTTTACAAGGTGCAGGTGGGCCCGCTTGAAGAAAGCGTGCGTATCGAGTCGCTCAAGTCCGCGATCGCCGATGCCGGCTTCTCCGGCGCCTTCAGCGTACAGGCACCGCGCTAGCGGCGGTGATCTGGCGCATCCATCATGCATCCCACGAGGGTGCAACATGGCCGGGGCTTGTGCCCCGGCTAACGCATGAGTGTCAAAGAGATTTCAACATGTCCCTGAAAGCCAGACTTCTTCCATTGCGGCGCCGTCTTGCCGGGCTGATGGCGGCCAGCGGTATCGCGCTGCTGACCAGCGTCACCTCCACGCCGGCCCGGGCCATCGAGGCCGACACCCTGATTCCGGCGGCGCCGCAACTGGCCGCGTCCTCCTGGATTCTGATGGATGCCAATTCCGGTCGCATCCTGGTCGAGCACAATGCCGACAAGCGTCTGCCGCCGGCAAGTCTGACCAAGATGATGACGGCCTATCTGGTCGAGAATGAAATCGATGACGGCAAGCTGACGCCGGACGAGAACGTGCGTATCAGCGTCAACGCCTGGAAGACCGGCGGCTCGCGCATGTTCATCCGCGAGGGCACCAGTGTCTCGGTCGATGATCTGCTGCATGGCGTGATCATCCAGTCAGGCAACGACGCCAGCGTCGCGCTTGCCGAGCACATCGGCGGCAGCGAGGGCTCCTTCGCCGACCTGATGAACCAGCACGCCAAGCGTCTGGGCATGAACAATACCCATTACATGAACGCCACCGGTCTGCCGCACGCGGAGCACTACTCCACGGCACATGATCTCGCGATTCTGGCGCGTCACATCATCCGCGACTATCCGGATCACTATCAGATCTATTCCCAGAAGTACTTCACCTGGAATGGCATCAAGCAGCCCAATCGCAACAAGCTGCTGTGGCGTGACAAGGACGTCGACGGCCTGAAGACCGGTCATACCGATGAAGCGGGTTACTGCCTGGTGGCGTCTGCCAAGAAGGAAGACACACGTCTGATCAGCGTGGTGATGGGCACCAGCTCCGAAGAGGCGCGTGCCCAGGAATCCCAGAAGCTCCTGACCTACGGCTTCCGCTACTTCGAGAGCAAGAAGCTCTATGACAAGGGGGCCGTGCTCAATCAGGCCCGTGTCTGGGGCGGCGAGAAGGATCAGGTGCGTCTTGGCATGGCCAAGGAAGTCTATCTGACCCTGCCGAGTGGCCAGGCCGACAAGCTGACCGCCCGTCTTGATCTGAAGGACACCATCAAGGCACCGGTGCAGGTCGGCGAGCAGTACGGCACCCTGCAGATCAAGCTCGAGGACAAGGTGCTGGCGGAAGAGCCGCTGGTCGCCCTGGAATCAGTCGAGCAGGGCGGTCTCTTCAAGCGTCTGTGGGACGCCCTGATGCTGTTCTTCCACGGCCTGTTCAACTGAGGCTGGTGCCGTCCGCCCTTGCCAGCGAGCAAGATGATGCGACGGTGCCCGCCACGCGCCCCTGAAACCCGGGGATGCGTCTTTCACGAAGGGCGATCCGGCTGACGGATCGCCCTTTGTTGAGTAGAATGGTCGGAAATAGAATCACTGGAAGGGCTTTCCCATGGCCAACACGCCAAAAGCGGGTGAGAAGACACCCCCCAAGATCGAATTCCCCTGCGATTTCTCCCTCAAGATCGTCGGCAATGCCGCCGAAGATCTCGTCGAAGTGGTCTGCAATGTCCTGGAAGTGCATGCGCCCGGTTTCGACGCCACGGCCATCACCTGGCAGGACAGCAAGAACGGCAACTATCGCAGCATCCGCGTGGTGATCCGAGCCACCGGAACCGACCAGCTGGATGCCTTGCACCGTGACCTCAAGGCCACCGGTCGCATCCACATGGTATTGTGACGTTCGCGTGAGACGAGCGACTTCACTGGCTTGCGCCATGAGCACAGGAGCGCATGCATGAACACGATTCACGTCCACCACCTCGGCGTGCTGCCGTATGAGGAAGTGTGGTCGGCGATGCGTGACTTCACCGATACCCGCTCGCCGGAGGCCCCGGATGAGCTGTGGGTAGTGGAGCACGCCCCCGTCTTTACCCAGGGACAGGCTGGCAAGCCGGAACATCTGCTGATGCCGGGTGACATCCCGGTGGTGCAGACCGACCGGGGTGGCCAGGTGACCTATCACGGCCCCGGCCAGCTGGTGCTCTACCCGTTGCTCAACGTCAAGCGTGGCGGCATCGGCGTTCGTCAGCTGGTCACTGCGCTGGAAGAGACGGTGGTGGCGGCGTTGGCCGAGCACGGCATCGAGGCGTATCCACGCCCCGATGCCCCGGGGGTCTACGTGAAGAAATCGGCGCAGCGCATGGATGATCCGCGCCGCTCGATGGAAGAGGCCAAGATTGCCTCGCTGGGGTTGCGCATCCGACGTGGATGCAGTTTCCATGGCGTGGCGATCAATCTGGACATGGACCTTGCGCCTTTCGGGCGCATCAATCCCTGCGGCTATGCCGGCATGGCGATGACCCAGCTACGCGACCTGACGCGCGAGCCGGTGGATCTTGCCGCTGAGCGTGACCGCCTGGTGCGTTGTCTGGGCGCAAGCCTGGGGGACGTGACCCTGACTCCGGTGAGCGGGCTGCCCGCGGCACTGGCTGACATTTCTCGAACAGCAGGACAGAACTGATGACCGAGACCACCGCTACCCCGAAGCCCGCTCCCTCCGCTGCTCCTGCTCGCAAGGAGCGTGGCGTGAAGCTGCGTGGCGCCGAGAAGGTCGCTCGCATTCCGGTCAAGGTGATTCCCACCGAGACCTTGCCGAAGAAGCCGGACTGGCTGCGCGTGCGCATGCCTGCCTCCCCTGAGGTGAGCCGCATCAAGCAGACCCTGCGCAAGCACGGCCTGCACACGGTGTGTGAAGAAGCCTCCTGCCCGAACCTGGGCGAGTGCTTCAGCGGGGGCACCGCGACCTTCATGATCATGGGCGATATCTGTACCCGTCGCTGCCCGTTCTGTGACGTGGCCCACGGTCGTCCCAATGCGCTGAATGCCGACGAGCCGCGCGAGCTGGCCGAAGCCATCGCCGAGATGCGCCTGAATTACGTCGTCGTGACCTCCGTTGACCGTGATGACCTGCGTGACGGTGGCTCCAACCACATTGCCGAGTGCATCCGCGAGATCCGCGAGAAGTGTGAAGGTACCGAGATCGAAGTGCTGGTACCGGACTTCCGTGGCCGCATGCAGGTCGCGCTGGACGTGCTCGAGCAGACACCGCCGGATGTCTTCAACCACAATCTGGAGACCGTGCCGAGCCTGTACCGCCGCGTGCGTCCGGGCGCCGACTATCAGTGGTCGCTGGATCTGCTCAAGGGCTACAAGGAGCGTCGCCCGGAAGTGAAGACCAAATCCGGTCTGATGCTGGGGGTGGGCGAGACTGACGAGCAGGTGCTCGAGGTCATGCAGGACCTGCGCAATCACGGCGTCGACATGCTGACCCTCGGGCAGTACATGCAGCCGTCACGCAGCCACCTGCCGATCGATCGTTGGGTCCACCCGGATACCTTCGACTGGCTCGGTCAGAAGGCGCGCGAGATGGGCTTCTCGCATGTCGCCTCCGGTCCGCTGGTGCGCTCTTCCTATCACGCCGACAAGCAGGCGCATGGTGTGGAAGTGAAATAAGCCGGACTGGCCCGAAAAAAAACCGCCGCGGAGATCATCTCCGCGGCGGTTTTTTTGGTTCATGAGCACAGGGGCGTGTGGTGGAGCGTCACTGCTCCGTGGCCAGCGGCAGGCAGGCGACGCTGTGCCCGGGAATCGGCTCCATCGGCGCGCTGAAGTGTGCGTTGAGCTCCGGCAGCAGCTCGCGCACGAAACGCAGGAACAGCTCGGTGACCGGCGTGGGGTAGCGATCCTTGGGATAGACCGTGCACCAGGAGCGTCTGAGCGGGAAGCCCGGCAGGGACGGCGAGGCCAGCAGGCCGGAGGCCAGCTCCAGCTGGACGGCCAGCCGCGGCAGGATCGCCACGCCCAGATGCGCCATCACGCCCTGCTTGATGGCCTCGTTGGAGCCCAGCTCCAGCGTATGGCGCAGCGAGACGCGCTCGCGGGCGGCGAATTCCTCGAAGGCGGTACGCGTGCCGGAGCCGGGCTCGCGCATCAGCATGTAGTACTGGGCGAGATCCTCCAGCGTGACGCCCTTGACGTCCAGCAGCGGGTGGCCGGGCCAGACGATGGGGATCAGCTCGTTGTCCAGGATCGGCATGAAGGCCAGGTTGGCGTCATCGGGCACCATGCCCATGATCACCAGGTCATCGCGTCGCTCGGCGAGGCGTTCCAGTGCCTGGCCGCGATTGCAGACGCGCAGGCGCACCGAGACTTCCGGGTAGCGGGCACGAAAGCGCGCCAGAATGTGCGGCACCACATACTGGGCCGTGGACACGGCCGCCAGATTCAGCTCGCCACGGATGGTGCCGGCGATTTCCGACAGCTCCATCTGCAGGCTCGAGACTTCCCCGAAGATCGACTGTACCGAGCTTGCCAGCGCATCCGCCGCCGGCAGGATATGCAGGGTCTTGCCGGCATATTTGAACAGCGATTGCTCGAGCGCCTGCTCCAATTGGCGAATCTGGGCACTGACGGCGGGCTGTGTCAGTCCGAGTTGCTCAGCCGCACGCGAGTAGGACTGCTGGCGATGGACGGCCTGAAATACCTGTAACTGTCTGAAAGTTAATCGGTTTAGCAGATTTGGACGCGACATGACACACCCAGTCATAAGGTTTTACTTATAGATTGGCAAAAAAATATCAACTTTTCTATTGGTCTCTCGCTGGGTAGCGTGGAAAGCCTGAGAACATGACTGCCCTCGCAAGCCTCCAGGGTTGCAGGAGAGTCAGACGCAAGCCGTCAACAACAAGATCACCGCGTTCCGTCAGGGAGAGTCACCATGTTCCGCAAGTTGCTGATCGCCAACCGAGGGGAAATCGCAGTGCGCATTGTACGCGCCTGTGCCGAGATGGACATCCGCTCTGTCGCGGTCTACACCGAAGCCGATCGTTTCTCGCTTCACGTCAAGCGTGCCGATGAAGCGCATTTCATCGGCGAAGACCCGCTGGCCGGCTACCTGGACCCCCGTCGCCTGGTGGATCTGGCCCGCGAGACAGGCTGTGATGCCATTCATCCGGGCTATGGTTTCCTTTCCGAGAACGCTGAGTTCGCGAGAATCTGCGAAGCGGCGGGCATTGCCTTCGTGGGCCCGTCCAGTGATGTCATCGCGCGCATGGGAGACAAGACCGAAGCCCGCGCCGCCATGAAAGCGGCTGGCGTGCCGGTCACGCCGGGCTCGAAGGGCAATCTGGCCGATGTCGAGGAAGCCTTGAGCGTGGCGGAGCAGGTGGGGTATCCGGTGATGCTCAAGGCTACCTCAGGTGGTGGGGGGCGGGGTATCCGGCGTTGTGATGATGCCCAGCAGCTCAAGCAGGCCTGGGGGCGCGTGATCTCGGAGGCCACCAAGGCCTTCGGCAGTGCGGATGTCTTCCTGGAGCGCTGCGTGGTCGACCCGCATCACATCGAGGTCCAGATTCTGGCCGACAGTCACGACAACGTGATCCATCTGTTCGAGCGTGACTGCTCCATCCAGCGCCGCAACCAGAAGCTGATCGAGATTGCCCCCAGCCCTCAGCTGACGCCGGAGCAGCGCTCCTACGTCGGGGAGATGGCGGTGCGCGCCGCGCGGGCCGTGGGCTATCGCAATGCCGGTACCGTGGAGTTCCTGGTCAAGGGCAACGAGATCTACTTCATGGAGATGAACACCCGCGTCCAGGTGGAGCACACCATCAGCGAGGCGATCACCGGCGTGGACATCGTGCGCGAGCAGATCCGCATCGCCTGGGGCCACAAGCTGGCCTTCCGTCAGGAAGACATCCGCCATCACGGCTATGCCATCCAGTTCCGCATCAATGCCGAGGACCCCAAGAACGACTTCCTGCCCAGCTTCGGGCGCATCACGCGTTACTACGCCCCCGGCGGGCCTGGCGTGCGAACCGATACCGCGATCTATACCGGCTACACCATCCCGCCGTATTTCGATTCCATGTGCCTGAAGCTCATCGTGTGGGGGCTGACATGGGAAGAGGTCATCAATCGCGGGTCACGCGCCCTCAATGACATGCGCCTGCAGGGGGTCAAGACCACCGCGCCTTACTATCAGGAAATCCTCAAGCATCCGGACTTCCGCAACGCGCGCTTCGATACCGGTTTCGTGGCGGCGCATCCGGAGCTGACCCAGTACTCGGTCAAGCGCCTGCCGGAACAGACGGCACTGGCGATCGCGGCGGCGATCGCGGCGCACGCCGGTCTCTGAGTCCACCCCTGACATGCCGTTCGAGTCCTTCCCCCGACTCCTCAACCAACAATGACAAGGACACCTGACATGACTGCTGCTACCTCCACTCCCCATGCCGCGAGCGACTCTGCGGCTGATGCCGTCAAGGTCACCGAAGTCGTCCTGCGTGATGGCCACCAGTCATTGATCGCCACGCGCATGCGCACCGAGGACATGCTGCCCATCGCGGCACGTCTCGATCAGGCCGGCTTCTACAGCCTCGAGGTCTGGGGCGGTGCGACCTTCGATGCCTGTGTGCGCTTTCTGAAGGAAGACCCCTGGGCGCGTCTGAAGTCGCTCAAGGAAGCCATGCCCAACACGCCGCTGCAGATGCTGCTGCGCGGCCAGAACCTGCTCGGCTATCGTCATTATGCCGATGACGTGGTGGAGGCCTTCGTCGAGCGTGCCGCGGCCGGCGGCATCGATATCTTCCGCGTGTTCGATGCCCTGAATGACCTGCGCAACATGGAAACCGCCATGCGCGCGGTCAAGAAGGCCGGCAAGCACGCCCAGGGCACCATCTGCTACACCGTGAGCCCGGTGCATACGCTGGAAATGTATGTCGAGCAGGCGCGCAAGCTGGTCGAGATGGGCGCCGACTCCATCGCGATCAAGGACATGGCCGGGCTGCTGACCCCGTATGCCACCTTCGACCTGGTCAGTGCGCTGGTCGAGGCTGTCGAAGTGCCGATCCACCTGCACAGCCATGCCACGGCAGGCCTGGCATCGCAGTGTCAGATCAAGGCCGTCGAGGCGGGCTGCCGCCACATCGATACCTGCATCTCGGCCTTCGCCGGTGGCACCAGCCACCCGGCCACCGAATCCTTCGTCGCCTCGCTGCGTGACACTCGCTGGGACACCGGACTGGAACTGGAGTCGCTGCGTGAGATCGGTGACTACTTCAGTGAGGTGCGCCGCAAGTATTCGGCCTTCGAGAGTGAATTCACCCGTGAGGATGTCTCGGTCCAGATCAGCCAGATCCCCGGCGGCATGATGTCCAACCTGGCCAGTCAGTTGAAGGAGCAGAATGCGCTGGAGCGCATTCGTGAGGTGTTCGCCGAGATTCCGCGTGTGCGTGCCGATCTGGGCTATCCGCCGCTGGTCACCCCGACCTCACAGATCGTCGGTACCCAGGCGGTGCTCAACGTGCTGACCGGTGAGCGCTACAAGAGCATCACCAATGAAGTGAAGCGCTATCTGCAGGGCGGCTATGGCCAGGCGCCGGCGCCGGTCAACGAAGAGGTTCGCTCGCGTGCCATCGGCAACGCACCGGTGGAGGTCGGGCGTCCGGCGGATCTGCTGAGCCCGGAAATGGCGCGTCTCACCGAGGAGCTGGGCGAGCTGGCCGAGTCCCCTGAGGATGTCTTGACCTTTGCCATGTTCCCGGAGCTGGGACGTGACTTTCTCAGCGAGCGCCGCGCCGGCACCCTCACGCCGGAAATCATCCCACAGGGCGAGGCGGAGCGTCCGGTGTCTTCCGGCGTGCCGACCGAGTTCGTCATCGATGTCCACGGCGAGTCCTATGCGGTGCAGATCACCGGCGTCGGCGGTGCCAAGGGCAGCAAGCGTCACGTCTATCTGACCCTGGATGGCATGCCGGAAGAGGTGGTGTTCGAAGCCAAGGACGATTACGTGGCAGGTGGCCAGAGCGGCGGGCGCGCGAGTGCGTCTGCGCCGGGGCACGTCACCACGGCGATGCCGGGCAATATCGTCGAGGTGCTGGTGGCGGTGGGTGACAGCGTCACGGCAGGCCAGTCGGTGCTGATCAGCGAGGCGATGAAGATGGAGACCGAGATCACGGCGCGCGTCGACGGTACCGTCAAGGCCATCCACGTGGCTCGCGGCGATCGCGTCACGCCGGGGGAAGTACTGATCGAAATCGAGTGATGCCGCGGCCGGCGAGGTTGCAAAACCCGCTCGCCGTCTCCATCTGACAGCTATTCGATCACCAGGGACGGCCGGGCATCGTGGATGTCCTGCCGTCCTTTCCTGTGGAAGGACCATCATGGCAACACATTTCGAGCAGGTTCCCGGCCTGAGTGAGCAGATTGATCCGGCTACCCGAGGCTATGTCTTCAACCAGACCATGCTGCGCATCAAGGATCCGACGCGTAGTCTGGACTTCTATACCCGTGTGCTCGGCATGCGCCTGGTGCGCAAGCTCGACTTCCCGGAAATGCAGTTCAGCCTCTATTTCCTCGCCTATCTGGACGACGACCAGGCCAGCGACGTGCCGAGTGATGATCTCAAGCGCACCACCTACACCTTCGGGCGTGAGGCGATGCTGGAGCTGACGCACAACTGGGGGACCGAGGACGACCCGGACTTCGCCTATCATGATGGCAACGCCCAGCCTCAGGGCTTCGGCCACATCGGGGTCAGCGTGCCGGACGTCTACGCCGCCAGCGAGCGCTTCGAATCGCTGGGTGTCGAGTTCGTCAAGCGCCCCGATGATGGCAAGATGAAGGGTCTGGCCTTCGTCAAGGATCCCGACGGCTACTGGATCGAGATCCTGCGTGCCGATACCTTCGAGCGTCAGGCCAACGGCCAAGCCTGAGGCAGGCCTCCGATGTAAAAGAACCGCCACCACCGGCATGCCCGGGGTGGCGGTTCTTTTGTTGATACGAAACCCCGCGTTGCAGGGGTGTCAGTGGCATCCGGTTGCTGCAATGATGAGGTCTGACTGAGACGCTCAAGGTTCGAGATTGAGGGACCTTGAGATTGAGGGACCTTGAGATTGAGGGACCTTGAGATTGAGGGACCTTGAAATCGATGGCCCATGACGAAAGGGGAGACAGCCATGTCGGAGAATGCACAGCAGTTGAGCGGCAAGGTGGCGGTGGTGACCGGAGCCTCGCGCGGCATCGGCGCAGGCATCGCTCAGCGTCTGGCGGCGGACGGCGCCCGGGTGGTGGTCAATTACCGCAGTGATGTCGATGGGGCGAATCAGGTGGTGGCCGAGATAGTGGCAGCTGGCGGGCAGGCGCTTGCCGTCCAGGGCGATGTCGGCGACAGCAAGATGGCCAGTCAGCTGTTCACGTTGGCCACTGAGCACTATGGCGGAGTGGATATTCTGGTCAACAATGCCGGGATGAGCCTCTACAAGCCGCTGGCCGAGTTCACGGATGAGGACTTTTCCAGTCTGATGCAGGCCAACCTCACCGGCAGCTTCAACATGATGCGCGAAGCCTCGCGCAAGCTGCGTGATGGGGGCCGCGTGATCAATATCTCCACCTCCGTGACGCGCCAGATGTTCGCCACCTATGGTCCCTATGCGGCGTCCAAGGCCGCGGTGGACCAGCTCACTCGCGTGCTGGCCAAGGAGGTCGGCGCACGCGGGATTACCGTCAATGCCGTGGCGCCGGGCCCGACGGATACCGGGCTGTTCCGGCATGGAAAGAGCGAGGAGACCATCGAGCGTCTCAAGGGCATGGCAGCGCTGGGACGTATCGCGGATGCCACGGATATCGCGGCCGTCGTGGCCTGGTTGGCCGGTGAGGAATCCGCCTGGGTCACCGGGCAGGTCATCGGTGCCAATGGTGGTTTCGCCTGAGTGCGCCATTTACGGCTATGCTGATGGCAAGTCGGATGTTCATCAGTCGTTGTCATGAGGGGCAGGGATGAAGGTGACGGTAAGCGAAGCTCAGGAAAATGCATCGACAACGCGCGCATCGGCTCATGTGCTGCGGGTCGGCTACCCGGGACGGCTCGGGGGGTACTCACGCGAATGCGCCGCCAAGATGTATGCCTCGAATGCCACCTTGAGTGCCTATGCGGGCATCGACGAGGTGGTCAACGCTCTGGTGAGAGGAGAGGTGGAGGCTGCCGTCGTCCCCTGGTCAAGAGGGCATCAGCGACCGGTGACGGCCACCCACGAGGCGTTGGCCTGCTGGCCGGGCATTCGGGTGGAGCGTCGGCTTTTCCGTGCCATCAGCCTCAGCCTGCTGGGGCCACCGGACCTCTGTCCCTCGAAGGTCCAGCGCATCGTGGCGCGCGAGGCTCTGTTCGAGGAGTGCAGCGAGTGGCTTGAGCACAATCTCCCCGGTGTCGCACGCATCGAATGCCTGCACATGGCGGATGCGCTGGATATGGCCGAGAGGCGCCACGATACCCTGGCGATCGCGCCACCGTCTCTCGCACGCAGGCCGGGTCTGGTGTGCCTTGCCGAGCGGATCGAGGACGACCCCGGGCGTGTCGCTCAGTTTGCGGTGTTGAAGCGCGATACCAGCAGCGTGCGTGGCCAGGGATATCTGGACGACGCGCCCTCAACTTCGCCAGATTGTGTGGCAGGCGAGTCTGATCCGGGCTGAGTATCCTTCGACATGGCAGCCATCGCCCGTGCGTCGCTGCCATGTCCGGTGACCTGCTGATACTCTGAAGGCTTTCCTTGCCTCGGGTACGACACGATGCCTCACTCCATTGCTTCCTCAGAGACTGACACGAGAGCGTCAAAGGCCGATGCTACCTCGGCCAGCAGCCCCGACAGCTCGCCGTTGTCGTTTCCTGCATCCCCCGCGCCTCTCGACTCCCCCCTTGCGCTGGATGCGCGCCTGCCGGTACGGCCTGCCCCTTACGAATGTTCGCTGCCGAGTGCCGGACTGATTCTGGTCGATGAGATCAACGGCTTCTGTCAGGTGCAAGGAGGCGCTCTGGCCCCGCAGGCCGACAATGCCCAGGTAACCCGCATGGTGGCGCTCAGTGACGACGTGGCGCGCTGTTTCTCGGCGCATGCTCGCCCGCTGCTGGCCTTCATTGACTCCCACTCACCCGGCGTCCCGGAGCCGCCCTATCCCGCTCACTGTGAGCAGGGTAGTGGTGAGGATGAGCTGGTGGCCGAGCTTGCGTGGCTGGAGAGCGATCCGCATGCCACTCTGGTGCGCAAGGATTGCATCAATGGATATATTGGCGCGATCGACCCGGCAAGCGGCGTCAATGCGCTGCAGGAGTGGGTTGGCCGGCAGCGACTGAAGACGCTGATAGTGGCGGGAATCTGCACGGACATCTGCGTGATGGACCTGGTGCTGACGCTTCTCTCTGCACGCAATCATGGTCTGCTGGGCGAGGTGAGCGACATCGTGGTGCTGGAGCCTGCCTGCGCCACCTATGATCTGAGTGCGGAAAGTGTGGCTGCCCTTGGACTGCCTGCGCCCGCCATCCACCCGCAGCGAGACGCCCATCACATCGGGCTCTATTGCATGGCCTCACGCGGGGCGATCATCGCCAGCCAGCTCAGGATTCAGGCGTGAGGCATCAGACGCCTGGAGGAAGGCGCTTGAGGCTGTCAGTCAGGTACAGGTCCGAAATGTAGTTTGATTACGACATTTTCGCGGATATTCGCTGTTCTGCATAAAGCCAATGACCATGTGGATCACGCTGACACGAGCCCATACGCAAACGCCCGCCCACTCAAAAGAGGGGCGGGCGTTTGCGTGTATCGGCAATGTGCCAGTGTCAGGCGCGGGTGCTGACCCAGTCATTGGCATCGGGGACCGCGATCTCGACCGACTCCGACATCAGTGATGAGTGGAACATGAAGTCGGCACTCGCGACATTGTTGGCCACCGGCACGTTCCACAGTGTCGCCAGGCGCAGCAGCGCCTTGACGTCAGGGTCGTGCGGCATCGGAGCGAACGGGTCCCACAGGAAGATGAGCAGGTCGAGATTGCCTTCGGCGATGCGCGCACCGATCTGCTGATCACCACCCAGCGGCCCGCTCATCAGGCCTTCGACCTCAAGTCCGAGCTCCTTGCTGATGCGTCGGGCCGTGGTGCCGGTGCCCAGCAGCTGGTGGCGTGACAGCTCATCGCGCCAGCGCATGGCCCAGGCCAGCATCTCATCCTTCTTGCCATCGTGAGCCACCAGCGCAATCCGCTTGCGTTCTGCCAGGGTGCGTCGTGCCTGGCGCTTGGGTCGTTGCTCGCTCATGCCGCTTGATCTCCTGAAGGCGGGGTGTCAGCCCCGCCAGTGATAACGCTGCCGGTGTCGATCCGTCGATGCCGGTCGCTCAGTCGATGGTGCCACCGACAGTGACGATCTTCATGGTGTTGGTGCCACCGTGGGCATTCATCTGATCGCCGCGGGTCAGAATCACCAGATCACCACGGTTGGCGATGCCGCGCGCTTCCAGCTCGGCGATGGCGCGACGGTTGATCTCCTGCGCCGGCAGCTCGCTGGAATCGAAGGGCAGGGACACCACGCCACGATAGAGAGCCATGCGGCGCTGGGTCTTCTGGTCCTGGGCGAGACCGACGATCGGCAGACCCGAGCGGATGCGCGAGGCGATCAGCGGGGTGTAGCCGGATTCGGTCATGCAGACGATGGCCACGACACCCGTCAGGTGGTTGGCCGCGTACATGGCAGACAGTGCGATGGTCTCGTCTGTCTTGCTGAAGCCTTCGTGGATGCGGTGCTGGGATTCCTGGGCGGCACGTTCACGCTCGGCACCCAGGCAGACACGATCCATGGTCTCGATGGTCTCGACCGGGAAATCGCCTGCCGCGGTCTCGGCCGACAGCATCACGGCGTCGGTGCCGTCGAGCACGGCATTGGCGACGTCGAAGACTTCGGCGCGGGTCGGCAGCGGGGCGCTGATCATCGACTCCATCATCTGGGTCGCGGTGATGACCACGCGGTTGAGGCTGCGGGCACGGCGGATCATGCGCTTCTGCACGCCGATCAGCTGTGCGTCGCCGATCTCCACGCCCAGATCGCCACGCGCCACCATCACGCCTTCACTGGCGAGGATGATGCCGTCGAGCACGGCGTCGTCGGCGACGGCTTCGGCGCGCTCGACCTTGGCGATCAGGCCGATGTCACGACCTTCCTCGCCCAGCAGCTCACGTGCCAGCTGCATGTCGGCGCCACTGCGCGGAAAGGAGACGGCCAGATAGTCCACGCCGATGTCGATGGCGGTCTTGAGGTCTGCCTTGTCCTTCTCGGTCAGCGCCTCGGCGGACAGGCCACCGCCTTGCTTGTTGATGCCCTTGTTGTTGGACAGCTTGCCACCCACCTTGACGGTGGTGTGGATCTCGTTGCCCTTGAGTTCGTTGACCTCGAGCACCACGCGACCGTCATCAAGCAGCAGAACGTCGCCGGCGACCACGTCATCGGCCAGTTGCTGATAGTCGCAGCCGACACGCTCGACGGTACCTTCATCGCGGCCCAGGCCGATGTCCAGGATGAACGGTTGGCCTTCCTGAAGCTGGACAGCGGTGTCCTTGAAGCGGGCGATGCGGATCTTCGGACCTTGCAGATCACCCAGCACGGCGACGCTGCGGCCCTGGGCGGCGGCGGCGGCACGGACGGCCTCGGCACGCATGCGGTGGTCTTCGGGGCTGCCGTGAGAGAAGTTGAGGCGAACCACATCCACTCCGGCACGGATCATCGCGTCGAGGACGCCCGGCTTGTCACTGGCCGGACCGAGTGTGGCGACAATCTTGGTGCGGCGGATCGGGCCGTTGAACGCGTGCGGCATGAGAACATACTCCTTGAACACTTGCGTGAGGGGTCAGGCGGTTTGTGTTGTCATTTTACTACATTGACGACGTAAAGGGAGCCTGTCGAGTGTCGTGGTTGATTGGTGTGGTAGCGCGTGAGTGATTCGGCTGCCATGGTGGCGATGGTAGCGACATGACTTGCGTCTTCACAAGCGCTGGCGTCAGGCTGGTGGTCAGCCAGACACGGCGTGATCCGAGAGGCCCCGGCTGTGGGGATGGCATCTACGTTGACCCGCAGGCCTGCCACTGCCTGTGTCAGTAATGCCACACTGATGTGACGAATCGTGAAAAGGCCACTTATATATAGTCATGGCTTGCCTGTCGTCATGGCGACACATGCATCTGGCGGGTCTGGCAGGTCCGGGTGCCGGTCGATGACCGCGTCATGCCTCGGGCGTCGATTCTCGAGATTCGGGGTGGTGTGTGATGTCCGCTGCCACCACCCACATGTCGTGGTGCTGGCAACATTGCTGGTCAGCGCTGAAATGCTGGGGTAGGGTAGGCGCATTTTTAGGCTGGGATAAAACCCAGCGCTACGAGTCATTCGCCGGTGCAGTCAGCGCCGGCCAGGAGATGCGAGCAACCATGGGCAAGTCACTGGTGATCGTCGAGTCGCCTGCCAAGGCCAAGACCATCAACAAGTATCTCGGCAACGACTTCGTGGTGAAGTCGAGTGTCGGGCATATCCGCGATCTGCCGACCAGCGGTAGCGGCAAGCAGGCCACCGATCCCAAGGAGCGTGCCCGTCAGGCAGCCGAGACGCGCAAGATGTCGCCGGAAGCCAAGGCGGCTCACAAGGAAAAGAAGGCCAAGACGCAGCTCATCCGTCGCATGGGGGTAGACCCGGAGAACGGCTGGGAGGCGCATTACGAGATCCTGCCCGGCAAGGAAAAGGTCGTCTCCGAGCTGACGCGCCTGGCCGAGAAGGCCGACACCATCTATCTCGCGACGGATCTGGACCGCGAAGGTGAGGCGATTGCCTGGCACCTGCGCGAGACCATCGGTGGCGACGATACCCGCTACAAGCGCGTGGTGTTCAACGAGATCACCAAGAAGGCGATCACGGCGGCCTTCGATGAGCCGGGCGATCTGAAGATGGACCGCGTGCATGCTCAGCAGGCGCGTCGCTATCTGGATCGTGTCGTCGGTTTCATGGTCTCGCCGCTGCTGTGGGCCAAGGTGGCCCGTGGGCTGTCGGCCGGGCGAGTGCAGTCGGTTGCCGTGCGCTTGATCGTCGAGCGCGAGCGTGAGATCCGTGCCTTCATTCCGGAAGAATTCTGGGATGTGCACGCAGAGCTTGCCGCGACCAGCGGCGAGGCGATCCGTTTCGAACTGGCGCGTCAGGATGGCAAGGCCTTCCGTCCGACCAGCGAGAAGGAAACGCTGGATCGCATCGCGGCGCTGCGTACCGCTCGGCTCGCGATTTCCAATCGCGAAGACAAGCCGACCCGCTCCAAGCCGAATGCCCCCTTCATCACCTCGACCCTGCAGCAGGCGGCCAGCAGTCGTCTCGGCTTCTCGGTCAAGAAGACCATGATGATGGCGCAGCGCCTCTACGAGGCCGGTTACATCACTTACATGCGTACCGACTCGACCAATCTGTCGGCGGACGCGGTGGCCACCGCGCGGGACTTCATCGCTGAGGAATTCGGCGACAACTATCTGCCGCAGGCCGCCAACGTCTACTCCAGCAAGGAAGGCGCCCAGGAAGCTCACGAAGCGATCCGTCCCTCCGAGGTGGCGCGTCGCGCGACGGACCTCACCGGCATGGAGCGTGACGCGGAGCGTCTGTATGAGCTGATCTGGCGTCAGTTCGTCGCCTGCCAGATGGTGCCGGCGGAGTATCTGTCCTCGACCCTGACCATCGAGGTCGATGGCTACGAGCTGCGTGCCAAGGGCCGGGTGCTCAAGTTTGACGGTTATACCCGCGTGATGAAGCCGGCGGGCAAGAAGGAAGAGGACCAGTCACTGCCGGACCTGGCCATCGGCGAGGTGCTGGAGCTGGTCGAGCTGGACCCGCAGCAGCACTTCACCAAGCCGACGGCGCGTTACACCGAAGCCAGTCTGGTCAAGGAGCTGGAGAAGCGCGGCATCGGCCGTCCTTCGACCTATGCGGCCATCATCTCGACCATTCAGGATCGTGGTTACGTGGCGCTGGAAAATCGGCGTTTCTACGCCGAGAAGCTGGGTGACATCGTCACTGATCGTCTCAGTGAATCCTTCAAGGACCTGATGGACTTCGGCTTCACCGCGCGCATGGAAGACTACCTCGATGAGGTGGCCAACGGTCAGCGCAACTGGCGTGAACTGCTGGATGCCTTCTACGCCGAGTTCAAGGCCGAGCTGGATCACGCCCAGTCAGAAGAGGGCATGCGCCCGAATCAGCCGGTGCCGACCGATATCGCCTGCCCGACCTGTGGTCGCGAGATGCAGATCCGTACCGCCTCCACCGGCGTCTTCCTGGGGTGCTCCGGTTACAACCTTCCGCCCAAGGAGCGCTGCAAGACCACCATCGACCTGTTGCCGGGGGATGAGGCGGTCGCCGCTGACGCGGATGAGAATGCCGAGACCGATGCACTGCGTGCCAAGCGCCGTTGCCCGATCTGCGCCACGGCCATGGACAGCTATCTGATCGACGAGCAGCGCAAGCTGCACGTCTGCGGCAACAGCCCGGACTGCGTGGGACATGAAGTCGAGCAGGGTCAGTTCCGCATCAAGGGCTACGATGGGCCGGTCATCGAGTGCGACAAGTGCGGTGCCGACATGCAGCTCAAGACCGGGCGTTTCGGCAAGTACTTCGGCTGCACCAACGAGGATTGCAAGAACACCCGCAAGCTGCTCAAGTCCGGGGAAGTGGCACCGCCGAAGATGGACCCGATCCCCATGCCGGAACTTGCCTGCGTGAAGGTCGAGGATCACTACGTGCTGCGTGATGGCGCCAGTGGCCTGTTCCTTGCCGCCAGTCAGTTCCCCAAGAATCGCGAGACGCGTCCGCCGCTGGTCAGCGAGCTCAAGGCGCATGCCGACGAGCTGCCGGAGAAGTATCACTTCATCCTCAAGGCGCCGGAGAAAGACCCCGATGGCCGCCCGACGCAGATTCGTTTCTCGCGCAAGGCCAAGGAGCAGTTCGTGATGACGGACGAGGATGGCAAGGCGACGGGGTGGAAGGCGACCTTCGACAACGGCCGTTGGGTCGTCGAGGACAAGCGCAAGGGAGCCAAGAGCTGATGAGCCAGCGTGGCCGCACCAATCAACTGCTGTATCAGGCCGAGTTGCTGCTGGAGCAGGCGGCCGTCGCGACGCGTGATGAGCATGCCGTCGCACGGCGCATGGCCGGTGAGGAAGGGGCGCTGGCGTTGATGGAGCTGGCATTGGCCTCGTTGATCGAGGAGTGCGCCGCGTCGGCACGCTGGCCTGAGGGCAGCTGGCGCGAGCGGCTGGCCACACCGCCGACTCCCGTGGCGGAAATCGAGCAGTTGCGAAGCCTGCAGGCGCAGCCGGACAGTTGGTTGAGCCAGCTGGTGGCCGATATCACGCGTTTGCATGAAGAGGGCGGTGCTGCCCGGCGTGAGGAAGGCCAGGCGCGTGGCGATGGTCTCATCATCGCCGCGGCGGCCAATGCGCCTCTGGCAGAGCGTCTCGCCACGGCAGTCAGCGCCATGAAGGCGTTGCTGTCACACCTTCGCGAGTCGAATGTGGAGTGGTAGCGTCGCGCCTTGCCTGACCCGAAGGCGCTGGCATGTCACGCACCTGTCATTCAGGTGACGCCTTGGCATGACGGGTGCTAGACTGGCGGCATTGTGGCAAGCCCTGCATTCTCCGGTACGACCATGGCTCTGGCTGTGGTCGTACTTTTTTCTGCATTGTCGCCAGTGACTGCAAGTCGCAGGGCCTGCCCGCCGTCAAGCTGACGATCACAACGACGCCGGTATCCTCAGGATGCCGTGCAGGAGGAATGACGTGTCCGATCCCGCCGTACTTGAAATCGTGCAAATGGAAGATGGGGAAGTGATCCTGCGTGCCGCCGAGAGTGAAGGTGAGCCACTTCTCAGTATCCGCATCTCCGATGAAGCTGCCGATCTGCTGCGTGACAATCGCTTCGAGGTCGCGCGTGAGATGATCGATCACGCCATCACCCGCACCCGCCTGTGGGATGGCGAGGATGATGAGGACGAGCAGTCGGAAGGCATGGTGCACTGAGCACTTCCCGCATGTCTGCCAGCCACGAAAAAACCCGCCAATCGGCGGGTTTTTTCGTGGATGCCCTGATGGCGACAATCGTCATCTGCGCGTCAGCGCTGTGAGGACAGACTGCCTGCGAGCCTTGAGATCAGTGCAGGCCGCCATCGCGGATCACGCCCACGCCGAGGCCCTCGATTTCCAGGCTGTCCGTGCGCAGATCCACCTTGATGGGAGCGAAGTCCTCGTTCTCGGCTTCCAGCCATACGTAATGGCCATCGCGACGGAAACGCTTCACCGTCACTTCATCCCCCAGACGCGCCACCACGATCTGTCCGTCACGCACGCTGCTCGTGCGGTGCACGGCCAGCAGGTCACCTTCCAGAATGCCGACATCCTTCATCGAGACCCCGCGCACGCGCAGCAGATAGTCGGCGGCAGGCGAGAAGTAGTCACTGGGCAGCGGGCAATGACGATCGATATGCTGGCTGGCCAGGATAGGGCTGCCAGCGGCCACTTCCCCGATGACCGGCAGGCCCTGCTCGCTATCCTCTTCCGCCTCGGCCAGAGACGGCACGCGGATGCCCCGCGAGGTGCCCGGTACCATCTCGATGGCTCCCTTGCGCTTCAGGGCACGCAGATGCTCTTCCGCGGCATTCGGTGAGCGAAAGCCCAGTGCCTGGGCGATTTCGGCACGCGTTGGCGGATAGCCTGAGGACTTGATGGTCTTGATGATGAAGTCGAAGACATCCTGCTGGCGCGGAGTAAGCGGCTGAGTCATGGGCATTGCCTTTTGCCTGGGCGGCATCTGAGCTGACGGCACGGGGTGTGCATCCATACAACTGTCATTGTATCCAGTCATGGCGGTCATGCAAGGCATCGTGGGTGCTTTGGCAGCAACGTTGCCGGCATCTTCGTCGACATCGACATGCTGACGCGAGACAGCGGGTGTCCGGGACACCCCATGACCATCCCGTCCCCGAGCGTCCCGCGTGAATGCGCGTCCTGCCGGTCTTGGCTGTCGAGTGTTTGAAACAACCAGCAATTGCCAGTCATGGCATGGACAGCTAGAATTATCTTGTTTCAAACGAATGTTCGTCGGGCGCATCAGGCTACCGGTACCTGACCCTGTGTGTCCTGTGCTTCTGTCCTGTGCTCGGGATACGGCTCGTGGCAGCCTCCGCCTCGGAGTCGCTGCCTGACACGCGGTGCGTGAAGACCGACATGTCGTTTGATTGACCTGCATGAGAAGAGTCGCCCCCGGGCCACGGCCTTGCCGTTTCCCGGGGGGACAAGGACTCCCGTGCCCCCTCGTGACTGATCACCTGACAAGGCATCCGCCCATGGCCCAGACCGATACCGTTACCCGTATCCTCGATACCGCCGAGGTCCTGTTCGCCGAGCGAGGCTTCGCCGAAACCTCGCTGCGCAATATCACCAGCAAGGCCAAGGTCAACCTGGCGGCGGTCAATTATCACTTCGGCTCAAAGAAGTCATTGATCCAGGCAGTGTTCGCCCGCTATCTCGACCCCTTCAGCGAGCGTTTCCATGCGGCACTCGACAGTGTCGAGCAGCAGCATGCCGGTCGTCAGGTGCCGCTGGAAACGCTGCTGGAAGTGATGGCGCGCACGGTGCTGGAGGTGCCGGCCGAGCGCAACAGCCTGCGTACCTTCATGCGCCTGCTCGGGCTTGCCTATACCCAGGGGCAGGGCCACATGCGTCGCTACATCCGCGAGCATTACGGCACGGTCTTCAGCCGCTTCGCCGAGCTCCTGAAGCTTGCGACGCCGGACCTGCCAGACAACGAGCGCTTCTGGCGTCTGCACTTCATGCTCGGCAGCGTGATCTTCACCTTCTCGGGACTGGACGCACTGCGCGATATCGAAGAGGCCGAATACGGCCATCACACCAGTGTGCGCGAGCTGATCCAGCACATGCGTCCGGTGGTGGTGGCGGCGATGGCGGCTCCGCTGCCGGCCTCGCTCGGAGATGGTGAAGCGGTCACCCAGGCGGCCAGCTGATGGCTTGCTGGGTGGCGGTGGATCTCACCCGCCAGCGTCTCGAGATACGCAATGACGCGCCGAGTGGCAGTCGTGATGCGCCGCCCCCCGCGGCTGACCCTGACACGCTGGTGCATGCCTGTGCGATCTCCAGCGGCCTCAACGGTATCGGCGAGCTCGATGGCAGCGGTTGCACGCCGACCGGCTGGCATGTGGTTCGCGCCGCGATCGGGGAGGGCAATCCGCGTGGTGCCGTCTATCGTGGGCGGCGCTTCACGGGAGAGGTGTTCACGCCTCGACTGGCCGCCGAGCACCCCGAACGCGACTGGATCCTGACGCGTATCCTGTGGCTCAGCGGTCGCGAGTCCGGCATCAACCGTGGCCGCAACGCGGCGGGACAGCGCGTCGACAGCCTGCGGCGCTACATCTACTTCCATGGCACGCCGACCAGCGAGCCGATGGGCACCCCGGCCTCCCATGGGTGCATTCGTCTGCGCGATGAGGATCTGCTGTGCCTTTACCGGCATGCGCCCGCCGGAACGCCAGTGCTGTTGCACGCCTGACGCTGCGTTGCCTGGCGGCTGGTGCTCGCGACTGTTCGAGTCGCGCTCAGTCGGCTAGAATTGCGCCTTTCCTCGCGCCGGCCGCCTGTCCTGAGGCTTGTCTTCCAGGCTGCCGAGCCCCGTAACGACATGAAACCCTGCCGTGCGTGCCATGCCTTGCAGCGCATGACACGGCCAGCAGGCCATGGACAGGAAGGATGTCATGACACAGCCATTGGGCTCCGTAATGCTCGACGTCGAGGGGCATACCCTCACGTCTGACGAACGTGAACTACTGGCACGCCCCGCCGTCGGCGGCGTCATCCTGTTTGCGCGCAACTGTGTTTCTCCCGAGCAGGTGCTGGCGCTGTGCGGTGAGATCCGCCGCGTCAATCCACATCTGTTGATCGCCATCGATCAGGAAGGCGGACGGGTGCAACGGCTGCGCGAAGGCGTGACCCGCCTGCCGCCGATGCGCGCCCTGGCACATTGCTGCCTGGGACGTGACTGTGACGGCTGCGGTGATGATGCCCAGTCGTCAGGGCTCGGGTTTGCCCGTGACGCCGGCTGGTTGCTGGGCATGGAGATGGCTGCCATTGGCTGCGACATCACCTTCGCGCCGGTATTGGATATCGATGTCGCGGGTTCCACCATCATCGGCGACCGCAGCTTCGGGACGACTCCCGAGGACGTGATTGCCGTCGGGACCGCCTTCATCGAGGGCCTGCGCGAAGCTGGCATGGCTGCGGTCGGCAAGCATTATCCCGGTCATGGTGGCATCGCGGCGGATACCCACCGCGAGCGCGTGATCGACCCCCGCTCCTTCCGCGAGCTGCGCGAGCATGATCTCAAGCCCTTCGCGGCGCTGGCGGATCGCCTGGGTGGCGTGATGCCGGCTCATGTCATCTACCCCGATTTCGATGCGCGCCCCGCCGGCTTCTCGCCAAGCTGGCTGGGACTGCTGCGTGAGGAGTTCGGTTTCAAGGGTGCCATCTTCTCCGATGACCTGGGCATGGCGGCTGCCGTGGCCGAGGGCGAGCCGGAAGTGCGCGCTCGTCTGGCACTGGATGCCGGCTGCGACATGGCGCTGGTGTGCAATGATCCCGCCGCCGCACGTGCCGTGCTCGACAGCCTCGATGGGGATGAGCAGCGCAATGCCGGCAAGCGTCAGGCGCGTCTGCGCTACGGGCGCGCCCGCCCGACGCTCGAGGGCCTTGCGGGGCTGTCTCGCTGGCGGCGTACCCATGCACGTCTCGAGGCGCTGGCGGCCAGTCAGCCGCTCGAGCAGGTGGCCATGCCATCGGGCTTGGCTGAATGAGCCAGCCTTGAGGGGCTTTTCCTCCAGACGTCACCCAAGGACTCCACATGGCTGAGAAATCCGCCACCGAGGCGGCTGCCGACAAGCTGGCGGCGCCTGCCGAAGAGATGATCAATCACTGGGTCGAGCCGCTGCGCAACTGGGTGGAGCAGACCTTCGGTCTGCCACTCTGGGGGATCAACCTCGCCCTGGTGCTGGTGGCCGTGGTCGTGCTGCATCTGAGCGAGCGCATTCTGCTCAGTCGCCTGGCCGTGCATGCCGAGAAGAGTCGCAACCTGTGGGATGACGCGCTGCTGCACGGGCTGCGCCATCCGCTGTCTCTGTGGCTCTACAGCATGGGGTCGCTGGTCGCGCTGGACATTCTTGCCCATCAGTTCGCGCCCGGCAGCCTGGAGGCCTATCTGGGCACGGTGCGCCAGATCATCACCCTGCTGGCGCTGGCCTGGGCGTTGATTCGCATGATCAAGCGCTTCGAGTCGCTGCGTACCACGCCACCGCCCGGCACCAACGTCAACGCGATGGATGCCACCACGGCCTCGGCGATCAGCAAGCTGCTGCGTGCCGTCGTGATCGTGCTGGTGGGTCTGGCCATCCTACAGAATCTCGGTGTGTCACTGTCCGGCGTGATGGCCTTCGGTGGCGTCGGCGGTATCGCGGTGGGCTTCGCCGCGCGTGATCTGCTGGCCAACTTCTTCGGTGCCCTGATGATCCATCTCGACCGCCCGTTCAAGGTCGGTGACTGGATTCGCTCGCCGGACCGCGAGATCGAGGGCACCGTCGAGGACATCGGCTGGCGGCTGACGCGCATCCGCACCTTCGACATGCGTCCGCTCTACATCCCCAACGCCATCTTCACCAGCATCGCGGTGGAGAATCCGTCACGGATGTACAACCGGCGCATCTTCGAGACCATCGGCTTGCGTTACGAAGATGCCACCCGGGTCGGTGACATCATCACCGCGGTCCGCGAGATGGTGGAAGGGCATGACGAGATCGACCAGACGCGGACCCAGATCGTGAACTTCAACAGCTACGGTGAACACTCTCTGGACTTCTTCGTGTACGTCTTCACGCGCACGACCGACTGGGTGAAGTATCACGCCATCAAGCAGGATGTGCTGCTGCGCATCCATGACATCATCCGTGAGCACGATGCACGCGTGGCCCTGCCGGGGCAGCGCCTGCACTTCGCTGACGTACTGTCCCTCGAGGGCGCTGCTCCTCAAGGCGACACGAATGCTGATCGCGAGTCGTCCCCGCGCCGACCGCAAGACGAACAGGACGGCAAGGCCGCTGAAGCCTCGCCGTCACACGCTGCGCAGAGCGGGTCCCGCCGTTCTGCTTCATCCTCCGCTGCTACATCCTCTGCCACGTCCGCCCGACGTGGAGATGAGGCCAGTGATACCCAGGAAACTCCCGATGCTGACTCCGACGCCTGACTCCCTGAGCGCCCTGCATGCCGAAATGCGAGACGTGATGGACAACGCCGACTGCCTGATTCCCCAGGCAGAGCTGGAGGTCGCACTTGATCGCATGGCCGGGGAGTTGACCCGCAGCCTTGGTGATCGCATGCCGATCTTCTACTGCGTGATGAATGGCGGCCTGATTACCGCAGGTCAGCTGTTGACCCGACTCAAGTTCCCGCTGGAAGTCGATTATCTGCACGCGACGCGTTACCGCGGTGCCATGCGCGGTGGCGAGCTGTTCTGGCGCGTCAATCCGGAACTGCCGATGGCCGGTCGTGACGTGGTCATCGTCGATGACATCCTCGATGAGGGTGGCACTCTGGCGGCCATCATCGAGTACTGCCGTGAAGCGGGTGCGCGCAGCGTGTCCAGCTGTGTGCTGGTGGACAAGAAGCACGATCGCAAGGCCTATCCGGGCTTCAAGGCCGACTTCTGTGGTCTGGATGTCGAGGACCGCTTCCTGTTCGGTTTCGGCATGGACTACAAGGGCTACTGGCGCAACGCGCCGGGCATCTACGCGCCCAAGGGGCTGTAACGTTCCTGAAGACGAGGCGGTTTCGTCGCGCTGCCGTCCTGTCTCACCATCGCAGCCACGCCGGCATGTGATCACCACCCGCCCGGGCCACCGCGGCGGGTGGTGTCGTTTTCGGGGCCTTTGCTCGTCTCTTGGCGCAGAGCGTGACGATTGTGCTTGTCGTTGTCGGTTGGCTCGGAGTAGCGTTCGCTGAGGGCCGAAGCGTTCGGCCCTTGAGAGATTCCTGCACATGGGTGGCGAGGAGACAGGGGATGCTGGCAGTCATCGGGGGGACCGGGTTCGGCCATTGGCCGGGTCTGGAGGTGCTCAAGCGGGGTGGTCAGGAAACTCCCTTGGGGGCGGCGTCCTGCGGGGTGGTGCAGGGGCGGCTCGGCGGCAGGTCGATCCTGTTTCTG
This sequence comes from Cobetia sp. MMG027, assembly GCF_027947415.1. NCBI lineage: Bacteria > Pseudomonadati > Pseudomonadota > Gammaproteobacteria > Oceanospirillales > Halomonadaceae > Cobetia > Cobetia sp. MMG027. The sequence goes on from NZ_JAQJIO010000005.1 coordinate 300,295, forward strand.
GCGCGGCATGGTCAACCCCACAAGATGCCGCCGCACCGAATCAACTATCGCGCCAACCTGTGGGCGCTCAAGCAGGCCGGGGCGACTCACGTCGTTGGCGTCAACTGCGTGTCAGGTATCGACCCGACGCTTGCGCCGGGCACGCTGGTGGTCCCGGATCAGTTGATCGATTACACGACGGGGCGCGAGGGCTCGTTCTTCGATGGCCGTTTCAAGCCGTTCCAGCATGTGGCATTCGCCTGGCCGTATCACCGTGTCTGGCGCGAGGAGCTGCATTCGGCGGCCTCTGACGCGGGACTGGCGATCCAGGCAGGCGGAGTGCTGGGCGTGGTGCAGGGGCCGAGACTGGAAACCGCGGCCGAGATTCGTCTGATGGCGCGCGATGGCAATACGTTGGTGGGCATGACGGGGATGCCCGAGGCCGTGCTGGCCCGTGAACTCGAGATGGAGTACGCCAGCCTGTGCCTGGTGATCAGTCACGCGGCCGGGGTCGGGGAGGAGGAGCCGACGAGGGCCGGAACGGAGTCGGTGATCGAGGCAGGCATGCCGCAGGTGCAGCGCTTGCTGGCGGCGCTGCTGGCACGCCATGCGTGAGGCGCTTGTCCCTGGGAGGTGAGGCGGTCTGACTGCCAGAAAAACGGCCTGCATCAGCGATGCAGGCCGTTTTCATGTTCTGCGCATTTTCACGTGCACAGAGGTGAGTGGGGGCGTCAGGCCGCCTGGGTCTTGGCGTTGAGCAGCTCAAGCAGGGATTCGCAGAAGCTGAAGCGCGCCTCGGCGTCTTCCATCTCGGTGGTGAAGCGCAGCGTGTCGGCACCTTCCAGCCTGTAGACATCGGGCTGGCGCTGGATGAGTGTCACCAGCGTCAAGGGATCGACAGGCGTCTGGGCGCCGAAGATGATGCGGCCGCGTGCGGCACCGGCTTCCAGCTTGACGATGCCCAGTGCCTGGGCGCGCTGGCGCAGCCGGGTCTGGCGGAACAGCGTCTTGACCGGCTCCGGCAACAGGCCGAAGCGGTCGATCATCTCGACCTGCAGTTCCCGGAGATCGCTGGTGTTCTCGGCGTTGCTGATGCGCTTGTACATCATCAGGCGCTGCTGGACATCGTGGAGGTAGTCACCCGGAATCAGCGCCGGCAGATTGAGTCCGACTTCCACGCCCTCATCCAGCGGCGATTCGATGTTGGGCGTCTTGCCGGCCTTGATGGCCTTCACGGCGCGATCCAGCATCTCCATGTACAGCGAGTAGCCGATGGTTTCCATCTGGCCGGACTGCTCATCACCCAACAGCTCGCCCGCGCCACGGATCTCCATGTCATGGGAGGCCAGGGTGAAGCCTGCCCCCAGGTCATGCGATTCGCTGATTGCCTCCAGACGCTTGACCGCATCGCGGGTCATGGCCTTGGGGTGCGGGGTCAGCAGGTAGGCGTAGGCCTGGTGATGCGAGCGCCCGACGCGCCCACGCAGCTGGTGCAGCTGCGCGAGGCCGAACTTGTCGGCGCGTTCGATGATGATGGTGTTGGCGCTCGGGACGTCGATGCCGGTCTCGATGATGGTCGAGCAGACCAGCACGTTGAAGCGCTTGTGGTAGAAGTCCGACATGCGCCGCTCCAGGCTACGCTCCGGCAGCTGCCCGTGGGCGACACCGACGATGGCTTCCGGCACCAGTTCCGCGATGCGTGCCGCGCTTTCCTCGATGGTCTTGACCTCGTTGTGCAGCACGTAGACCTGTCCGCCGCGCAGCAGCTCACGCAGGATGGCTTCCTTGATCACGCCGTCGTTGCGCTGCTGGACGAAGGTCTTCACCGACAGGCGGCGCGCCGGTGGCGTGGCGATGATGGACAGGTCGCGAATGCCGCTCATCGCCATGTTTAGCGTGCGCGGAATCGGCGTGGCGGTCAGGGTCAGGATGTCCACTTCGGCACGCAGGCTCTTGAGTCGCTCCTTCTGGGAGACCCCGAAGCGGTGCTCCTCATCGATGACCAGCAGTCCCATGTTGGGCAATTCCAGCGACTTGGAGAGCAGCTTGTGGGTGCCGATCACGATATCCGCCTGGCCCTTGCGGATGCGCTCCAGTGACGCTTCCTGGCCCTTGCCGCTGGTGAAGCGCGACAGCAGGGCGATCTCCACCGCGGTGTCGGCGAAGCGATCGCGGAAGTTGTCGTAGTGCTGCTGGGCCAGCAGGGTGGTGGGCACCAGCACCACCACCTGACGGCCGGAGTTGACGGCCAGGAAGGCGGCGCGCATCGCCACCTCGGTCTTGCCGAAGCCGACATCGCCGCACACTACGCGATCCATCGGCTGAGGAGAGCACATGTCCTGGATCACCGCGCCGATGGTCTGCGCCTGGTCCGGTGTCTCCTCGAAGGGGAAGCTGGCCGCGAAACGGGCGTAGTCCTCGGCGGGGAAGTCGCAGGCATGGCCGACACGCGCTTCGCGCCGTGCATAGACATCCAGCAGTTCGGCGGCAGTGTCGCGAATCTTCTCGGCCGCCTTGCGCTTGGCCTTCTCCCACTGCTCGGACCCCAGCTTGTGCAGCGGTGCCAGTTCATCGCTGGCGCCGGAATAGCGTGAGATCAGATGCAGGCTGTCCACCGGCACATAGAGCTTGGCGCCGTCGGCGTATTCAAGAGCGAGGAACTCGGCTTCCTGACCGCCGGCGTCGATGGTCTCGAGTCCCAGGTAGCGACCGACCCCGTGGGTGTGGTGTACCACCGGTGCGCCTTCGCGCAGCTCCGAGAGATGACGCACGGCCAGTTCGTTGTCATCGGTGGCACGCGCCTGACGACGGCTCTGGCGGACTACCTCGCCATAGAGCTCGGTCTCGGTGACGATGACCAGCCCCTTGGCGGCGTCTTTACGCTCGGGGGAGGGCGCCTGGGAGGCCTGCTCACCCGCTACCCAGGCACCACGCGTCAGGCCGCCGACGGTCAGGCCGACTGCGGCGGGACTGTCGACGAAGTGCTGGAAGCTCGCGAAGTCCTCCAGGCTGCGTAGCCCGAAGCTGCGCAGCAGCGGAGCGAGCTGCTCCTCGACGACTTCCCGGCGACCCTGGGTCTCGGCGACGAACAGGATGCGCTGTGCGCTCTGGCCGTTGAGTCGCTGCTTGAGGAAGCTCGCCAGCGCCTGGGTGGGGTCGGCGCTGCGTGCATCGATGGCGAGGCTGGGCAGCGCCTGCTGGCCGAATTCGATGGTGTGCGCATTGGGTTCGCGCAGCAGTTCGATGCGCTCATGCTGCTTGATCAACGCGAACAGTTCGTTGACCGGCACGAAGGCGCGATGCGGCGGCAGCAGCGGGCGCGTGGGGTCCACGCCGAGATTGGCGTAGCGCGTGGTGATGGCGTCCCAATGATGTTCGGCCGCTTCGCGAGCTCCCGGCAGCATGGCGATCCGCAGGTTGTCGCCCATGTGATCGAACAGCGTCGCGGTCTCCTCGAAGAACAGCGGCAGATACTGCTCGAGCCCCGGTGAGGGAATGCCCTTGATGGCATCGTTGTAGAGGATGCACTGGCGGGGGTCGACATCGAACAGTGTCTCGAAGCCCTCGCGGAAACAGGCGATGGCGCTGCGCGTCAGAGGATATTCGTGGGCGGGCAGGATCTCGATCGCCTCGACCTTGTCGCCGCTGCGCTGGGTGTCGGGGTCGAAGGCGCGCAGGGTGTCGATCTCGTCATCGAACAGATCGATGCGCAGCGGCTGCTCACTGCCCATCGGGAACAGGTCGATCAGCGCGCCGCGCAACGCATACTCACCGGGCTCGTAGACGGTCTCCACCGCACGGTATCCGGCACGTGAGAGGCGTGAGCGGAAATTCTCGCGGTCGAGGGTGTCTCCCCTGGCGAGACTGAAGACCTGGCCGGCGATGTAATCCGCCGGCGCCAGGCGCTGCATCAGGGTGTTGACCGGCACCGGCACGATGGCGCGGCGGCTGGCCTGCAGGGTGCGCAGCGTGCGCAGGCGCTCCGAGACGATGTCCTGGTGGGGCGAGAAACTGTCGTAGGGCAGTGTCTCCCAGTCAGGGAATGGCAGCAGGCGCTCCGGGTGGCGGGTATAGAAGTGCAGGTCCGCCTCCAGACGCTGGGCGCTGGCGGTGTCCGGCGTGATCACCATCAGTGGCGCTTCATCGGCGTCCGCCAGGCGCGCCAGCGCCAAGGCGGCAGCGCTGCCATCCTGCAGCGTCCAGTAGGTGGTCTCACGGGGAGAGCGTGGCAACGGGGGCGTCAGCGGAGTCTCGAACATGGGCTCTGGTGTCTTGTGTCCTGGGCTTGGGCGCACGGGAAGATTTACCGGCGGGAGGGGTGCTCCTCGCCAGTCACGCCAAACGGTGAAAGCCCGCGACGGCGCGAGCGATGGTGATGAAGGCGCAATGGTCGGCGCAGGGCGCTCCTCGTGGCAGCCAGCATGGAGGGGGCGTTCTGACGGCCCGCTCTGATGGTCGCAGACCCAACCCCTTGCCGTGACGGGGCTGCCGAGGCGGTGTCGTCAATGCCCTGCGCCTGATGATAGCAAGTCATTCCCTGTCATGGGGGCGAGGCGTGGCCTTTTCATCGGTGGCGAGGCCCGGAATCTCGCAAGAGCTTATCCGGCGATCCTCCACGGGATGCGGACGGTGCTTCAGGAAGGGCTCTTGTAGTCAAATCGTTGATTCTGTAGCACTACTACCCTCCGTGCGACCATCCTTTCATTGTGACCCCGCCCCCCGTTACGCATACTCAGCTGGCCTTGTCCGACGCTGCAAGCTCGCTTGCCGCGTTCGCCTATCGTTCGCCAGTCAGAGGAATTCCTCCGTGAGCAAAGAGAATCTCGAAGCCTGTTTCAAGCAGTGGCAAGACAATGAAGCCCTCGCCGAACAGATGATCCCGCTGCTGGGTGACCTCTATCGTCGCTTCAATGTCGTGCCCTCCATCTATGGGCGTTCGCTGATCAACCGCTCCATGGTGCGTATCCTCAAGAACCACCGTTGGGTGCGCAAGGCGGAAGGGGTGGAGCTGTCCGTCGAGGACACCTTCCCGCTGGTGCGTGCCATGATCGAGCTGAATCTCGGGCCGGCCCATGTCGATATCGGCAAGCTGGCGGTGGCCTTCAAGCGCTCCGACGAGACGGACATCACTGCCTTCCTCAAACGCGAGCTTGCCGAGATCGTCGGTGGCTACGTCGAAGGCGGCATGGGCGGCGACCCGAAGGATGTCGTCCTGTATGGCTTCGGGCGTATCGGCCGCCTGCTGGCGCGCATCATGATCGAGAAGGCCGGTGGCGGTAATCTGCTGCGTCTGCGCGCCATCGTGGTGCGTGGCAGCAAGGAGGATCTGGAAAAGCGGGCCAGCCTCCTGCGTCGTGATTCCGTGCATGGTCCCTTCGAGGGTAGCATCACGGTCGATCAGGAGAATTCGGCGCTGATCGTCAATGGCAACTACATCAAGATCATCTACGCGAACTCGCCGTCCGAGATCGATTACACCGCGCACGGCATCGACAATGCCATCGTGGTCGACAATACCGGCAAGTGGCGCGACGAGGCCGGCCTGGGGCAGCACCTCGAGTGCAAGGGCGTGGCCAAGGTGCTGCTCACCGCTCCGGGCAAGGGCGATCTGAAGAACATCGTCTATGGCGTCAACCACACCGACATCCGTGACGATGATCGCATCATCTCCGCGGCGTCCTGCACCACCAACGCCATCGTGCCGGTACTGAAGGTGCTGCACGACGAATACGGCGTCAGTCAGGGGCATGTGGAGACGGTCCACTCCTATACCAACGACCAGAACCTGATCGACAACTTCCACAGCGGGGACCGTCGCGGTCGCGCGGCGGCACTCAACATGGTGCTGACCGAGACCGGTGCCGCCAAGGCCGTCGCCAAGGCGCTGCCGGAGCTTTCCGGCAAGCTGACCGGCAACGCGATCCGTGTGCCGACGCCCAACGTCTCGATGGCGATTCTCAATCTGACGCTGGACACCGCAAGCGACGCCGAGCGCATGAATGACTTCCTGCGCACGGCCTCTCTGCACTCTTCACTGCAGAAGCAGATCGACTACGTCGATTCCTGTGAAGTGGTCTCTTCCGACTTCGTCGGCAACCGTCATTCCGGCATCGTCGATGGCCAGGCGACCATCGTCACCGACAAGCAGGCCGTCGTGTATGTGTGGTATGACAACGAGTTCGGTTACAGCTGCCAGGTCGTGCGTATCCTGCAGCACATGTCCAACGTGCGTTTCAGCTATTTCCCCACTCGCTGAGGCAATGGGTCGCGCCATGGCGTGATTCACGCACGGTGAGGAAAAAATGCCTGTCAATACAACGCCCCTGCCGTCCTCGATGGCAGGGGCGTTGGCGTGTTGAATGCCCTCACCACTTTAGTGTCGTATGGTCTTTCGGGGCTCGCATCTTTATAATGAGGCGGATTTTTTTGGGCCGGTCCAATCTCTGGGCTACACCTCCAACCGTCTGATAAGAAAAGCATTCACATCAACTGAAACGCGAATCTCGCGAGGTTGCCTGGCCGTATGTCGGCCTCGAGGCGTGTCATTGATGCGTGATCTTTCCTGAACAACATCAGATCCGACAATTGGGCGAGTCTATGATCGAAGTCAAACGTGGCCTGGATCTCCCCATCGCCGGGGCGCCGGAGCAGCGTATCGAGGATGCGCAGCCCGTTCGTCGCGTAGCGATCCTGGGTGTTGACTACGTCGGCATGAAGCCGACGATGGAAGTCCGTGAAGGGGACAAGGTGAAACTGGGGCAACTCCTGTTCACCGACAAGAAGACCCCGGGCGTCCGTTACACCGCGCCTGCTGCCGGGACCGTGGTCGAGATCAACCGTGGCGAGAAGCGCAAGCTTCTGTCCGTGGTCATCGAGACCGATGCGCAGGGCGAAGCGGTGGAATTCACCGCGCATGGCGAGGCGGCGCTGGCCGGTCTCGAGCGTCAGGTCGTGGTCGACCAGCTGGTCGACTCCGGTCTGTGGACGGCATTCCGTACCCGCCCGTTCTCGCGTGTACCGGCACTGGATGCCACCCCGGCAGCCATCTTCGTCACCGCCATCGATACCCACCCGCTGGCCGCAGATCCGGCCGTGGTGCTCAAGGGGCAGGAAGTTGCGTTCCGTCAGGGTCTCGTCGCATTGACGCGTCTGACCGAAGGCAAGGTGTTCCTGTGCCAGGCACCGGGCGCGGACATCCCGGGCGGCGATGTGGCCGGCGTGGTCAGCGAGTCCTTCAAGGGCCCGCACCCGGCAGGTCTGCCGGGTACGCACATCCATCATCTCGCACCGGTCAGCCTGAAACGTCATGTCTGGCATGTCGGTTATCAGGATGTCGTCGCCATCGGTACCCTGCTGGCGGAAGGGCGTCTGGACACCACGCGTGTCATCGCCGTCGGTGGCCCGCGTGCCACCAAGCCCCGCCTGCTGCGTACCCGTCTGGGCGCGAGCACTGAAGAACTGCTCAAGGGGGAAGTCGAGCAGCCGGAAGATACCCGTGTGATCTCCGGTTCCGTGTTCTCCGGTCTGACCTGTGAAGGGGCGCTGCGTTTCGTCAGCCGCTATCACACTCAGGTGAGTCTGCTGGAAGAAGGCAACAAGCGTGCCTTCATGGGCTGGCTGTCCACCGGTGCCAATCGTCACTCGGTGCTGGGTATCTACCTGTCGAAGCTGACCGGTCTGCGTGACTATCGTCCCAACACCTCCACCAATGGCTCCGAGCGTGCCATGGTGCCGGTGGGGGCGTACGAGAAGGTCATGCCGCTGGACATTCTGCCGACGCAGCTGCTGCGCTCGCTGATCGTGGGTGATATCGAGACCGGCATGCAGCTTGGCTGCCTGGAGCTTGATGAAGAGGACCTCGCACTGTGCACCTATGTGTGCCCGGGCAAGTACGAGTACGGTCCCATCCTGCGTGACAACCTCACCACGATCGAGAAAGAGGTCTGATGATGGGTATTCGACAGACTCTGGATAACCTGGAGCCGCACTTCCACAAGGGTGGCAAGTACGAGAAGTTCTACGCGCTCTACGAAGCCGTGGACACGATTTTCTATGCGCCGGCGAGTGTCACGCGTACCACCGCGCACGTGCGTGATGGTATCGACCTGAAGCGCATCATGATCACGGTCTGGATGTGTACCTTCCCGGCCATGTTCTTCGGCATGTACAACGCCGGCCTGCAGGCCAACGAGGCCATCGCTGGCGGTTACAGTGCATTGGGCGGCTGGCGTGAAGCCATCGTCATGATGCTGGCGGGCAGCCATGATGCGGGCAGCGTGTGGGCCAACTTCATCCTGGGGGCCACCTACTTCCTGCCCATCTATCTGGTGACCTTCGCGGTCGGCGGCTTCTGGGAAGTGCTGTTCGCGATGCGTCGCGGTCACGAGGTCAACGAAGGCTTCTTCGTCACCTCCGTGCTGTTCGCGCTGACGCTGCCGGCCACCATCCCGCTGTGGCAGGTCGCGCTCGGCATCACCTTCGGTGTGGTGATCGGCAAGGAAGTCTTCGGCGGTACCGGCAAGAACTTCCTCAACCCGGCGCTGTCCGGTCGTGCCTTCCTGTACTTCGCCTATCCGGCCAGCATTTCCGGTGACGCGGTGTGGGTGCCGGCTGACGGCTATACCGGTGCGACCGCACTGTCCACCGCGGCACAGGACGGCATGAGCGCCCTGATGCAGCAGATGAGCTGGACCGATGCCTTCCTGGGCTTCATTCCGGGCTCGTTGGGTGAGGTGTCGACGCTGGCCATCTTCCTCGGCGCGGCGGTACTGCTGTGGACGCGCATCGCCTCCTGGCGAATCATGCTGGGCGTGTTGCTGGGCATGGTCGCGACCTCGGCGCTGTTCAACGCCATCGGCAGTGACACCAATGCCATGTTCGCGATGCCGTGGTACTGGCATCTGGTCATCGGCGGCTTCGCCTTCGGCATGGTCTTCATGGCCACCGATCCGGTCTCGGCTTCCATGACCGACAAGGGCAAGCTGATCTTCGGTGCACTGATCGGCGTGATGACCGTGTTGATCCGTGTCGCCAACCCGGCCTTCCCGGAGGGCATCATGCTGGCGATCCTGTTCGCCAACCTGTTCGCCCCGCTGATCGACCACTTCGTCGTGCAGGCCAACATCAAGCGCCGCGTCAAGCGCGAGGCTGCCGGCATCGCGAACGAGGAGACCGCCTGACATGGCCAGCAACAATTCCATCAAGAAGACCCTCGGCGTCGCGCTCGGGCTGTGCATCGTCTGCTCGGTGGTGGTATCCACCGCAGCGGTCGTGCTGCGTCCGATGCAGATGACCAATGCCGAGCTGGACCGCAAGAGCAACATCCTCGCGGTCGCCGAGCTGCTGCAGCCGGGCGAGGATGTCGGCCAGCAGTTCCGTGACAAGGTCACCGCCAAGGTCGTCGACCTGAACAGCGGTGAGTACGTCGACGACATCGATCCGGAAAAGTACGACCAGGCCAAGATGTCCAAGGACCCGGCCACCTCACGTACCCTGTCCGGTGATGAGGATCTGCCGGGCATCAAGCGTCGTGAGCAGTACTCGGTGGTCTATCTGGTCGGTGATGTCGAGCAGCCGGACGAGATCATCGTCCCGGTGCGTGGCAACGGCCTGTGGTCGATGATGTACGGCTACCTGGCACTCAAGGGTGACGGCAACACCGTGGTGGGTCTGTCCTTCTATCAGCAGGGGGAAACTCCGGGGCTGGGCGGCGAAGTCGACAACCCGAAGTGGAAGGCCCAGTGGGATGGCAAGAAGATCTATCCCGAAGACAGCATGGACCCGGAAGTGCACCTGAAGAAGGGCGGTGTCAATCCGTCATCTCCGGATGCCAAGTACCAGGTTGATGCCCTGTCAGGTGCTACCCTCACCAGCAACGGCGTGACCAACCTGCTGCAGTTCTGGATGGGTGAGAATGGCTTCGCCAAGTACCTGACCCAGTTCCGCGACGTCAAAGGAGCGTAATGATGGCAGCCGAAACTCCTAAAGGTGTCCTGACGACGCCGATCTTCAAGAACAACCCCATCGCGCTGCAGATCCTCGGTATCTGCTCCGCGCTGGCGGTGACCAACTCGATGAACACCGCCCTGATCATGGGGATCGCGGTGTCACTGGTGACGGCGTTCTCCAGTCTGTTCATCTCGTTGATCCGCAATCACATCCCGTCGTCCATCCGCATCATCGTGCAGATGACGATCATCGCCTCGCTGGTCATCGTGGTCGATCAGTCGCTCAAGGCCTTCGCCTTCGAGACCTCCAAGCAGCTGTCGGTCTTCGTCGGTCTGATCATCACCAACTGCATCGTGATGGGCCGCGCGGAAGCCTACGCCATGCAGAATGGCCCGGCGATGAGCTTCATCGACGGTATCGGCAACGGTCTCGGCTACACCGTGATCCTGCTGGTGGTCGGCTTCGTGCGTGAGCTGTTCGGTTCCGGCTCCCTGTTCGGCGTGACCATCCTGCAGACCGTCAACGACGGTGGCTGGTACATCCCGAATGGTCTGATGCTACTGCCGCCGTCCGCGTTCTTCGTCATCGGTCTGTTCATCTGGGTGCTGCGCAGCGTCTATCCGGAGCAGGTCGAGAAGGCGGAGTACAAGATTACCGCCAACACCAAGATCAAGGAGGCCGTGTAACATGTTCGAACACTACCTGAGCCTGTTCATCAAGGCCGTGTTCGTCGAGAACATGGCGCTGGCCTTCTTCCTGGGCATGTGCACCTTCCTGGCGGTGTCCAAGAAGATCCAGTCCGCGATCGGTCTGGGCGTGGCCGTCATCGTCGTGCTGGCGGTGACCGTCCCGGTCAACAACCTGATCCTGAACTATCTGCTGCGTGAAGGCGCGCTGACCTGGACCGGTCTGGAAGGTGCGGAAAGCATCGACCTGTCCTTCCTGGGTTACCTGTCCTACATCGGCGTCATCGCGGCGATCGTCCAGATCCTCGAGATGTTCCTCGACAAGTTCGTGCCGGCGCTCTACAACGCGCTGGGCGTGTTCCTGCCGCTGATCACGGTCAACTGCGCGATTCTCGGTGCGGCCCTGTTCATGGTGCAGCGTGACTACAGCTTCGGCGAGTCCGTGATCTATGGCGTGGGTGCCGGCTTCGGCTGGGCACTGGCGATCGCCGCACTGGCCGGTATCCGCGAGAAGCTCAAGTACTCTGACGTGCCGGCTGGCCTGCAGGGTCTCGGCATTACCTTCATTACCGTTGGCCTGATGTCGCTGGGCTTCATGTCCTTCTCCGGCGTCCAGCTGTAACGCAACCGAGCATAAGGAAATCGAAATGGTAGATACCTCCATCATCGTGCTCGGCGTCGTCATGTTCACTGTGGTCGTGATCGGCCTGGTGCTCGTGATTCTCGCGGCACGCAGCAAGCTGGTCTCGAGCGGTGACGTCCAGATCGAGATCAATGGCGACCCCGCCAACACCCTGACCACCCAGGCCGGCGGCAAGCTGCTGCAGACCCTGGCGGCCAATGGCATCTTCCTGTCCTCCGCCTGTGGTGGCGGTGGTTCCTGTGCCCAGTGCAAGTGTCGGATCGAGGAGGGCGGCGGCTCCATCCTGCCCACCGAGGAATCCCACTTCACCATGGGTGAGAAGAAGGAAGGCTGGCGCCTGTCATGCCAGGTCCCGGTCAAGCAGGACATGAAGATCGAAGTGCCGGAAGAGATCTTCGGTGTGAAGAAGTGGGAAACCACCGTGACCGCCAACCCGAACGTCGCGACCTTCATCAAGGAGCTGAACCTGCAGCTGCCGGAAGGCGAGGAAGTCAACTTCCGCGCCGGCGGTTACGTGCAGCTGGAAGCGCCGGCCTACGACATCAAGTTCTCCGACTTCGATATCGAAGAAGAGTATCGTGGTGACTGGGAGAAGTTCGGTCTGTTCAACGTTCAGCACAAGAACGAAGAGCCGGTCATCCGCGCCTACTCCATGGCGAACTATCCGGAAGAGTACGGCATCCTGAAGTTCAACATCCGTATCGCCACTCCGCCGCCGAATTCCCAGCATCCGCCGGGGCTGATGTCCACCTATGTCTTCTCGCTGAAGCCGGGTGACAAGGTGACCGTGATGGGGCCGTTCGGTGAGTTCTTCGCCAAGGATACCGACGCCGAGATGGTCTTCATCGGTGGCGGTGCCGGCATGGCGCCGATGCGCAGCCATATCTTCGATCAGCTCAAGCGTCTGAATTCCAAGCGCAAGATGTCGTTCTGGTACGGTGCGCGCTCGATGCGCGAGTCGTTCTACAACGAGGAATACGACCAGCTGGCCGAAGAGAACGAGAACTTCGAGTGGCACCTGGCGCTGTCTGATCCGCAGCCTGAGGACAACTGGGAAGGCCCGACGGGCTTCATCCACAACGTCCTGTACGAAAACTACCTCAAGGACCACCCGGCCCCTGAGGACTGCGAGTACTACATGTGCGGGCCGCCCATGATGAACGCCGCCGTCGTCAAGATGCTGACCGACATGGGTGTGGAGCCGGAGAACATCCTGCTCGATGACTTCGGTGGTTGATCGATGATGTCACGCGTCGCAAGACGACTGGCAGGGCCGGCCCTCATGGGGCTGGCCCTGCTGGTTGCAGGCTGTGAAAATTCCAGCAACCCTGAGTTGCATCGCTTTGCCGGTCCCATCTTCGGCACCGGATTCCATGTCACGGTGGCAGGGGATCTGGATGTCGATGAGGTGGCGTCACTCAAGCAGGCGAGCGTCGAGGCGCTGGACAAGGTCGACTGGCAGATGTCGACCTACAAGGACACCTCGGAGCTCTCGAAGCTCAATCAGGCACCGCTGGATACGCCGATCATGCTGTCGGATGGCCTGGCGCAGGTGCTGGCCGAATCGCAGGATATCGGCAGGCGCTCCGAGGGTGCCTTTGACATCACCGTCGGCCCGGCCGTCAATCTGTGGGGCTTTGGCCCGGATGAGCGTCTCGACAAGGCACCGAGTGATGCACAGATCGCGCAGGCGCTCGAGAAGGTCGATCATCTGGCGCTGGAGCTCGATGGCAATACGGTGATCAAGCGCAAGCCGGTGTATGCCGACCTGTCGGGGATCGCCAAGGGCTATGGGGTGGATCGAGTCGCCGATGTGCTCGAGGCCAATGGCATCGAGAACTATCTGGTCGAGGTCGGTGGCGAGATCCGCGTCAAGGGTGAGAAGCCCGGCCACAAGCCGTGGCGTATCGCCATCGAAGCGCCGAAGTCCTTCGAGCGTTCCGTGCAGCGGATCATCGACCCCGGCAATGCTGCCGTGGCGACTTCCGGTGACTACCGCAACTATTTCGAGCAGGACGGCGTACGTTACTCACACACGATCGATCCGCGTACCGGTCGTCCCATTCAGCACTCCCTGGCATCGGTGACGGTCATCACGCCAGATTGTGCGAGTGCGGACGCCTGGGCCACGGCACTCAACGTGCTTGGCGCCGAGAAGGCAATGGCCATCGCAAGACGCGAGAACATTGCCGCCTATTTCATTGTCAAAACGGATGATGGCTTCAAGCAGTCCTGGAGTCCGGCATTCGCGCCCTATCTGAAGGACGCGCCGGCGACAGGCGACACGAAGCCCGCAGGGGAATCCAGCGTCTGAGCCTGTCTGCCGTCAGGCAGACGGGGAGGACGTGATCCGCTGCCACCTGTCGTGACACGCCCCTGACCGGGCCTGCCACTCACGATGCATCGGCACCCTCCCGTCAGGGCGGGTACCGATGTGGCGGTCGAGTCGGGTCGGTCACAGTGGGCCAACATGGGGCCATGCCCCGGGAGAAATGACATGACTATCTGGTTACTGGTGTTCGCCGCCATGCTGCTGTTGATCGGCGCGATGGCTGTCGGGGTGTTGATGGGGCGCAAGCCGATCGCCGGCTCCTGCGGCGGCCTCAACAACCTCGGGCTCAAGGATGGCTGTGATATCTGTGGCGGCAAGGATGACGAGTGCGAGAAGGAGCAGGAGCGCCAGCGTCTGATGGCCGAGAGCGGCGGCAAGCCGGCCAGTGATCTGGCCTACGAAGCCCCGCGTCGCTGATTTCTGCTCTGATGACTCAGAGCCCGCCGGCCGCAAGGCCAGCCGCCGGCCCTGGCATGCCATTCTCTCCCTGAGCAGAGTGTGGCGTGTCAGGGCCGGCCTACGAACAACCAAGGAGCAAAGCGAGTCTCATGGCAGTCTACAACTACGATGTGGTCGTGATCGGTACCGGTCCGGCAGGGGAGAGCGCGGCGGTCAATGCGGCCAAGCATGGTAAGCGAGTGGCCGTGATCGAGGCCCAGTCCTCCGTGGGCGGCAACTGCACCCACAAGGGCACCATCCCCTCCAAGGCCCTGCGTCACGCGGTCAAGCAGATCATCGAGTTCAACACCAATCGCATGTTCCGCGACATCGGTGAGCCGCGCTGGTTCTCCTTCCCCAAGGTGCTGGAACGTTCGCGTCGTACCATCGAGCAGCAGGTCGAGATGCGCACGCGCTTCTATGCTCGCAATCGCATCGACGTGTTCTTCGGTACCGCGCGCTTCAAGGACGAGCACACCGTGCTGGTGCGTGATGCCCATGAAGGGACCGAGGAGCTGCACGCGGAGAAGGTCGTGATCGCCACCGGGTCGCGCCCCTACCGCCCGGCAGACGTCAATTTCCGCCACCCGCGTATCTATTGCTCCGATACCATCCTGGGTCTGTCGCACACGCCGCGCACGTTGATCATCTACGGTGCCGGTGTCATCGGGTCCGAGTACGCCTCCATCTTCTCGGGGCTGGGCGTCAAGGTGGACCTGATCGATACCCGTGATCGTCTGTTGTCATTCCTGGACAACGAGATTTCCGACGCGCTGTCCTACCACCTGCGCAACAACGGCGTGCTGGTGCGCCACAATGAGGAATACGAGCGCATCGAGGGCGATGAGTCCGGTGTGGTCGTGCACCTCAAGTCCGGCAAGAAGCTGCGTGCGGACGCCTTCCTGTGGGCCAATGGGCGCACCGGCAACACCGACAGCCTCGGCCTCGAGAACATCGGTCTGCAGGCCAATGGCCGTGGTCAGCTGACGGTCGATGATCAGTACCGCACCGAGCTGGATCACGTCTATGCCGTGGGCGATGTCATCGGCTGGCCGAGCCTGGCCTCTGCTGCCTATGATCAGGGTCGCTTCGCCTCGGCCAATCTGCTGGGCGAGGAGTTCAAGTTCGTCAATGAGGTGCCGACCGGCATCTACACCATCCCCGAGATCAGCTCGGTGGGGCGTGGCGAGAGCGAACTGACCGAAGCGCGCATTCCCTACGAAGTGGGGCAGGCCTTCTTCAAGGACACCGCACGCGCCCAGATCACCGGCGACACCGTTGGCATGCTCAAGATCCTGTTCCATCGCGACACGCTGGAAATCCTCGGCATCCACTGCTTCGGTGATCAGGCATCCGAGATCGTGCACATCGGCCAGGCCATCATGCAGCAGCAAGGTGAGGCGAATACGCTCAAGTACTTCGTCAACACCACCTTCAACTACCCGACCATGGCGGAAGCCTATCGGGTCGCTGCCATGAACGGGCTGAATCGTCTGTTCTGATTACGCTGCGCTTGAAAGCGGTTCACAAGGCCTCGACATCTCTGGTGTCGAGGCCTTGTCGTATCCGGGGCTCTCGCAGTGACCTTTCCATTGACGAACCTTGAGGGCAATGACGCATGCAGCAGCATGATTGCGGGGAAAGCGGCACGCAGGAAAACAGCTCGCAGACAAGCGACACTCGGCAGACAAGCAATCATTCACGCAGGGCGCTGCAGGATGATCCGACCACGGACCTGACCCTGAGGCTGGGGCATGAGGAGCTGGTCATCCACCGCCGTTACGAGCTGGCCAGCATCATCAACGAGCTGGTGCTGGGCCTGTTGTTCACCATCGGCAGCGTGTGCTTCTTCTGGGATGAGTGGATGACGCTGGGGATCTGGCTGTTCGTGATCGGCTCGCTGCAGCTGACGCTCAAGCCGTTGATCCGCCTGGCGCGCCGCATGCACCTCAAGCGCCTGCCGGAATCAGGGCTGGATCTCTAGCAGGCGACTTCACAGTCTCACTGGCTCTCCGGCTCTAGAGATCAGCGATAGCGATGCACGCGCAGGCTCTTGAGAAAGGGCGTGTCCTCGATGCGCACATCTCCGCGTCTGGCGCGTGTGCGCTGTGCGGGCGGGGTCGGTGAGGGTTGGTTGAGCGCCGGCAGGCGCAGGTCATCGTGGGGCAGGAACAGCGGTAGCGAGACGTTCATCGCGCGGCGAGTGCGCAGCTCGCCATCCTCGCGCAAGACCGGCTCACGATAGAAGAGATTGGCGCGCATCAGCGGCGCCTGAGGCTGGATGCGTGCCAGTACCTCGTCAGAGGGCAGGCCCGCCAGCAGTCTGAGCTGCAGGCGCACGTGATCGGCCTCGGTATCCAGTTTCATCAGCATCGCCTCGCACTCCGGCACACTGACGCGCTGAATGGAGCGTCCAGAGCTGTACCAGGCGAAACGCACTCGCGCCACCGCTGCTTCCGCGACCGGTACGCGCCGCCAGCATTGCTTCAGATGCAGACGAGCGAGGCCATCGCCCTTCAGGTGCTGGTTGAGGCCGGGGTGGCGGAAGGGCAGGATGGCCTTGAGCTCCGCGAGTTGATCGGGATACGCCTCACGCAGTTCGGCAAACAGTCCCGCCAGATGCTCCTTGGCCAGATTGAGGGCGCAGACCGCCTGGATCACCTGCGGGCCTGCCGCCACCACGCCCAGATAGGGGCGGGTGACACGCCCATCCTGCCCATCCTGATACCACACATCCTGCAGCGCGAACCGTAGCCAATCGAGATCGGCATGGCCGCCATCCAGCCGCCACAGCGGCGAATTCTCCTCCGCGACGGCAGTGATGACCTGTTCGGCTGCGCTGATCTGTTCATCGAAGGCCGCCTCTATTCTGGCCATCAGCTGATATTCGGGCATGGTCCGCGTCCTGGTTGGCGCTTGAGGGATACACTCTTTTTATCGCGTTATCCTGTTTAGCGCAGCCTGGCGGGAAAGACAAGCGTGCGGATACGACACGAGGCGCCCCGCAGGGCGCCTCGTGGCATGGCTGGCATCTCCCGGGCGGGAAGCGTCGTCAAGAAACACGCGGCTTCCTCAGGAGCTGATCGCGACCTTGCGTCTAGCGATCGCGATAGCGTTCGGTGAGATCGCCATAGGCATCGATGCGGCGGTCACGCAGATAGGGCCAGATGCGGCGCACGTCCTCGCCACGCGCCAGATCCACCTCGACCAGCAACTCCTCGGGCTCGGTGCCGCCATGCGCCAGCAGCTCGCCCTGGGGTCCGCACACGAAGCTGCCCCCCCAGAACTGGATGCCTTCGCTGGCAGGCGTCGGGTCCGCTTCATGGCCGACCCGATTGGCGACGATCACCGGCACGCCATTGGCGACGCCGTGGCTGCGCTGGATCAGGGTCCAGGCATCCTTCTGGCGCGTCTGCTCGGCCGCATCATCGCGCGGGTCCCAGCCGATGGCGGTGGGATAGAGCAGCATCTCGGCACCGGCCAGTGCCATCAGCCGCGCGCCTTCCGGGTACCACTGATCCCAGCAGACCTGCACGCCCAGGCGGCCCACCGAGGTATCGATGGGCTCGAAACCGCGGCGCGGCGACTGAGCGCTGGGCGCATCACCCGGCGTGAAGTAGAACTTCTCGTAGAAGCCGGGATCATCCGGGATGTGCATCTTGCGGAAGGTGCCGACCAGGCCATCGGCCTTGTCGAGCACCACGGCGGTATTGTGATATACGCCCGCCGCGCGGCGCTCGAAGATGGAGCCGACGATGACCAGACCGAGTTCAGTGGCCAGACTGGCCAGGCGCTGGGTGGTCGGGCCTTCGAGGGGTTCGGCGAGATCGAAGATCGCGGTGTCTTCCGTCTGGCAGAAATAGTGGCTGGCATGCAGCTCCTGCAGCATCACCAGCTCAGCACCGCCGGCTGCCAGGCGGCGGATGGCCGCCTCGCTGGCCGCCAGGCTCGTATCCTTGTCGGGCCAGCCCTGCTGCTGGACGACACCGACCTTGAGTGTACGGCGGGAAGTGGTCATCACAGTGCTCCTTGAGAGGTGTTCGAGGTGGCCAGAGTGCCCTTGGGCAGTTGCATGGTCATGCAGTGCAGACTGCCATGCTGACGAATCACGGCGCGGCAGTCGACCGGGATGATGTCACGTCCCGGGAAGGCGCCCGCCAGGGCCTTGAGCGCGATCATGTCGTGACGATCGGCGTAGGTCGGTACCAGCACCGCGCCGTTGATGATCAGGAAGTTGGCATAGGTCGCCGGCAGGCGATGGCCATCTTCGGGATCGAAGCAGGCATCCGGCCATGGCAGCGGTACCAGGAAGTACGGATCGCCATTGGCATCCAGCATACCTTCCAGTTCGGCTTCCATCGCCTTGAGCGCCGGGTAGTGCGGGTCGTCGCGATCATCGCAACGCACGTAGGCGATGGTACGCGGGTCGCAGAAGCGCGCCAGGGTGTCGACATGACTGTCGGTGTCATCGCCTTCCAGATGGCCATTGGCCAGCCACAGGATGCGTGAGACACCGAAATCAGCCGTGAGCTGTGCCTCGACCTGCTCGCGGCTCAGCCCGGCATTGCGATTGTCGTTGAGCAGGCAGGCCTCGGTGGTCAACAGTGTCCCCAGGCCATCCGTCTCGATGCCGCCGCCTTCCAGAATGAAATCGCGACTTTCCACCGGGCTTGCATAGACCCCTTGAGCGGCCAGCGCTCGGGTCAGGGCGTTGTCACGAGCGGCTTCGAACTTTCCGCCCCAGCCGGTGAAGGTGTAGTCGAGCAGTACCGGCTGGCCATCACGTTCGACGGTGATGGGGCCGTGGTCACGCGTCCAGGTGTCATCCAGCGGCGCCACATGCAGATGCAGACGCTCGGCCGGCACGCCGAAACCGGCGAAGCGTGACGTGAGGCGCTCGCGGGTGGCCTCGTCACTGACGCTGATCAGCACGTGCTGATACCGGCTGATGGCGATCACCATGGCCTCGCAGGTGGCTTCGATGCTCTCGAGCATCTCGTTCCAGTCGCTGTGGGGGCTGGGCCAGCTGAGCTGGATGGCATCCTGCGGGTGCCATTCGGCAAGCAGACGGGTGGCCATGGGCATCTCCCTGATGAAGAAGTGACGGTAATGCCGCGATACCGCGGACTCGGCGCGCGATGATAGCAGAGCCATGCGTCGACGCTAGCCCCTGCGTGCGTCATATGGCCAGACACTCGAGACTGGCGGTTCATGCTGTTCTCATGCGAGGGCTGGCAAACTGGGCGCGATTGTGGCCCCATGCGCCGAGCCTGCGGAATGCGTATCATGGCCCGCGACCCTGACCCAAGGAATCGACTTCGATGCTGCTGGATCGCCTACCCTTTCTGATCGGCCTGCGCTATACCCGCGCCAAGCGCCGTAACCATTTCATTTCCTTCATTTCCCTGACCTCGATGCTCGGCCTGTCGTTGGGCGTGGCCGTGCTGATTCTGGTGCTGTCCGTCATGAACGGCTTCGACCACGAATTGCGTACCCGCGTACTGGGCATGGTGCCGCATGTGCGGGTCGAGGCGCGCGACAGCGTCACCGACTGGGAGACGCTCGCCGGCATGTTGCGCGAGAAGCCGCATGTCGTCGGTGCCGCTCCCTACATCGAGCAGCAGGGCATGTTCACCACCAATGGTCGCAACAAGGGCGCGCTGGTCACCGGTATCGATCCGTCCGCGGAGGACCAGGTCTCGATCATCAGTGAGCACATGGTGCAAGGAAGTCTGGCAGACCTCACGCCGGGCAGCTGGGGCATCGTGATGGGGGAGCTGCTGGCACGCAATCTCGGGGTCGGCGTCGGGGATCGCGTCACGCTGCTGGTGCCCGAGGCCTCCATCACGCCCGGGGGCATCTTCCCGCGCCTCAAGCGCTTCACGGTGACCGGCATCTTCAAGGTCGGCGCGGACGTGGATGCCAGTCTCGCCTACACCGACATCTCGGACATGGCCAAGCTGGCACGCTTCAAGGAAGGCGAGGTGCAGGGCGTACGCCTGAAACTCGATGACCTGTTCAGTGCCGATGCCGTCACCCGTGACATCATCAGCCAGCTGGGGCCGCAGTATCGCGGCATGGACTGGAAGCGTACCCACGGCAACCTGTTCGCCGCCATCCAGATGGAGAAGAACATGATCGGCCTGCTACTGATGGTGATCGTCGCCGTGGCAGCCTTCAACATCGTCTCGACGCTGGTGATGATGGTGACCGACAAGCACGCCGACATCGCCATCCTGCGCACCCTCGGGGCCAAGCCCGGCAGCATCATGGGCATCTTCATCGTCCAGGGGCTGACCATCGGCGTGATGGGGATCATCATCGGCGCCATCGCCGGGGTGGCATTGGCATTGAGCGTCTCCGACATCATCGCCTGGGTGCAGTCGACCTTCGGTATCCAGTTCCTGGATCCCAACGTCTACTTCATCAGCTATCTGCCGTCTCGTCTCGAGCTGTCCGACATGGGCGTCATCATCGGCTCCGCGCTGGTGCTGAGCTTCCTGTCGACACTCTATCCGGCCTGGCGCGCTTCCCGCATCCAGCCGGCCGAGGTGCTGCGCTATGAATGATCTACCGACATCGACCGATGCATCATCCCGCTCTGCTGCTGGAGACTCCGCCATGCCGACCCCGGCTTCTGACACCCGTGCGACTGACCTGGCTCACGGCAAGCCGATGTTGATATGTGAGCGCCTGAGTCGCAGCTACGACGAAGGCCCGCAGAAGGTGCAGGTTCTGGACGAACTGGAGCTGCGTGTGCACGCCGGCGAACGGGTCGCCGTCGTCGGCAGCTCCGGCTCCGGCAAGACCACGCTGCTCAATCTGCTCGGCGGGCTGGATCATCCCAGTCAGGGCATCGTGAAGGTGGCCGGCCAGCGCCTGTCCGAGCTCAGTGAGTCGGCGCTGGGCAGCTTCCGCAATCAGCACATCGGCTTCGTCTATCAGTTCCATCATCTGCTGGCGGAATTCAGCGCCGAAGAGAATGTGGCGATGCCGTTGATCATCCGGGGCCACAAGCGTGCCGAGGCCGCCGTCAAGGCGCGCAAGCTGCTGGAGCGTGTCGGCATGGCGCCGCGCGCCGATCACAAGCCGGGCGAGCTGTCCGGGGGAGAACGTCAGCGCGTCGCCATCGCGCGTGCGCTGGTGACGGACCCGAGCCTGGTGCTGATGGATGAACCGACCGGCAACCTGGATCAGACCACGGCGGCGCGCATTCTGGAGCTGATGGACGACATCGCTCGGGAAGCGCAGGCCGCCTTCATCATCGTGACCCACGACAATGGGCTGGCCGCGCACCAGCACCGTGTGCTGCGCCTGGATGGCGGCAAGCTGCACGAGGACTGAGCTCCACCGCTGAGTGGCGGATGTCTGCCTCACGCCATGCCAGAAAGCCAAAAGCCCCGCCATCGAGAGATGGCGGGGCTTTTTCATAGGCGGCGTCGTCAGCCTTCAGGACTTGTCGGTATCCGGGGCAGTGTTCTGGTCGGACCGCTGCGCCTTGGTGCAACGCCTGGCGGCCAGACGCGCCTTGCGGCGACTGCGCCAGCTACGCACGACCTGATAACGCCACAGCAGCCGGACCAGCACGTTGGCGAGCAGGGCGACCACCACCGCGCTGACCAGCGAGCCCAGCGCAAGTGCCGGCAGGATATCTTCCAGCTGGTTGGCGAACCAGGCCGCGGAGACCTGGTCCGGCATCACCCGGGCAGGCGTATCGAGCATCCAGGCGCCCACGCGATAGGTCGCGTAGTAGACCACGGGCATGGTCAACGGGTTGGTGATCCACACCAGACCTACCGAGAGCGCAAGGTTGCAGCGCAACGCCCAGGCGCCGAAGGCGGCCACCACCATCTGGAAGGGGATCGGCAGCAAGGCACAGAAGAAGCCCACCATGCACGCATTGGCAACGGTTCGACGCGACAACGCCCACAACGCGGGGTCGGCGATCAGGTGATGCATGAAGCGCAGGGATTTCTTGCGCCTGAGGGCATCCGGTTCCGGCATGAACCGCTTGAGTAGACGACGAGGCATGGCTTGGCCATTTGGCATTCAACGCCGGCCATTATCCATACATGTCCCCGGGACTGCCATGCTGTGAGCTCAGTTAAGCGGCCCGCATCGTGCAATCCTGTGTGCTTGAAATGATGCTGAACGCAGGCCAGCCCCCGTCATGCCTGATGAAGAGCGATATCTGCCTCCTTGAACGATTCGTCTGAAAAGCTGCCCGTGGGCGCGAGCGACGCCACGCGGTTTCGCGGGTCCTGGCTGACACCGGGGGCTCTGATCCAGTGGCTCGCCGGTCTGGTGGCCGGGGTGTGGCTGTCGCGTCAGGGGGAGTGGGCGGCCGATTGGCAGGGACGCATGCCGGATGGCGCACCCGAAAGCGCAGGGGATGTCTTGAGCGGGATGGCAGACAGCCTGTTGCTGCCATCCCTGGTGCTCAGCCTGCTGGTGATGCTCGCCTTCGCGCGACGCCCGGCAGTCCTGCGGCTGGGGATTGCTCTGTGGGGCGGGCTGCTGCTCGGGCTGGTGCATCAGCCACTCATGCTTGCCGAAGCACTGGCGCGCGAGGATATCTGGCTGGAGGGGCGCATCGAGCAGGCCAGCCGTTCGCTCCCGGCCCCGGGGGAGTCGGTGCGTCTGGTCTTCAGGGTGGAAGCCTGTCGAGCCTCGGGCGCTGACGGCGAAGCAGGCGGAGAGCAAGGTGAGGCGCTCAAGCCCCCCAGGGTGAACGCATCCGGCATGACGAGCGCCGGGCGTGAGCTGGCCTGTCGTCGTCTCGAGGGCCAGCGGGTGCAATTGCGGCGCTACTGGCCGCGGCGTACCGCCTCTGAATCATCAGCTTCGCCTCTTCTCGTTCCCTGGCAAGCAGGGGAGCGGTGGCGGCTGATCGCCAGACTGGTGCCGCCGCATGCTGCCAGCAACCCGGACGCGCTGCAGAGTTTTGATCGGGTCAGCTGGTGGTGGCGCGAGGGGATCGTGGCGACGGGGTACGTGCGAGACCCCGCCCGAGCACAGCGACTGGCACCACCCCGCGGGGTGGCAGCGTTGCGCCTGGCGGCCGAGCAGCGGCTCTGGCAGGGCTGTGGAGGGCGGAGCGATGACATCCAATGGGCGCATTCGCCCTGCCGCTGGCTGGCGGCGCTGACGCTGGGGCGTGCCTCGGCGCTGACTCGCGATGACTGGGAGTCCTTGAATGCCACCGGGTTGACGCACCTCGCCGTGGTGTCAGGGCTGCATGTCGGGCTGATGGCAAGCCTGGTGCTGGTGGTGAGCTTTGGCGTCCTGCGCCGTCTTCGTCCTGCCGACTGGCGTTTCAGCGTCGCTCCCTGGTGGCTGGCGTGTCTGGCGGCCTGGAGTTTCGCGATACTGGCGGGGCTGGCGCCGCCGGCGCTGCGAGCGGCGCTGATGACAAGTGTTGGGTTGTGGATGGCCAGCGGGCGCAGCGGCCTGGGCGTCTGGCAGATATGGATGCTGGCGTTGTCGCTGGTGATCGGCCTTGATCCGCTGGCCTTGTGGCGACCCGGCACCTGGTATTCGTTCCTTGCCGTGGCAGCGCTGCTGCTGGCCTGGCAGGGGTGTGAGCGTCCCCGCGGCGCGCTGGGCTGGTGTCGTGCCACGCTGCGCAGCCAATGGGTGTTGACGCTGGTGATGGGGGTCGCTCTGCTGGTCGGGCGTGGTCAGCTGTCATGGCTTGCCATGCCGATGAACCTCGTCATTGCACCGCTCGCGACCCTCCTGGTCGTGCCGTTGGGAATGCTGGGCTGGGGGCTGGCTGGCATCGACTCCCTGCTGGACGCGATGGGTTTGCGGCTGTCGGAAGGGGCGGGAATGAGCGGGGCGCTGTGGCAGTGGCTCGCCGAGCGAGTGGATCATGGCATGGCGTGGCTCGGGACCGTCACGCAGCGCCATGGCCTCTGGCCCGCACGGGCAGCGACGGACACCCTGTCCGCCGACATGGCAGCAGCGATGGCGATGATGGTACTGGGCGGCCTGTGGCTGGCAAGTGGAGTGCCGGGGTTGGAGCGCCGTGTCAGAGGGCTGTGCACCGCCCTGGCGATGCTGTGGGGGACGGGGCTTGCCTTGCTGCTGTGGCCGCCTGCGCCATGGCCGTCCAGCGCCCACGCCGGCGAAGGACGCACAGGGCGCGACAGCGAATGGCTTGCCGATTCGCGAGCGGCCCCGTTGGTCTTGACCGTTCATGACGTCGGACAGGGGCTGGCGATATCGCTCAGGGTAGCGGGGCGCGTGCTGTCACCTGAGACGATGGAGGATCTTCCTCGTCATTGGCTCTATGATCTCGGCCCCGGTGCTGCCTTTGGGCCACCGCGCATGGGGGAGCTGCTGACGGCTGCCGAGGCGCCCTGGGGCGTCATCATCAGTCATGGTGATGGCGATCATGCAGGCGGGCTGGCGGCGCTGCGAGCGGAGCAGGTCGCACAGTTGTGGGTGCCTGAGGGACAGAGAGGCCGTCTTGACCGTCAGGTCGGCTGGCTGAAGGGCGTGCCGACCGCGTCCTGTGAGGCAGGGCGGCGCATCACGCTCGGCCATCTCGCCGACCGCCCCGTGAAACTGGAGATGCTGTGGCCGCCGCCCGGGTGGAAGGTGCGGCGTGACAATGCCCACTCCTGTGTGGTCCTGATCGCGTGGGGTGAGCGTCCGCTGGCGTTGCTGAGTGGCGATATCGGGGTGCAGGAGGAGCGCCAGCTGGTGGAGCTGCTCTCGCGTCGGCTGGCGGGAAGCCCGCTGCCATTGCTGGTCGTCGCGCACCATGGCAGTCGCAGCAGCAGTGGGGAATCCTGGCTCGCGCGTCTGGCACCGCGCCACGCGATCATCAGTGCCGGACGCTACAATCCGCATGGTCATCCGCATGACGAGGTGGTCGAACGCCTGATGCGGCATGCGCAATGTGTCTGGCACAGTGGCCTGGAGGGAGCGCTGCGCTGGGAGTGGTCCCCTGACGCGGAGCGCCTCATTCCCGCGCGGGGTGCTGCCGGTATCGATACGCAGTGCCTTGGGGTAAAATCCGTTGATTGATCAGGGGCATGGCGAATGTCTGCCTGTCAGCGTGCCAGGGACGCGGTCGCGCAGGCCTGATGACGACAACAATGATCGGCGCCGTTGACGGTGCACCATCAAGACCAAGGGAGAGGTCACATGTTGGAAGCCTTGTACGCAGGGGGGCTGCTGATGCTCCCGATCCTGGGATGTTCGGTCGTGGCACTGGCCATCATCCTCGAACGTCTGTGGACGTTGCGCACGCGCCGTATCGCGCCGCGCGGTCTGGGACAGCAGGTGTGTGAACTGATCAGTCAGGGACAGGTCAATGTCTACTGGTTGGAGAGTCATTCGCCCCTTGGGGGGGTGCTGGCGGCAGGGCTTCGCAATGCGCGCCTGGGCAATGAACAGGTGCGTGCGCGCATTCAGGAATCGGCCGTTGCGGTAATCCACGACATGGAGCGCTTCCTGAGCCCCCTGGGGACCATCGCGGCCATCACCCCGCTGCTGGGCCTTCTGGGCACGGTGGTCGGCATGATCGATGTCTTCGCCGTGATCGTGGACGCCGGGTCCGCCGAGCGTGCCCAGGAGCTGGCCGGCGGGATTTCCCAGGCGCTTGTCACCACGGCGGCGGGTCTGACGGTCGCGATTCCGGCGCTGATGTTCCATCGCTATTTCCAGCGTCGAGTGGAAGATATCACCGTGACCATGGAAGAGCAGGCGGGGCAGGTGGTGGAGTACATCTCGCACCATCAGGGGGAGCTGGGGCTGGCCGAGAGTCATGACGGCTTCGATCGTCGCGCGGGCCAGCGCAACGGGCCAGCGCCGAGGGAGAGTCTGCCGGAAGACCTGCCGGCCTACATGCGTCGGGACGAGGATGATCCGCTGTCGGGCTCCGACACGCTCGCCGATCGAGGCGTGGGGCCCGGGAGGCCGTCATGAGGTTTCCTCGTCGCCAGCGTGAATCGGTCGAGGTCAATCTCACGCCGCTGATCGACGTGGTCTTTCTGCTGCTGATCTTCTTCATGGTCTCGACCACGTTTGACAGTCGACGCGCCCTGGACCTGATTCTGCCGCAATCCAGTCAGGCCAGCGCCGTGGAGCAGGCGCCGCTGATCATGACCATCGGCGCCAAGGGAGATTTCACGCTCGGTGACACCTCGCTCACCGAGTCAGCATTGGGGGCTGCGCTTGCACGACACAAGGACCAGGCTGATCG
Source organism: Cobetia sp. MMG027 (assembly GCF_027947415.1). Classification (NCBI taxonomy): domain Bacteria; kingdom Pseudomonadati; phylum Pseudomonadota; class Gammaproteobacteria; order Oceanospirillales; family Halomonadaceae; genus Cobetia; species Cobetia sp. MMG027. The sequence continues at coordinate 326,538 of NZ_JAQJIO010000005.1, forward strand.
CTTCGGGTTGATCCTCGAAGCCGATGGCCGTACGCCACATGCGAAGGTGGTGAAAGCGTTGGACGCTGCCGCCGAAGTGGGCATTACCCGAGTGCGCATCAGTACGCGCACCGGGACCGATACATCACCACCGGATGCCCCATGAGGGCGCCGCTCAAGTCTATGGAGACCCCGTGAGTCGCGACTCCACCTGGATTCATTACCGCCGCCTGCTCGGCTATGTCCGTCCGTACTGGAAGATGTTCCTGGCTGCCGTGCTGGGTTACGTCATCTATGGTGCCTCGAGCACGGCGCTGGCCGAGATGATGAAGCGCCTGATCGATGGCATTCAGAATCCTGACGCCCAGTTCAGATTGTTCCTGCCGTTGTTCGTGATCGGCATGTTCGCGATACGCGGTGTGGGGACCTTCCTGGGGACCTACTGCATGAGCGACGTGGCACGCAATGTGGTGCATACCCTGCGTACCACCGTGTTCAACCACATGCTGCATCTGCCGGGACGTTACTTCGACGAGAACTCCACCGGTCACCTGATCACCCGCGTGACCTATCACGTGGAGCAGATCACCGGCGCCGCCACCAAGGCATTGACCATCATCATGCGCGAAGGCTTCTTCGTGCTGGGTCTGCTGAGCTATCTGTTCTGGACCAACTGGAAACTCACGCTGGTATTCATCGCGGTCACGCCGCTGATCGGCTGGGTGGTCAGCTATGCCAGCAAGCGCTTCCGCAAGCTCTCCAAGCGTATCCAGGGCTCGATGGGGGAGGTCACCCATGTGGCATCCGAGGCGCTGTCCGGGCATCGCGTGGTCCGCACTCACGGTGCGGAAGATTACGAGAAGGCGCGCTTCGCTGCGGTCAGTGAGTACAACCGCGAGCAGAAGATGAAGGAGGCGTTGACCAAGGCCACCGCCACGCCGGTGATCCAGCTGTTGATCGCCGTGGCACTGGCGACCCTGGTGTGGCTGGCGATGGCGCCGGAATTGATGGCTGGCATGTCGGCGGGTGAATTCGTCGGCTTCATCACCGCGGCCTCGATGATGGCCAAGCCGGTGCGTCAGCTGACCGAGGTCAACGGCGAAATCCAGAAGGGCATGGCGGCGTCCGAGGAGCTGTTCGGGCTGCTCGACATGCCCGCGGAGCCCGACAACGGCAACGTGGTCCCGGACGGTCGCCTGGCGGGCCGGGTGCGCTTCGACAACGTCCACTTCCGTTACGCCGACAACCAGCCGGATGTGCTCAAGGGCATCGATCTGGAAGTGGAGGCCGGGCAGATGGTAGCCATCGTCGGGCGCTCAGGTTCCGGCAAGTCGACGCTGATGAGCCTGCTGCCACGGTTCTACTCGCCTACCACGGGCCGCATCCTGATCGACGACGTGGCCATCGAGGACTACAAGCTGCGCCCGATGCGCCAGCAGATCGCGCTGGTCTCCCAGAACGTGACGCTGTTCAATGCCAACCTCACCGCCAATATCGCCTACGGCACCGGGGAAGCGGATGTCCAGCGGGTCGAGGAGGCGGCGCGCGCCGCCTATGCCCACGAGTTCATCGAACGCATGAGTCAGGGCTATGACACCATCGTCGGTGACAACGGCATCATGCTCTCGGGAGGGCAGCGTCAGCGCATCGCCATCGCGCGTGCCATCTACAAGGATTCGCCGATTCTGGTGCTCGATGAGGCCACCTCGGCACTGGACACCGAGTCGGAACGCTACATCCAGCGGGCGCTGGAGGAAGTCTGTCAGGGCCGTACCACCTTCGTCATCGCGCACCGCCTGTCCACCATCGAGAAGGCGGATCGCATCCTGGTGATGGATGACGGCGAGATCATCGAAGACGGTACGCATGAAGCGTTGATCGCTCAGGAAGGGGCCTACGCCGCCCTGCATCGCATCCAGTTCCGGGAGACGGCTGACGCATGAGTGAACGACTGGTAGACGCCTGGTATCGGGGCGCCGCCTGGCTCCATCTGTTACGTCCGCTGGAGCATGTCTATAAAGGGGTGGTGGCACGCCGACGTGATGCCTATCTCACTGGCAAGCGTGAGGTCTGGAAGGCGCCGGTGCCGGTGATCGTGATCGGCAACATCACCGTCGGTGGAACCGGCAAGTCGCCGCTGGTGGCCTGGCTCGGCCGTTGGTTGAGCGAGCAGGGCTGGCGCCCGGGCATCATCTCACGGGGCTATGGTGGCCACGCGCCGCGTTACCCGCTGTATGTCCAGGCCGATACGGACCCGCAGCACGCCGGTGATGAGCCGGTGATGCTGGCTCAGCAGACCGGCCTGCCGGTGGCGGTGGACCCGGACCGTCCCAGTGCCGCGCGTCGTCTGATCGCGGCGGGGTGCGACATCCTGCTCTCCGATGACGGCTTGCAGCACCATGCGCTGGGGCGCGACATCGAGCTGGTGGTGGTGGATGGCGAGCGCGCCTTCGGCAATCAGCGGTGCCTGCCGGCGGGTCCCCTGCGGGAGCCGCTGTCACGGCTGGCGAGTGTCGATGCCGTGATCTCCAATGGGGTGATCGACTGCACCCGCCTGCCGGTGGAATCGCATTGCATGACGCTGACGCCGGTCCATTGGCGCCATCTGATCGATGATGTGCGTTATCCCGCCACTCATCAGCCATTCAGTGGCTCGGTGCATGCACTGGCCGGTATCGGCAATCCCCAGCGTTTCTTCCGTACCTTGACCAATCTGGGGGTGGAGCATCAGCCCCATCCCCTGGCGGACCATCATCGCTTCACGCCGACGGATCTGCGTTTTTCCGACAACCTGCCGGTGGTGATGACGGCCAAGGATGCCGTGAAGTGTCGCCGCTTCGCCAACGAGCGTTGCTGGGCACTGGATGTCGAGGCGCGTCCGGATCAGGCGCTGGTGGATTGGCTCGCCAACCGCCTCGAGGCGCTGTGAGCGACTGACCGATTGTTTCTTTCTTATTAGCTGTTATCCCGGAGATGTCTCGATGGACAAGGAATTGCTCGCGCTGCTGGTCTGCCCGCTTTGTCAGGCCAAGCTGACCTATGATGCGGCGAATGCCGAGCTCAAGTGCTTCTATGATGGGCTGGCCTATCCCGTGCGTGACGGCATCCCCGTCATGCTGGAAGAAGAAGCGCGCGTGATGGATGCCGACGAGAAGCTCAAGGGGAGTCGCGGCTGATGAGCGATGTGGCGCACAGCAGTGATGTGACAGGTCGTGGCGCCGTGGTGGTGATTCCGGCGCGCTTCAACTCCTCGCGCCTGCCCGGCAAGCCGTTGGCGGACATCCATGGTCGGCCGATGATCGAGCATGTCTGGCGCAATGCCTGTGCCAGTCAGGCGAGCCGTGTGGTGATCGCCACGGACGATGAGCGTATCCGCTCCGTCTGTGAGGGCTTCGGTGCCGAGGTCGTGATGACTCGTGCCGATCACCCCAGTGGCACCGATCGTCTCGCGGAAGTGGTCGAGCGGCTGGCACTGGCTCCCGAGACGCTGGTCGTCAACGTGCAGGGAGATGAGCCGTTGTTGCCTGCCGCGCTGATCGATCAGGTCACCTTGCGTCTCGAGCAAGACGAGGGGGCTTCCATCGCGACCCTGGCCGAGCCCATCACCAGTGTCGATAGCCTGTTCAATCCCAATGTGGTCAAGGTGGTGCGTGATCTGCGTGGTCGCGCGCTGTACTTCTCGCGCGCGCCGCTGCCGTGGGATCGGGAGCACTTCACCACGCCGCCGACCGTGCTGGCCACCGATTCCTGGTTGCGCCATATCGGTCTCTACGCCTATCGCGCCAGCTTTCTGAGCGAATATGTCGATTGGCTGCCGGCGCCGCTGGAGCAGCTCGAGCAGCTCGAGCAATTGCGCGCACTGCATCATGGTCATGCGATTCAGGTCGCCATCGCCTGCACCTCCCATCCTGCCGGTGTGGATACCCAGGAAGATCTCGAGCGCGTGCGTGACTGGCTGACGCAAGAGGCCGGTGATGAGTGAGTTGCTTGAGCGGATAGCGGCGCGCAGACCGCCGGTCAGACGAATTCTGATGGTCTGTCTGGGCAATATCTGTCGCTCCCCCAGCGCGGAAGGCGTACTGCGTGCCGCGCTGGCACGCCATGGGCTGGATGAGCTCATCGAGGTCGACAGCTGTGGTACCAGTGACTGGCATGTGGGCGCTCCGCCGGATTCACGTGCCATCGCGCATGCGGCTGAGCGTGGGTACGACATCAGTGGCCTGCGCGCCCGCCAGCTGTGCGTGCAGGACTTTTATGACGTCGATCTGATCCTGGTGATGGATGATGCCAACCTGAGTGACGCGCGGCGTCTGGCACCCCAGGACAGTCCGGCACTGCTTGGCCGTCTGCTGGACCTGCTGCCGACGTCGCTGCCGGCTTTGGCGCGAGGCAGTCGCGAAGTGCCGGACCCCTATACCGGGGGGCCTGCGGCCTTCGAGCAGGTGCTGGACCTGATCGACATCGCCTGTGAGGCATTGATCGATGCCTTGCCGCCTGTCACGCGGGCCCCTTCATGATGGCGCCCGACAAGTCATCGACGAGAGCATCACTGACGGCCTGCAATACCCTGGGCTTTGCCGCCACCGCACGTACCTTCAGTGAGCCACGCAGCGTGGCCGAGGCGCGTCGCCAGATTCTGGACTCGCGTGCGGCCGATGAGCGTCTGGTGGTGATCGGTGGGGGCAGCAATCTGGTGTTGCTGCCCTGGCTGGATGCCCATGTGATGCGCCCGGCCTTCGAGGCCATGACGATCACGCCGGCAGCGGATGGCAGAACCGCCACCGTGAGTGTCGAGGCGGGCAAGCGCTGGCACGCCCTGGTGATGGAGCTGGCGACAGCTGGCTGGTGGGGCTATGAGAATCTGGCCTTGATTCCCGGCTGCTGTGGCGCAGCCCCGATCCAGAACATCGGTGCCTATGGTGTCGAGCTGGCCGACCATCTGCTGCGACTGGAAGTCATGTCGCTGGAGGATGGCAGCACGCGCTGGCTGAGTCGCGAGGAGTGCGCCTTCGGCTACCGTGACAGTCTCTTCAAGGGGTCGCTTGAGCATCGCGTCCTGATCACTCGCCTGGAGTTCGTGGTGACGCGTGAAGCGACACCGCAACTGGCCTATGGGGACCTCGCTCAGCGCGTCAATGCCGCCACACCGCAAGGGGAGGCCATCACGCCATTGAGCGTGGCGAATGCCGTGATTGCCACGCGCAGTGAAAAGCTGCCGGACCCTGCGGTGCTCGGCAATGCGGGAAGCTTCTTCAAGAACCCTCAGCTTGCCGCCGACGAGGCTCGCGAGCTGTTGGCGCATCATCCGACCTTGCCGCACTACCCGCAGGCCGATGGCAGCGTGAAACTGGCGGCTGGCTGGCTGATCGACCAATGTGGCCTCAAGGGGGCACGTCGGGGTCATGTCGGCGTGCATGATCGCCAGGCGCTGGTGCTGGTTCACTTTGGGGGCGGGCAGGTCTCGGAACTGCTGGCGCTGGCACAGGAGGTGCGTGAGAGCGTTCATACGCGCTTCGGGGTCTGGCTGGAGCAGGAACCGCGCGTACTGGGAGAGATGGCCGCGACGCCTTCCTGACGGTTGGTCGGTTTGTCGAAGGTATTCCGCCACGAAAAAGCCCCGCAGAGTGATCTGCGGGGCTTTTTCGTGGCGGGTCAATCCCCTGCCTGCACCGATGAAGCCGGTGAGGCAGGGGGCAGGGCTCAACGTGACGTGCTGTCGTCGTTGTCCTGCGAGCTGACTTCTGCCTGACCCTCTGTCGCCTGAGCATCGGCGGCCGCTTTCTCGGCGGCCTCACGCTCACGACGACGAACTTCGCGCGGGTCATTGTAGGCGCGAGCACCACGGCGGCGACGTGAAGCGTTGGCGGTCCCGGCTGCCTCATCTTGCTTGTCATCGCTCGCAGGTGCCTGAGCGTCTGCCGCGGCGATGTCGTCATCCTGTGCTGGCGTTTCCGTCTGCACGGAGGCGGTCGCCTCGACATCTTCCAGAGCGGGCTCTGCTGGCGCAGCCTCTGCCTGAGACGCATCAGGCTGTGCATCGGCCTGAGTCGACGCCAGCGGGGTCGCGGCAGATTCCGTCTGTGGCTGCTGCACTTCCGGCTTGGCGGCTTCAGACTGTCCTGCATCTTGCTCGGCAGGTGCAGTCTCAGGAGTCGCTTCTACCTGAGCTGTCGCCTCTGGCTGCGTCGCCGCTTCGCTGGCGTCTTCTGCTGTCGCAGTCGGCGCAGCGTCGCTGGCGTGCTCAGTGCGATGGGGGGTGTCTGCTTCCACGCAAGCTTCGGTCTCGGCCACGGACGCCGTCTCCTGCGGCATCACGCTGTCCTTCAGCGCCTGGCTATCGACGGCCGCTTCCGGTGCGGTCTCCACCGCGACGTGCTCCTGTACCGCGCTGTCATCCGCCTTGACGTCCGTTGCTGTCACATCGGCCTCGGCATCGGACACGGTTTCAGAGGTGTCGGCATCGGTCTTGGTCGTTGCGCTCAGCGTCTCGGCCTGCGCTTGATGAGCGCTGGCCTGCTGCGGTGCATGCTGCTCAGTACGCTGGGTGGCGTGCTGTTCAGTGCGCTGAGCCTGATGGGGCGTGGCAGGCGCGGTGCTGGAGTCGTTGACCTCGGCAGAGTCATGCCGTGTCGTCACGTCCTGTTGCAGGGCTTGCGTGCTGGGCGCACTGATTTCCGGCGCCTCTGGCGTCTCGGCGACCGACGGCTGCTCATCAGGCGTGGCGTCGTCAGCGGTCACAGCCACGGCCGGCGTCACGTCCGTCTCCACCTTGGCGCTGACGTCGGCACTGGTGCCGGCAGGCGCTGCCTTGTCGCCGTCGCTGTCAGCGACGACAGCTTGCGCTTGCGGTTCACTGCTCTCGACCGTCTCAGGCGCGACCTTCACGCCTTCGGCACCTTCCTCGGCAACAGCGGGAACCGGTTGCTGCGGTGCTGCGGTCGAGGCGACGTCATCGAGCACGGTGTCGGCTGGCTGAGCGCTCTGCGCCTGCGGGCCGGCCAGTGCCATGGCCTTCAGGGACTGCTGCTGAGCGACGGCATCGGGATTGAGTGCATGGCTGCGGCTACGAGCGCGCGGATTGTTGCGCGTCGGCTGCTGGACATCGTCTGCCTGCTGCTCGCTCTGCTGGGCCTGTTCTGCCGCCTTGATGGACTCGCGAGCATGATGGCTGTTGACCTGCTCTGCCTTGTCCGCCTTGGAAGGCTTCTCACGGCGCGCCGGCTTGTCATCACGCTTGGCAGCATTGTCCTGCTTGGCATCGTTCTGCTTCGCATCGCTCTTGGCATCATTGCCGGACGGCGCCTTGACAGGCGTCTGTGCGTCGGATGTCTTCTCCGTCGCTTCTGCCTGCGGTTTGCTGTCGTTGGTCACGATGTCCTGAGCGTTGTCCTGACGCGACTCGCTGGACTTGCGACGATTGCCACGGTCATTGCGCTGACGACGCTTGTTGTTGCTGCGACCCTCGGAGCGGTTGTCGCTCTGGTTGTCGTTGCGACTGTCGTTGCGACCATCGTTGTCGTTGCCGCGCGTGTCCTGCTGACGAGAGTCCTGCTGACGCGAGTCCTGCTGGCGTGAATCGCCCTCGGCGTTGCGGCGACGATTGTCGTTGCGTGCGTTGCCGCGGTTGGCATTGCGGCCATCCTTGCGTGCATTGCCGTCGGTTGAGGCTTCGCTGACGCTTTCGCGACGCTCGCGTGCCTTTTCCAGTGCCTTGCGGGCTTCGCTGGACTTGGCCGGTGTCGCGCTGGCGCTGTCGTCGCTGCCCAGCAGGCGGCTGAAGCCCTTGGCCAGACGTGCCAGCAGACCGCCGCCGGAAGGGGCTGCTGCCGGTGCCTGGGTGGCCGGGGTCGCTGTGGCCTCGGATTTGCTCACCGCATTGCGCCCGTCATTGCGAGAGGTCTGACGGTTGTCGTTGCGATTGGCATTGCGACCGTCATTACGAGTGTCGCTGCGCGATCCCTGACGACTGTCGTTGCGAGTCTCGCTCTGGCTGTCGTTGCGATTGTCGTTGCGATTGTCGTTGCGGCTGCGGTTATTGCTGCCATTGCCATTGCGACGACGGTTGCCGCTCTTGGCATTGTCGTTGCCGTTGCCGTTGCCGTTGCCGTTGCTGGAAGCGGAGGTGTTCTCGTCAGTCTCGGCGGGCTCGGCAGGCTTGCTGACTTCCGGTGCGGAGGCGGGGGCTGGTGTCGTGTGGGACACACTCTTGACCGCCGCTTCGGTGCGTGCCGGTGGCTTGTCGAAGTTCGGATCCGGCTCCTTGCCGACTTCGGTCTCGACGGACAGCTCGAAGCTGGACTTGTCGGCACCGTCTTCATCGACATGGTCATCACGCAGACGCACGACTTCGTAGTGCGGCGTGTCGAGTTCCGGGTTCGGCAGCAGCACGACATTGACGCCCTGACGACGCTCGATGTCGAATAGCGTGGCGCGCTTCTCGTTGAGCAGGTAGGTCGCGACCGGCACCGGCAGGATGGCGCGGATCTGCGAGCTGCGCTCCTTCATGGCCTCTTCCTCGATCAGGCGCATGATCGAGAGCGCCATGGAGCGCACGTCGCGGATGGTGCCCTGGCCGTCACAGCGCGGGCAGACCACGCCGCTGGTCTCGCCCAGTGACGGACGCAGGCGCTGACGCGACATTTCCATCAGGCCGAAGCGTGAGATGCGACCGATCTGCACGCGAGCGCGGTCGATCTTGAGCGCGTCTCGCACGCGATTCTCGACTTCACGCTGATTGCGCGCCGGGGTCATGTCGATGAAATCGATCACCACCAGGCCGCCGATGTCACGCAGACGCAGCTGGCGCGCGATCTCGTCCGCCGCTTCCAGATTGGTCTGCAGCGCGGTTTCCTCGATATCGCTGCCACGCGTGGCACGCGCGGAGTTGATGTCGATGGAGACGAGAGCTTCGGTGTGGTCGATGACGATGGCGCCACCGGAAGGCAGCTTCACTTCGCGCTGATAGGCGGTCTCGATCTGGGATTCGATCTGGAAGCGCGAGAACAGCGGGACGTCGTCTTCGTAGAGCTTGATCTTCTGCTGATAGCTCGGCATGACCTGACGGACGAAGGACAGGGCTTCTTCCTGGACGTCACCGGAATCGATCAGCACCTCACCGATGTCATTGCGCAGATAGTCGCGCATGGCACGGATGATGACATTGGATTCACGATAGATCAGGAAGGGGGCAGGGCGGCTGGCGGCAGCCTTGGTGACGGCATCCCAGACCTGAGCCAGATAGTCGAGGTCCCATTGGAGCTCTTCTGCGCTCTTGCCGATACCGGCGGTGCGTACGATGACGCCCATCTTGTCCGGCAGGGTGAGGCTGTTCATCGCCTCTTTCAGCTGGGCGCGCTCTTCCCCCTCGATGCGGCGGGAGATGCCACCGGCACGCGGGTTGTTGGGCATCAGCACGAGGAAGCGGCCGGCCAGACTGATGAAGGTGGTCAGGGCGGCGCCCTTGTTGCCACGCTCTTCCTTGTCGACCTGGACGATGACTTCCTGGCCTTCCTTGAGCACTTCCTTGATGTTGGGGCGGCCTTGGCCCGGGTCCTTGCTGAAGTACTCGCGGGAGATTTCCTTGAGCGGCAGGAAGCCGTGGCGATCGGCGCCGAAATCGACGAAGCAGGCTTCCAGGCTGGGCTCGATGCGGGTGATCTTGCCGCGGTAGATGTTGGCTTTCTTCTGCTCGCGGGCACCAGACTCGATGTCGAGATCGTAAAGGCGTTGTCCGTCGACCAGTGCGACGCGCAGCTCTTCCGGCTGGGTCGCGTTGATGAGCATCCGTTTCATGTCGTCTCGCTAGACTGGGCGTGCCGAAGGGCAGCCGCATTTGCGTCGGCGACGAGGAACCGTTTTCAGCTTCGTGTTGTGCTCAGCGCATGTCGTGGGATGCGTCTTTCGCATGCAGGCACGTCTCGTGACGTGCCACATGCGGCATGATCATGTTGAGTACTGGAAAGAGGCAGGACGTGTTGCGGGGAACGTTGACTCCTCCGGCCCTGCGGTCTCTTCCCTAACACCTGGCATTCGCCGATTCATCGACGCCGGCCTTCGGCACGGATATCGAATGATTGCCCGGGCATCATGCCCGGGCGGTAGTGTGTCATTGGCCCACCAGAAGGCTGGGCATTGCATCGTGTTGCTGCGCTCGAGGGCAGTGACGTGTCTCGCGGGGAGGTGGCGTCACGGCCGGTCGCGCTGCGGCGCGCGGGGTAACACGTCCCGCGCCCGCTGATAGCGTTACCTCGCCATCTCTGGCGCGGACGTTATCGATGTCTTTCGTCATGATGCTGGCCAGCCAGCGGCATTGGACGACTGTCCGTGAGGCGGCATTCGTGATCTGCAATCGGCAGACCCGTTGCGCAGGACAGCACGCGGCCGACAGTCCAGGTGACAACAGGGTGCGTGAAGACTCTGCACGGTGCTGACGTCGGTGCGCATTGTTTCGTCGTGGGCCGGCTGGCCCTGTTCACGTGGTCTGCATGGGGTTTCACGCCGCATGCAGAACCGTCTACCTCGCCGTCTCGGCGGGGTCGTGACGCGGGTGATCGGGCATATAGAGAAGGCCCATCTCACTGGGCCCGAATATACCAGTAAAGGTATGGGCCAGCAATTCGGCAGGCATATCAAATGCTTCGCCCGAATGCCCGCCATTCGTCCCGGGTTTCGCGGCCTTGAGCGGCGCAGCCAGAGCCCTCCGATGGCGGGATGATTCCCCATTGGTCGCATGACACCGTAGAATGGCCAGTCTGAGTGCGCCCCGGCGTACGGCAACATGATGAACAGGCCGCGCGAAGGCGAGGCCGGAAAGGAGCGAGACATGGCCGAGGGCCAATCAGTCCAGTGGATCGAGGTTGCCCCGGAACTGGCCGGGCAGCGCATCGACAATTTCCTGCGTACACGTCTCAAGGGGGCACCCAAGGCCTTGATCTATCGCATCGTGCGCAAGGGTGAGGTTCGGGTGAACAAGAAGCGCATCAAGGTCGACTATCGCCTGCAGGCGGGAGACCTGGTGCGCGTACCGCCACTGCGCCTGTCGCCAGAAGCCGCGGTGCAGGAAGTCAGTGGCAATCTGCGTGAGGTGCTGGCGGGCTGCATCGTGCGCGAGACCGATGATTTCATGGTCATCAACAAGCCGTCCGGTCTCGCCGTGCACGGCGGGAGCGGCGTCAAGATCGGGCTGATCGAGGCCATGCGTCAGATTCGTGATGAACTGCCGTTTCTGGAGCTGGTCCATCGTCTGGATCGTGATACCTCCGGCTGCATCCTGCTGGCCAAGACGCGTGCGGCGTTGCTGCAGCTCAATGCGGACCTCAAGGCCCACAAGATGACCAAGCTGTATCTGGCGCTGGTGGAAGGGCGCTGGGACTCGCGGCGTGATTACGTCAATGCACCGCTTGAGCGTTACGACGGCGGCAACGGGGAGCGTCGCGTGCGCGTCGACGAGGCCGGCAAGACGGCCAGTACCCGTTATGCGGTGCGCGAAGCCTATCCCAGCATGACGCTGGTCGAGGCCGAGCCGATCACCGGGCGTACCCACCAGATTCGTGTGCACTCCGTGCATGCCGGTCACCCGCTGCTCGGCGATACCAAGTACGGGACCGAGCGCGGCAATGCGCTGGCGAAGAAGGTCGGGCTGGAGCGCCTGTTCCTGCATGCCGCTCAGCTCAGCTTCCCGGACCCCACCGACGGGCGGACCGTGACGGTCCGTGCGCCGCTGGACAAGCGCATGAAGCGCGTCCTTGCCAATGCTCGAGAATTGGGAGCCCGTCATGACTGACGCCTCTGCGGTACTGCCTTCACCTCGCTATCGTCTGGTCATCTTCGATTGGGACGGTACCTTGATGGACTCCGAGGCACGCATCGTCGATTGCCTGCAGGCGGCCTCGCTGGCGGTCGGCATGGGAGAGCTTCCGGCGCATGCCGCGCGCGACATCATCGGTCTCGGATTGCCGGAGGCCATGGCGCGGCTGTTCCCCGGAGCTTCGGCTGCCCAGTGCGAGGCACTGGTCGAGGCCTACAAGCAGCATTTCGTGGCAGTCGATACCACGCCATTGGATTTCTTTCCGGGTGTGGAAAATGGCATCGAACGTCTGCGAGCTCACCCGGAGCAGCTGCTGGCCGTCGCGACGGGCAAGAGTCGTCGCGGGCTGGATCGGATGTTCCAGGCCCATGACTGCGGTGACTGGTTCCACGCCTCGCGTACCGCGGACATGACGCTGTCCAAGCCGCATCCACTGATGCTCGAAGAGCTGCTGGCCGAGTTGAACGTTGAGGCGCATGAGGCGCTGATGGTCGGCGATACCGAATATGATCTCGAGATGGCGCGTGCGCTGGGCATGCACAGTGTCGGTGTCACCTATGGCGTGCACAGCGTGCCGCGACTCGAGGCCTGTGCCCCACAGCGCATCGTCTCGCACTTCGATGAATTGATGGAGTGGCTTGGCGCGGTCAGATGATGACGGTGTCCTGCCCATGACAGGAGCAGCAAGCGATGAGTGACAGGCCGCAGGATCCCTGGCGTGAAGGGCCAGGTGGCAAGGACGAGGGTGAAGCGGGCGCGAGCGGACAGGGCGCTGACAGCGCTGCCACCTCCAGCAGCGAGGTGGACTGGCAGGCGCGTGAGCGTACCGTGCAGCTCGAGATGATGGACCGCTGGGTGCAGGGCGTGGTCACCGAGCAACGGCGCTCCAGGCGCTGGAAGCTGTTCTTTCGCTTCCTGTTCGCGTTGTTGTTCATTGCCTCGATCGCGACATCCGTGACCCTCTTCACGCTCGGCAGCCAGCCGGCAGCCTTGCCCGGTGAACGGCACCTCGGTGTCGTGCGCGTCAAGGGCGTGATCGAGGCGGATGGCGAAGCCAATGCCGAGCGCATCATCAAGGGCCTGCGAGCGGCCAATGAGTCGCCGGCCTCCGTGGCGGTGGTGCTGGATATCAATTCCCCCGGCGGCAGTCCCGTGCAGTCCCAGCGCGTCTATGACGAGTTGATGCGCATGCGGGAGCAGGGTGGCAAGCCGGTGATCGCCGTGATCGAGGATCTCGGGGCGAGTGGCGCCTATTACATGGCAGCCGGCGCCGGCGAGATTCTCGCGGCACCGTCGAGTCTGGTCGGGTCCATCGGGGTGATCTCCTCGAGCTTCGGGCTGAAGGGGCCGATGGAAGAGCTGGGGATCGAGCGACGTGTGTTCACGGCAGGTGACAACAAGGCGTTTCTCGATCCCTTCTCCGAGATCTCGCCTGAGCAGCGCGACTTCTGGCAGAACGTGCTGGCCACGACTCACCAGCAGTTCATCGCGGCGGTCAAGGCCGGGCGCGGTGAGCGGCTCAAGGACGATCCGGCGCTGTTCTCCGGACTGATCTGGACCGGCGAGCAGGCTCGCGCGCTCGGGCTTGTGGATCGCACCGCAACGCTTGAGGAGCTGGCCGCCGAGCTGGCGCCGCAGGGTGGCGTGCATGATTACACGCCGCGTCAGGATCCCTTCGAGCGCTTCACGCGGCGCTTTGCCGGTGTGATGGCCAGCGCGTTGGGGCTTGACGCCAATGTCTCGCCGGTCAGCTATCGCCTGCCCTAGCCCTCCAGCAGTGGATCCAGTCCTGCCTCACGCAACAGTTCGCACAGGCGAATCAGCGGCAGGCCGATCAGGGTGTTGGGATCACGTCCCTCGAGACGCTCGAAGAGCGTGATGCCCAACCCCTCCATGCGAAAGCTGCCGGCCGAGTCCAGCGGGCATTCGCGCTCGACGTAACGCGTGATCTCCTGCTCGCTCAGCGTGCGAAACACCACGTCGTAGCTTTCATGGCAGACCCAGTGTCGCGCGCTGTGTGTGTCCATCAGCGCCAGGCCGGTGACGAAGCGGACTCGGCGTCCCGAGAAGCGTGTCAGCTGAGCGCGGGCGGCGGCCAGGTCCTGTGGCTTGCCGAGGATCTCGCCCCCGAAGACGGCCACCTGGTCGCTGCCGATGATCAAGTGGTGTGAATAGGCCTCCGCCAGGGCGTTGGCCTTGCCCAGGGACAGGCGATGGACCAGTGCCTCGGGAGATTCCGTGGGACGAGGGGTTTCATCGATGTCAGGCGCCCCCCATGTGTAGGGGAGTCCGAGTCGATCAAGCAAGGCTCGGCGCCAGCGGGAGCTGGAAGCCAGTACCAGTCGTGTCATGGCGTTGTTCTCTTTTTGGGCTCTCGATTCGTGCATGCGTTCGGGACGCGAAGGGGGCGGAGCATGAGAGGGGTAGAAGGTCGAGAGGGGCCGGCGCGCGCGTGATTCTCCGTGTGATGCATCGCCGCCATGCTTTCTCACGACAACTCGTTGATATGCTTGAGATTGGAGGATGCCGCAAATCCTCTCGGCATTGAAGCGACACAGGCGTACAATCGCGCGCTGAAGGATCCGCCTGACCTCATCTGCGCTCATGCTCGGGTCGGGTGGCGCGGAAAGGCCGCCATGCCGTGGGCTGGCAGAATGAACAAGTTGCTCATGCATTTTGACACCGGGAGGGGGAATCCCTATTATGGCGCGCCTATGTTGACCACAAGACTGCCGACCAAGGTCGAGCCCTACCGGCTGGCGTCAGCGGGAAAACGCCTTGAAGGCGTGATTCCTCTGGCGGACATGCCCCGTGTAGTTGAAGCGATCGGTGCGCAGGAGGGTGACGTGAGCATCACGTTGGCCTTTGACATCGATACTCAGCGTCGCAGCTTCATCGAGGGCAGCATCGCCTTCGAGGCAAGTCTGCTGTGCCAGCGCTGCCTGGGACCTACCGAGCCGGAACCGCTTTCCAGCGAATTCCTGTTGGGACTGGTCACCAATGACGCACTGGCATCGCAGCTGCCCGGTGAGTACGAGCCGGTAGTGGTGGAAAACGAACAGCTGGATCTCCTGTCAGTGATCGAGGATGAAGTGCTCCTTGTCCTGCCGCAGGTGGTCTACCACGAGGAGGCCGATTGTGCCGTCTCTCGCGACCAGCTGGCCAGCGGTGTGGAACCCGAGGCCTCGGACGCACCCGCTGTGAATCCATTCAGTGTGCTTGGCACCCTGAAGGACAAGCACTGAACTCAATTTGTCGACAAGATTGGAGTAATTCCCATGGCAGTTCAGCAGAACCGCAAAACCCGTTCCAAGCGTGGCATGCGTCGCAGCCACGACGCCCTGACTGCACCGACCCTGTCCCAGGACAAGGAAACCGGTACAGTTCACCTGCGTCACCACGTGTCTGCCGACGGTTTCTACCGTGGCCGTAAAGTCGTCGATGCCTAAAGCATTGATGCAGCGCACGGCGTAACGCCGTGCGTATCGCCATCGATACGATGGGCGGGGACTTCGGTCCCCGCGCTACGTTACGGGGCACTGCCAGTGCACTGTTGCGTGACCCACGACTCAGCGCCACGCTGGTGGGTCCAGGGCATCTTCTGGATGCCGAGCTTGATTCCCTCCCTGCTTCACTCTCCCGTGTTCGTGATCGCCTTCAGACACTCGCTGTCGACGGCATTGTCGCGTCTGATGCTCGCCCCTCGCGTGTCGTGCGCAGTCGCGAGCCCAGCAGCATGTCCCGTGCGCTCGACCTGGTGGCGAGCGGGCAGGCCGACGCCTGCGTCAGTGCGGGCAATACCGGCGCCTTGATGGCGTTGGCCATGCGGGACGTGGGAACGGTCGAGGGAGTGGAGCGGCCAGCCATCTGTGCGGCGGTACCCACGCAGGGAGAGCGGTCCTGCAGTCTGCTGGATCTTGGCGCCAATGTGGCGGTCGCGCCGCAGCATCTGCTGGCATTTGCTCGCATGGGTGCCGTGCGGTGCCAGCTGGTGGAAGGTGTCGCCAACCCGCGCGTGGGGCTGCTCAATGTCGGTGTCGAATCCGGCAAGGGGACGGCGCAGGTGCAGGAAGCGCATGCCTTGCTGGCTGGCAGCGGTGCGAATTTCGATTATCTCGGCTTCGTTGAAGGGGGCGACCTCTTCGCAGGTGAGGTAGACGTCGTGGTCTGCGACGGTTTCGTCGGCAATGTCGTGCTCAAGAGCAGTGAAGGGCTGGCCCAGATGCTGTCGGCACAGCTGGGGGCGACATTGGCGGCGGATTGGCGTACGCGCCTGATGGCCTGGTTGGCACGTCCGGCATTGACGCGCCTGTCTCGTCAGCTGGATCCGGTGCGCTACAACGGTGCCAGTCTGCTGGGGGTGGCCGGCGTGGTCGTCAAGAGTCATGGCGGGGCGGCCGCGGAGGGATTCGCCTATGCTGTCTCGCGCGCGGCGAGTGAGGCGCGCCGAGGCTTGCCGGAGCGTCTTGCGCATGCTCTCAAGGGCAGCCTGCCGGGTTAATTGCGTAAATTGGTCGGATTCTTGGTCGGCGGGGGTCGAGCTTAGTCTCACTCGGTGCGACAATGCCTGCGCTCGACCGATGTGGCATCGGGTCTGACGCGAAGGCGCCGCCTGATGTCCGGGATGTCCGGCAGGTGTGAAGGCCTGTGCTCGCGAGGGATGGCGAGTGAGAGGGTGGCAGCAGGCAGCAAGTGTGTCGCTGGTGAGTACAATGCAGTGAAGGGAGAAGCAGGCTTTCCCCTGGCAGGAGTGTGTGGCGTTGGTGAATGGCTCCGGAGGGGAGCGACACGGCGCAGCGCACTGGCGGGCCAGCGGAAATCGGGTTTCCTTACCCGTGTCAGTCCCACCTGAACAGATGGAAATGGTGACAGCAATGACAGATTCCCTGGCCCTCATCTTCCCGGGACAGGGCTCCCAGCAGGTCGGCATGCTGCGGGAGCTGGCGGAGCGCTACAGCGTCGTCCGCACTACCTTCGAAGAAGCCTCTGACGCGCTGGGGCGCGATCTCTGGCATCTGACGCAGGAAGGCCCGGCAGAGGAGCTCAATCGTACCGAGTTGACCCAGCCTGCGCTTCTGACGGCCAGCGTTGCCATCTGGCGCGTCTGGCAGGAGCTGGAAGGTCCGCGTCCGGCGCGCATGGCCGGTCACTCCCTGGGCGAATACAGCGCGATGGTCTGCGCCGGCGTGATCGGCTTTGCCGAAGGCGTCAAGCTGGTCAATCTGCGCGGCGAAGCCATGCAGACTGCCGTGCCTCAGGGGCAGGGCGCGATGGCGGCCATTCTCGGTCTCGAGAATGCTCAGGTCGAAGCTGCCTGTGCCAGTGCGGCGCAGGGTGAAGTGGTCGCGGCAGTCAACTACAATGCGCCGGGTCAGGTGGTCATCGCGGGCGGCACGGCTGCCGTCGAGCGTGCCATCGCGGCGTGTCAGGAGGCGGGTGCCAAGCGTGCCATGCCGCTGCCGGTCTCCGTGCCTTCGCATTGCGATCTGATGCGTCCGGCGGCTGACAAGCTGGCCGAGGCGATGAACGACATCGACTTCCGTGCGCCGCGCTACACCGTCATCCAGAATGTCGATGTCAAGGCCCATGAGGATGTCGAGACACTGCGTCAGCGTCTGATCGAGCAGCTCTATCAGCCGGTGCGCTGGACGGATTGCGTCAATGCCATGTTCGACAGCGGCGCGCGGACCTTCATCGAATGCGGTCCGGGCAAGGTGTTGACCGGTCTCGGCAAGCGTATCCAGCGTCAGGCCCGTGGCCTGGCCGTGAACGACCCGGACAGCCTGGAAGCGGCGCTGGAACTTGCCCGTGAGACCGCTGCCGAACAGAATCAGTAAGCTCGTGATTGGCCCGCGCGGCCAGTCATGTGACTTGGATCAGCCAACTCAGGACTCAAGATGACGAGCGAACGCAGAATCGCACTGGTAACCGGTGCCAGTCGTGGCATCGGCCAAGCCATCTCCCGTGAACTCGGCCGTCAGGGCCGTATCGTGATCGGCACGGCCACAAGCGAAAAAGGGGCGGCCGCCATCGGCGCTGACCTCGAGGCGCACGGTATCGAAGGCGCGGGCATGCTGCTCAACGTCACCGACCAGGCCAGCGTCGACGCCGTGCTCAAGGAAATCGGCGAGCGCTTCGGCGCACCGACCATCCTGGTCAACAACGCCGGCATCACCCGTGACAACCTGCTGATGCGCCTCAAGGAAGATGATTGGGATGCGGTGCTCGACACCAACCTCAAGTCGGTCTTCCGTGTCAGCAAGAGCTGCCTGCGCGGCATGACCAAGGCGCGCTTCGGTCGCATCGTCAACATCTCGTCCGTGGTCGCGACCATGGGCAACCTCGGTCAGGTCAACTATGCTGCCGCCAAGGCAGGCATGGAAGGCTTTGCCCGCTCGCTGGCGCGTGAAGTCGCGTCGCGCAACATTACCGTCAATTCAGTGGCGCCGGGCTTCATCGCCACTGACATGACCGAAGCATTGCCGGAAGCGCAGCACGAAGCGCTGCTCGGCAACATCCCGCTGGCGCGCCTTGGCCAGCCGGAAGAGATTGCTGCGGCAGTCGGCTTCCTGACCAGTGATGCAGCAGGCTACATTACCGGTGAGACGTTGCAGGTAAACGGCGGCATGAACATGCGCTAAGCCCCGCGCGGGGACGTGGTTGCGTCCTTTTGGGGTGGCCTATAAACTACGCCCAGCTTTTTCGAGCTGCGGATTCCGTACCACTAGGAGTGATTGTTAAATGAGCACCATTGAAGAACGCGTCAAGAAGGTTGTGGCCGAGCGCCTGAACGCCAAAGAAGAAGACATCCAGAACTCTTCCTCTTTCACTGAAGACCTGGGCGCCGACTCCCTGGACACCGTTGAGCTGGTGATGGCTCTGGAAGAGGAATTCGATACTGAAATTCCTGACGAAGAAGCAGAGAAGATCACCACCGTGCAGGAAGCTATCGATTACATCGTCAACCACCAGTAAGGTGGATTGAAGCGACCAGCGGGCCCTTCGTGGCTCAGGGTCGTGATGCAATCGTCTGTACGTTCAAGAGCCGCACTGTCTTCAGTGCGGCTCTTGTCGTTTCTGCCATTCGTCACTCTTGAGCGCTGGTCGGCCGTGCCTTTCTCGGCAGAGCGGCCAGCAAGGACGGCAGACTTCTCTGTCGGCGGGAGATGCGAGAGTTTGGCGGTGCCAGGGGCGGGCGACGTCCGAGGCAAGGGCGAGGTCTGCGCAGGAGCGTGAGCCTGTCCCGGGATGTCTCGCGCGACCTTCCTGTGCCAGAGCCCTGTCTTTGTGGGCGAAAAGAGGCGGGAGCAGGGCGTGTGGTCGGCAGTGTTGATCGCAGGTGACATGGCGGTGTCACCCTTGTCGCCTGTGCGCAGGACAGCGTCTGGAAAACCGCAGGAAAACCGACTGCCCATCACTGGCAAGGTTTCTGTATAATGCGCTCAATTACCGCCCAGGTGCAGCTGGCCCAGGCGTGCCAAGTCGATAGTTTTGGAGGAGACACGATGCCTCGCAGAAGGGTAGTGGTGACAGGTCTAGGCCTGGTGACCCCGGTAGGGAATACCGTCGAGGAAAGCTGGAGCAACATCAAGGCGGGCAAGAGTGGCATCGCACCCATCGAGCATTTCGATGTCAGCGGTTTCAATACCCGTTTTGGCGGTTCCATCAAGAATTTCGATGTGGGTCAGTATCTGAACCCGAAAGAGGCCCGCAAGATGGACCTCTTCATCCAGTACGGTATCGCGGCGGCCCATCAGGCCATCACCGATTCCGGTATCGAGTGCACGGAAGACAATGCCGATCGCATCGGTGTTGCCATCGGTTCCGGTATCGGTGGTCTGCCGATGATCGAGCACAATCACAAGGCGCTGGAGAAAGGCGGTGCGCGTCGCATCTCGCCGTTCTTCGTGCCGGGCTCCATCATCAACATGATCTCCGGCAACCTGGCGATCCAGTTCGGTTATCGCGGCCCCAACATCGCGATCACCACCGCCTGTACCACCGGAACGCACAACATCGGTTACAGCGCTCGTACCATCGCCTACGGCGATGCTGACGTGATGGTGGCCGGTGGTGCCGAGATGGCGACCACACCGCTGGGTCTGGGCGGCTTCTCCGCGGCGCGCGCGCTCTCGACCCGCAACGACGACCCTCAGGCGGCCAGCCGCCCATGGGACCGTGATCGTGATGGCTTCGTGCTGTCCGACGGTGCCGGTGTCGTGGTGCTGGAAGAGTATGAGCACGCCAAGGCACGTGGTGCGACCATCTACGCCGAGGTGCTCGGTTTCGGCATGTCCGATGATGCGCATCACATGACGGCGCCGCCTGAAGACGGCCGTGGCGCGGCCGCCTCGATGCGCAACGCCATTCGGGATGCCAAGCTGGACCCGAGCGAGATCGATTACATCAATGCTCACGGCACGTCCACCAATGCCGGCGACAAGGCCGAGAGCCTGGCCGTCGAATCCGTGCTGGGCGACGCGGCGCGCAATGTGGCCGTCAGTTCCACCAAGTCGATGATCGGTCACCTGCTGGGTGCCGCCGGTGCCGTCGAGGCCGTGTTCTGCGTGCTGGCGATGCGTGATCAGGTCGCCCCGCCGACCATCAACCTCGACAATCCGGCCGAGGGCTGCAATCTCGACTACGTTCCCAATGTCGCACGCGACATGAAGATCGAGTACACCCTGTCCAACTCCTTCGGCTTCGGTGGCACCAACGGCTCGTTGGTGTTCGGCAAGCTCAAGGACTGAGGTCGCACGCTGTCGTGATCTCCCCTCTGACGCGCTCCCATCCGGGGGCGCGTCTGTCTGTGGGGCGTTGCCAGGCGGTGATGACCGGATCACGATGTCTTGCTGACACCTTGTGTGCCATGCATGTCGCGAAGGAGTGTTGCATCGATGACGGCTGACCATACCGGTACCACGCAGGAGATGCTTCACGACTCGCTTGCGGCGGACCTGCCCATGGAGGATCGCGGCCTTGCCTATGGTGAGGGCGTGTTCGAGACGATTCTGGTGCGCGATGGCCAGCCGCAGCTATGGTCACGGCACCTGGCGCGACTGACCCGTGGTTGCCGGCGACTTGGCTTGCCCGTGCCCTCGTCGCAGGCGCTCGATGCGTGTCTGAATGTCTGTCGGGGCGAGGGGCTCGAGGTGCTCAAGCTGGTCGTCACCGGCGGGTCCGGTGGTCGTGGCTACAAGGCACCCGAGTCACCCGAACCTCGTCTGCGGGCACGCGCAATGCCCTTTGTGGTCAATCGTGAGGCCCGTCAGGGCATCACGGCGCGCGTGTGCGAATTGCGCGTGGCGGAGCAGCCGGCGCTGGCGGGACTCAAGCATCTCAACCGGCTCGAGAATGTGCTGGCACGCCGTGAGTGGACAGACCCCGCCATCCGGGAGGGGCTGTTGCTGACGGCAAGCGATGAGCTCGTCGAGGCCACCAGCATGAACCTCGCCTGGTATCGCGACGGGCAATGGTTCACGCCATGCCTGGATCGCGCCGGTGTCGAGGGCACCTTGCTGGTGGCGCTAGAGGCCGAGCTCCCCGTCATGCGAGTGCGCGAAGGACTGGCATCACTGAGGGCGGCCGAGGTGGCGGTGGTGATGAATTCCGTGCAGGGCGTCTGGCCGCTGCGCACCTTGCTGGCGGCGTCGGGAGCGCCTCTGGCCCAATGGAGTGATGAGGGGCATCCGGCGCTTGCGCCACTGAACGACATTGTCGCGCGCTTGCTGGGCGAGCCCGCGTATTGATGGAAGGCGTCCAGGCTGCGGGGGCGTTCCCGAGCAGACACCTTCTTCGCCATGAAGACTGGAAATCCGATTATGCGTGTATTCAAGATCCTTCTGATGCTGGTCGTCGTGGCCGTGGCTGCGGGTATGGTGGGCTTTCGTTACTGGCAGGCACAGTTGCTGTCACCGCTGGCGATCGAGCAGGAACAGCTGTTCGAGGTCCCGCGCGGTGCCAGTCTCTCCAAGGTGGTGAGCGAGCTGGAATCCCGAGGCATCATCGAGGCCAGCTGGCCGTACAAGATATGGGCACGTCTGGAGCCTGATGCCGTCAATGGTCTGCGCGCCGGTGAATTCCGTCTCACGCCGGGCCTGAACGGGCGTGAGCTGGTGGCACTGCTGTCCAGCGATGACGTCGTCAGCTATACCCTGACCGTGCCGGAAGGCTGGACCTTCGCCCAGATGCGTACCGCCATGGACGCCTCACCCAAGCTTGAGCACACGACTCGCGACATGAGCGATGAGGAGCTGATGGCGGCCGTAGGGGCAGAAGGCGAGAAGCCGGAAGGGCGCTTCTTCCCGGACACCTACCGCTATCACAAGGGCGTGAGCGATCTGTCGCTCTACAAGCAGGCCTACGCGCGCATGAGCAAGACGCTGGAGGACGTGTGGGCCGGGCGTGACGACGACCTGCCGATCACCACCGCGTACGAGGCCCTGATTCTGGCCTCGCTGATCGAGCGCGAGACCGGTGCCCCGGAAGAACGTGGCGAGATCGCCGGCGTGTTCAAGCGTCGCATGGAGCGTGGCATGCGCCTGCAGACCGACCCGACCGTGATCTACGGGCTGGGGGAGGATTATGATGGCTCGCTGTCGCGTGCCGATCTGCGCAAGCCGACCCCCTGGAATACCTACGTGATCACCGGCCTGCCGCCGACACCGATCGCGATGCCGGGGCGTGCCGCCCTGGAAGCCGCGGTACACCCCAAGCCAGGCGACACCTACTACTTCGTCGCCAAGGGCGAGGGCAAGCACCACTTCTCGCGCACTCTGCGAGAGCACAACAACGCCGTGCGCCGCTATATTCTCAAGCGGTAATACGCCGTGAATGAGGCGAAATCTCCGCGTGGTCCGGTGATCATCGCCATGCCGCGTGGGCCTTCGTCGCGAGTCATCTGCCGTCTGAATCAGGAAACCTCATGTCTTCACGTCCGAGCGCCGCAAGCACGACGTCTTCTCGCCACATCCCCCCCCTCGAGGTGAGCCCATCGACGGGGCGTTTCATCACCCTGGAAGGAGGAGAAGGTGTCGGCAAGAGCACCAATGTCGCCTTCGTGGTCGCCGAGCTCGAGGCGCACGGCATCGAGGTGGTGCGTACGCGGGAACCCGGAGGCAGTGAGCGGGCGGAAGCCATTCGCCGGTTGTTGCTGGACCCGGCCCCCGCGGAGGCCTTGAGCGATGATGCCGAGCTGCTGCTGATGTTCGCCGCGCGTGCCCAGCACCTGGCCGCGACCATTCGCCCGGCGCTGGAACGTGGTGCCTGGGTGGTGTGTGATCGCTTCACCGATGCCACCTTCGCCTATCAGGGCGGCGGACGTGGCTTGCCGCTGGCCGACATCACCACACTGGAAGCCTTGGTGCAGAAAGGGCTGCAGCCGGATCTGACGTTGCTGTTGGACATGCCGGTCGAGGCCGCACGAGGGCGTCTGGCCGCACGGCGCGCCGAGACCGGCGAAGGCGCGGATCGCATCGAGCAGGAAGCCGAGCAGTTCTTCGAAGCGGTGCGAGTCGGCTATCACCAGCGGCGCGATTCAGCCCCCGAGCGCTTTGCCACCATCAATGCCGATCAGTCGCTGGCAGAGGTACAGGCCGAGATCGCCGGCGTGCTGTCGGCCCGCATCGCCGCCTGGCAGGCAGGAGAGACCGCATGAGTGCAACGCGATCCAGTGATGACGGCGTGACACTCTCGAGTTTCTCGCCGCTGCCGTGGCAGCACTCGCTGTGGCAGCACTTCACCGCCGTGCATGACAGCGGTCGCCTGCCGCACGCGGTGATGCTCAGCGGGCCTTCGGGGCTTGGCAAGCAGGAACTCGCGGATGCGATGATCGCCCGTGTGCTGTGCCGCACCGCACAGGGCAAACCCGGCGCTGCCGCCTGCGGTGACTGCCATGGTTGCCACATGCTGGCGGCAGGGCACCATCCTGACCTGATGGCGGTGTCACCTCAGGACGTCGGCAAGATGATCCGTATCGACCCGATCCGCGACGTCAACCGGTTCGTCGCTCAGACGGCCCAGCAGGGCGGCTATCGTGTCATTCGCCTGCAGCCTGCGGAATCGATGAACATCGCCTCGGCCAACGCGCTGCTCAAGAGTCTCGAGGAGCCCGGCGCCAACACCCTGTTCATCCTGCTCAGTGACATGCCATCGCGCGTGCTGCCGACCATTCGCTCCCGCTGCCAGCAGTGGCCCCTGGTGATTCCGTCGGCTGAAGACAGTCTGCCGTGGTTGAGCGAGCAGCTGGGCGAAGATGCCCAATCGTTGCTGCGCATGGCAGGAGGCCTGCCGCAGCTGGCGGTGCGTCTGGGCGAGGCGGACCAGCGCCAGCTCAGGCAGGCATTGCGTGAACTGTTCGACGCGCTGGTGCGCGGGGGAGAGCCGGTGGCGGAAGCCTGGCGTCTGGAGCGCCAACCGCTGTCGCAGGTGCTGTGGTACGGTATTGCCTGGCTGGAAGATCTGATACGCATGGGCTTGTCTGGCAATACCGCGCAGCTGCGTGACCCGAGTCTTGAGCCCTTGCTGCGTCAGGCGGTCAAGAATGGCCGCACCCGTGACTGGTTCAAGCTGCTGGACTTTGCCCGTGAGCAGCGCCGTCTGCTGGCGGCGGGGGGCAACCCCAACCCGCAGCTGGTGCTGGAGTCCTGGCTGGTGCGTTGGGCAGCGCTGCTGCGTTCGTGATGCCCGTGAGCAGGAGGCAGCGCTCAACGTGCCCCGCGGGCTAGACTGACAGCAGGCGCCGCGCGAACCGCAGGACAGGCGCCATGAGATTCACGCTGCTCGGCGTCGTCGTGAGAAGAGCAGACGCCGAGCCACGAGACTGAATTCGCCGGATCACCGGCCGGAGGTGAAGGATGCACACCGCTCCACAGCAAGGCCAGAAGGCACTGTCGCTGACGATTCGCGACCAGAAGACATTGCTGGCCGCCTACATGTCGACTCTCGTGCGAGGCGGTATCTTCGTGCCGACCACCGAGCGCTACACCATGGGGCAGGAGGTCTACCTGCTGCTGACATTGCCGGAAGAATCCGAGCGCATTCCGGTCACCGGTCGCGTGGTCTGGATCTCCCCCTCGGGTGTCGGCGGTCGCCGTACCGCAGGCATCGGCATCCACTTCAGTGAAGAGGACCGCCAGGTGCGTGACCATATCGAGAACCATCTGGCCGGCATGCTGGGCAAGGGCCACGCCACCTATACGCTATGAGCTGACCCCGCTCTGCCTGTCACCCCGACCGGCGCCGCCATGCTGGCGTGTCGGTCGTTCATGTTTTCGCCATGCCTCGCGTGGCCCCCAGTCTGAGAGTTTCCGGATGTTTGTCGATTCGCATTGCCACCTTGATCGCCTCAAGCTTGAAGAACATGGCGGCAGCCTTGACGTCGTGCTGGACGCCGCACGCGCCCGTCACGTGCACCAATTTCTCGCCATCGCGGTCACGCTGGACGATGTGCCCGAGATCTCGGCCATCGCCCGGCAGCATGACGATGTGGTGATTTCCGCCGGTGTGCATCCGCTGCATCAGGTGGACCCGGAGCCCTCGGTCGAGGACATCAAGAAGTGTGCCGAGCGCTTCGGTGCGGTGGCCATCGGCGAGACCGGTCTCGATTATCACTACGAGAGCGTCAGCCGTGAACTGCAATACGAGCGCTTCACGCGTCATCTGATTGCCGCGCGCGAGCTGGAGCTGCCGGTCATCATCCACACCCGTGAAGCCCGCGAGGACACCCTGGCGCTGATCAAGGAGCATACCGATCCCGCCGTGGGTGGCGTGCTGCACTGCTTCACGGAAGATCTGGACATGGCACGTGTCGCGGTGGGCCACGGTTTCATGGTGTCCATCTCCGGGATCGTCACCTTCCGCAATGCCGAGCATGTCCGCGAGCTGGCGCGCGCCATCCCGCTGGATCGCCTGTTGATCGAGACCGACAGCCCCTACCTGGCGCCGGTGCCGTACCGCGGCACCTCCAACGTGCCGGGCAACGTGGTCGAGGTCGCCGAATGCATCGCCGCCGAGCGCGGCATCACCGTCGATGAGCTGGCGATGCAGACCACCGCCAACTTCTATCGTCTGTTCCGCGCCGCCGCGCCGGAAGCCCCGGACAACGTTCGCGAAGCGCTGGCCAGCAGCGGCATGCTCATCGACGGATGAGCGCCCACGGGCAGCGTGACACGCCAGGCAGGGAGGAAATGTCATGAATCCAGCCGCCATTCTCACTCGATTGGGCGACAGGGCCGGCAAGGATGGGCCACTGCCACCGGTGGAGACCTGGCACCCGGAGCACTGCGGCGAGATGGATCTCGTCATCCGCGCCGATGGTCGCTGGGTGCATGAAGGCACGCCGATCGGTCGTGCACGGCTGGTGCACATGCTGTCGCGGGTCATGCGGCGCGAACCCGATGGCAGCTACTGCCTGGTCACGCCGGCGGAGAAGGTCACCATCCAGGTCGAGGATCGCCCCTTCCTGGCGGTGGATTGCACCCGTGTCGAGTCTGAACCTGGTCAGACACAGTCTGGTCAGACACAGCCTGGACAGGCAGCACTCGGAGAGGCTGAGCCTCAGCCTCAGCCTCAGCCGGACATCTGGCAGCTGGTCACCGACCAGGGTGATATCGTGCGACTGGAAGGGGATACCCGTCTGACGCTCAGCGAGACACCGGATGGCCTGTGGTTGCCGGAAGCGCCGGTGCGCTTCGGACTCGCCGCGCGTCTGCATCGCAATCTCTACTATCGTCTGCTGGAAGAGGCCGAGATGCGCGAGCTGGACAATGGCGATCAGGCACTGGGCTTCATGAGCGACGGCCACTGGCAGATGCTCGGCGTACTGAGTGCCCGTGACCTCGACACCTGAGCCACCCGGTATCGCCCGCGGCAGCGCCGCCTGAACCGTATTCATCAACGACGCATGGCATCCTTGCCGTCCCTCGTCAGCCATTGCAGGTCTTCATGTCTTCTACTCTCCCGCCAGTCGCGCCTGATACCCCTGTCGAGGCCATCGGCGTCACGCCAGATGATGTCGCCACCGACGGTGCGGAACCGGTCTCGCCGCTCGCGCACGCCGTCGGCCAGCTGACGCAACGGCTGACGGATCAGCAGCGTGCCGTGGTGGCACATCGCGGACGACACGCACGGGTCGCGGCGGTGGCAGGCTCCGGCAAGACAACCACGCTGGTGGCGCGAGTGCTGAGTCTGCTGGCGGAAGGCATTCCGGCGCAGCGGATTCTGGTGCTGATGTTCAACCGCTCGGCGCGCGAGGACTTCGTCGCCAAGCTGGCGCAGTCGGCGCCACCGGGCACGCGGCTGCCGGATGTCCGCACCTTCCACTCCATCGGTCATCGCCTGACCACTACCCTGGTGCGCTGGGGGAGTCTGGCGCCGCGCGAGCTGATCCAGCAGGACTGGGCGTTGGAGCGGCTGCTCAAGCAGGCCGCCCAGCGTGCCCTGGGCGATGCCGACCGCGCCGATCGTGAGGCGGCACTGGAAGGTGAGCGTCTCGAAGCGCTTGCCCAGTTCTGTGATCTGGTCAAGGCCGAGATGTGCGAACCGACGCTGCTGTACGAGCGCATGAACCTTGGTGAGCACACCGGTCACTTCGTCGAGTCCTTCGCCCAGCTTGAGCAGCTGCTCGAGCAGCATGGCCAGATGACCTATGCCGATCTGCTCTACCGGCCGCTGCGTCAGCTGGAGAAGGAGCCGGAGACCCGTGCGCGTATCCAGGGGCATCTGCAGCACGTCATCATCGATGAGTATCAGGACATCAATGAGGCGCAGCAGCGCATGCTGGCGCTGCTGGCCGGTGCGCCGTCCACTGCGGCTTCCTCGCCGGCAGTCACCGGCGAATCATCCAGCACCGTGGCAGAAGTCATGGCGGTAGGTGACGCCAACCAGTGCATCTATGAGTGGCGTGGCGCCCGCCCTGATTACATGCTGACGCGTTTCGCCGAGAGTTTCCCGTCCCCGCTGGACTTCCCGCTCAGTTACACCTTTCGCCATGGTCATCGTCTGGCATTGGCGGCCAATCACGCGATCGCCGCCAATGCGCGCCGCCCGGATCAGCTGTGTCTGGCTGCACCCGGCACACCGCCGACGCGGTTGTTCGAAGGGCAGGGGGCCGCCAGTCTGGTCGCGGCGCTGACCGCCTGGCGTGAGTCGGGGCGCAGCGGTGCCGAGGCCGCCGTGCTGGTGCGCAGCTGGGCGCTGTCGGTGCCGGTGCAGCTGCAGTTGCTCAAGGCCGGGATTCCCTTCCGTCTCGGGCAGGGCGATCGCTTCGTGTTCCGCCTGCCACTGGTGCAGGCGCTGGCAGGCTATCTGGAGCTTGCGCGTGACGCCACGCGGCTGCGTGACCCGGCGCATCTGATGTTGCTGTTCACCCAGCCCACCGCCTTCGTCGCGCGCGAACGCCTCGAGCGTCTGTGTCAGCAATTGGCCGACAGCCAGCGCTGGCCGCGCAAGGAAGACCCGATTCTCGAAGGGCTCAAGCCGCTGCAGCGCCGCAACCTGCACAAGCGCTGGAAGCTGTTGTGTGATCTCCCTTCGCTGGGCGACTGGGCTCCCGCGCGGCTGCTGCGGCACGTGGTCGATGAGCTGGAAGCCGACAAGGTGCTGAGACGGGCCGCGGCCCGACGGGACAAGGGCGAGGAGGACGTGCGTCTGCTGGACGTGCTGATCGAGCAGGCGGGGGAGCTTGCCAACGACCCCGAGGCCTTCGTCAACCTGCTGCGCAACCCGGTCGAGGATGCCGCCGATGGCGTGCTGATCACCACGGTCCATGGTGCCAAGGGGCTGGAATGGCCGCTGGTAGGCCTCTGGGGCATGAACGAAGAGGACTTCCCGGCCTACTCGCGCGACAACCCGCTGTCGCCGGAGCGCCTCGAGGAAGAGCGACGTCTGTGCTATGTCGGTGTGACCCGTGCTCGCGAACAGCTGCATCTGTGGCGGGATGGCGGGACCCATGCGCCGAGTCGCTTCCTGGCGGAACTGTGTGTAGAGGACTGCTCCCGCCTCGGTGACTGGATTCACGGTGCGGGCAAGCGTGCCAAGCTCGCTCGCCAGCAGGCCGGTGAAGGCGACGCATCCAGTCGCGAGGCGTCCTCTGAAAGTACCGAGACCCTGCGCGTGAGCGCGCCAGCCCTTGGCGAGGCCTATCTGGCGCGCCTGCCGTTGGTACGTCATGGCATCACGCCGCCGACGCTTGAGGCCTCGCCCAGGCCCAGAGCCGAGCACCAGAGCAAGCCCGGTGGCGTAGGCAAGACCGCTGACGCCGCATCCAGCCGGCGTCAGCCTCGTTCCGGGGGCCGTCATTCCCGCACGTCATCCTCTTCTCGCAGCGAGGTGTCTGGCGTGCTGCAAAGCGTCGGTGGCTGGAAGGTGGGGCAGCGTGTCGCTCATGACACCTTTGGCGAGGGCGTGATCGAAGAGGTGTCCGGCAATGACACCAATCCGCTGGTCGAAGTGCGCTTTACCGATGGCAGCAAGCGACGCCTGATCGCCTCGCGTGCGCCACTGTCCGCTCTGTAAGACCAGACGCCCAGGGTGGCAAGGTGCGCGATTGCCAATCATCGACGTGAGGGCCATCATGCCTTCATGGCGTCACCGTCCGCTGGAAAGGAGTTCCCATGGCCCAGTATCCCGATCCTGCCGCACTGGCGGCAGCCTCCGTCTCCACCTCATCGTTGCTGGCCCCGGACCAGCGGCAGGCACCCTTGATCGACGCCAGTCAGCTGGTGACCCAGCTGGCGATGGCAGGGCTCAAGTCCCCCGTGGTACTGGATTGCCGCGCTCGCCTCGAGGATGGCGAGGCGGGCGAGCGGATGTGGCGTGAAGGGCACCTGCCAGGGGCCATCCATGTCGATATGGAACGTGATCTTTCCGCGCCCGTGCGCGAGGACGGCGTGGGCGGTCGTCATCCACTGCCGTCGCACCAGGCGACAGCCGAGCTGTTTCGCCGTCTCGGCATCACGCCCGAGCAACAGGTGGTGGTCTATGACGACATGGGTGGCCAGATGGCGGCGGCGCGCCTGTGGTGGATGCTGACCTGGGCCGGGCATCCGGATGTGCGTGTGCTGGATGGCGGCATCCAGGCCTGGAATCAGGCCATGGGCGAGCTCAAGCGCGCTCCCTCCCAGCCAGTGGCCTCCGCGCCCAGTGACTGGCAGCCGAGCTTTGACGACAGCCTGCTGGTCACTGCCGAGGAGGTGGTGGGCAGTCAGGCGGTGCTGCTGGATGCCCGGGGTGAAGCGCGCTTTCGCGGTGAGCAGGAGCCGGTCGACCCGGTGGCCGGCCATATCCCCGGCGCCCTGTGTCGCCCGACCCCCGGCAATCTCGAGGCCAATGGTCGCTTCAAGGACCGCATGAGCCTGATGCGCGAGCTGCGCCGGACATTGCCGGATGACAGCGCCGTGATCGCCTATTGCGGTTCCGGCATCAGCGCCTGTCAGAATATCCTGGCCTTCGCGATCGCGGGACTGCCGCTGCCGCGTCTGTACGCCGGCTCCTGGAGTGACTGGATCAGTGACGCCGAACGCCCGGTCGCCACCGGCGAGGCCAGCGAAGGGTAGCATTCAGGCAAGCCCGACAAGGATATTGCCGAAACGACAACGCCCGCCAGAGAAACCTCTGGCGGGCGTTGTCGTTTGTGGGGCGCGCTTTCCGTGCGCGCTCAGGCTGGCGTCTTGGGCTCCGCGGCGGGCTTGCGCGACTCGAAGCGCTCCAGCAGGGCAGCGTTGGCGCAGTTGCCCATCACGTTGAGGGCGGTGCGCAGGCCGTCGGTGAAGCGGTCGACGCCGGCGACCACGGCCACGCCCTCCAGCGGCAGGCCCGCCGCGCCCAGCACGGTGGTCATCGCGACCAGCCCGGCACCCGGCACGCCCGCCGTGGAAAAGCTGACCAGCAGACCGGTGGTGAAGACGGTGATCACCAGTGACGTCGTGACGTCGATACCGAACAGCTGCGCCACGAATAGCGCATTGAAGCCCTGCAGCACGGCGGCGCCATCACGCTTGAGCGCGGTACCGAAGGGCAGCGCGAAGCTGGCCAGGGATTCCTGCATGCCGTAGTCGCGTGCATTGCCCAGCGCCAGCGGCAGGGTGGCACCGGAACTGGCGGTACCGAAGGCGAAGCCCAGGCTCTGGCCGAAGTGGCGCATGAAGGCCAGCGGGCGGGCACCGGTCACGGCCAGTAGCACCAGATAGAGCAGTGCCATCAAGGCCAGCGCGATGATCAGACCGATCACGTACATGCCCAGCCGCATCAGCAGATCCAGCCCCTGGGTGGCGATCACCGAGGTGATCAGCGCGAAGACACCAAGCGGGGCCAGCTTGAGCACGAAGGACAGTACCTTGAGGCTGACGGTGTAGCCGCTTTCGATCACGCGATGCAGCGGCGCGCTTTCTTCCGGCAGGGCACGCATCGCCAGGCCGATCAGGGCGGCCGCGAAGATGACCTGCAGCAGGCCGCCGCCACCCAGCGCCGTGAAGGGGTTGTTGGGCACCAGCCCCACCAGCCATTGGGCGATGCTGTCGGCATTGCGGCCTTCAGGCGCCGAGTCCACCAGGCTCTCGGCACCGCTGCCCGGGCTGAGCCAATGAGCGACCAGCATGCCCAGCGTCAGCGCCACGGCGCTGGTGACCACGTAGCTGCCCAGCAGACGCCCGGCATGGCGGCCCACGTCAGCACCGCCTTCGCGACTGGTCAGGCTGAGGATGAGGGCACCGAAGACCATCGGTACCACCACGAACTGCAGCAGACGCAGGAAGATCTGGCCTACCGGCGTCAGCAGGTTGACGTCGAGCCAGGCGACACTGCCCTCGGGCAAGGCACCTGCTCCGGCGTTCAGGGCAAGGCCGCTGAGGATACCCAGCCCCAGGGCGAGCAGTATCTGACGAGTGACGGACATGGTGGCTCCGAAGCAAGGGAAGTCAGGAAGAGGCGAGTCGACGCTCGGGTGCTGCGCCGTCTGACCCCGTTGGAGTGAGTGAAATCAAGGATGGCTAATGTGCTATCCATGGAAAGTTATATCAATGAAGTATTTGAGACTATTTTGGAATAACACAAGAAGCGCCCTCGTGAGAGCGCGACATCTCCCTGCTGAAGCGGACCGCGCAGCGGTCCACGGAGCAGCTCCGTACGGGAGGCCAGAAACGACAACGCCGCCGCGGCAGGGCCACGGCGGCGTTGTCAGCTGGCGGGCAGCGTTGGGTCACATGTTCGGATAGTTGGGGCCACCGCCACCTTCCGGGGCGACCCAGGTGATGTTCTGCGCCGGGTCCTTGATGTCACAGGTCTTGCAGTGCACGCAGTTCTGGAAGTTGATCTGGAACTGCGGCTCACCGGCTTCCTCGATGATCTCGTAGACCCCGGCGGGGCAGTAGCGCTGGGCCGGCTCAGCGAAGCGCGGCAGGTTGTCACGCACCGGTAGCGCCGGGTCTGCCAGACGCAGGTGACACGGCTGGTCTTCCTCGTGATTGGTGTTGGAGAGAAACACCGAGGACAGCTTGTCGAAGGACAGCTTGCCGTCCGGCTTGGGATACTCGATCTTCGTGCATTCATCCGCCGGGCGCATGCGCGCGTAGTCCGGGGTGGTGTCATGCAGGGTCGGCAGTCGGCCGCCCATCAGCTGGTCGAGGAAGTTGTAGGCGCCACCGAGGAAGGTGCCGTACTTGTGCATCGCCGGGCCGAAGCTGCGCGAGGCATCCAGCTCCTCATGGGCCCAGCTGTCCTGGAAGCGCTTGCCGAAGTCGACGAGGTCCACGCCACCCTCATCGCCGCTCTTGATGGCGGCGAACACGCTCTCCGCCGCCAGCATGCCGGACTTCATCGCGGTGTGCAGGCCCTTGATCTTGGCGAAGTTGAGCGTACCGGCGTCACAGCCGATCAGCAGGCCACCCGGGAAGCTCATCTTCGGCAGGCAGTTGAGGCCGCCCTTGGCGATGGCGCGCGCCCCGTAGGAGACCCGCTTGCCGCCTTCGAGGTGCCGAGCCAGGGTCGGGTGCTGCTTCATGCGCTGGAATTCATCGAAGGGTGACAGGTACGGATTGTCGTAGGCGAGATCGACGATCAGGCCCACCACCACCTGCTGGTCATCGGTGTGATAGAGGAAGAAGCCGCCTTCGGCGTTGCCCTTGAGCGGCCAGCCACTGCCGTGGACTACCAGCCCAGGCTGATGCTGCTCGGCCGGGACATCCCACAGCTCCTTGAGGCCGATGCCGTAATGCTGGGCATCGGCGTCCTTGTCGAGAGAGAAGCGCGAGATCAGCTGCTTGCCCAGATGCCCGCGGCAGCCCTCGGCGAACAGGGTGTACTTGCCGCGCAGTTCCATACCCGGCATGTGGCCATCCTTTTCACTGCCATCGGCGGCCACGCCCATGTCGCCGACCACGATGCCGCGCACCGTGCCATCTTCTCCGTGCAGCACTTCCTGAGCGGCGAAGCCCGGGAAGATCTCGACGCCCAGTTCCTCTGCCTGCTCGCCCAGCCAGCGGGTCAGGTTGCCGGCGCTGATGATGTAGTTGCCATCGTTGTGCATGGTCTTGGGAACCAGTGCATTGGGGATGACCTGTGCCTTCTGGTCATCCTTGAGCAGCACGACTTCATCACGGGTCACGGCGGTATTGAGCGGCGCGCCGCGCTCGGCCCAGTCGGGGAAGAGTTCGGTGAGTGCGCGTGGCTCCAGCACTGCGCCTGACAGGATATGGGCGCCGACTTCAGAGCCTTTCTCGACCACGCAGACCGTCAGTTCGTGCTCCGCCTCATTGGCCTGCTGCATCAGTCGACAGGCCGCCGACAGGCCGGAAGGCCCGGCACCGACGATGACGACGTCGAAATCCATGAATTCGCGTTCCATGACCCGTCTCCTCAATCTTGATGCCCTGTATCAGGCCCCGCGGATCCGGCGGGGTGGGCGTATCACGATCAGTCGTTGCTGATCGCAGGGCTATTGATCTTCGGCGGCGCGCGTCAGGGCGGTGGCTCGCCAAAGCAAAAAACGATGCTGTGCTCGTCGTGTCGACAGTGAAGGATATGGCTCCCATCCCGTCGTGGCGAGCTGTCATGCGCAAGGCAGCCGCATAGCATGCCGCAACAGTAGCATTTAAAACGACCGTTTGTTTATTATGCTTGGGTCTGACGTAATAGCCACACGGCGTGTTGCAGGATATCGCCTGACGGGTTTCATGTCCGGGCACCCGGATGGTGGCTTTCCGGTTTGACCCCGACCCCCAATTCTGCGCAAGATGCCCCCATGAGAATGATGATCCGTTGCCATCAGGGCCGGTTGTCAACGGCCGGCGAGCAGCGTTCGCCAGCAGCAGGCAGCATGCCTTCGGGTCGTGGGATGGGGTGCCGTGACGCGGTGCTTGTCAGCACGACCTATTTTGGATGATATTCACCTATCAAACGCTTGCATGAATCGAGCGGGGGCGCCTCGAGCAGCCTCTCGCTCCATGAGAGATCAGCGAGGACACCATGAAAGTACTCGTCGCGGTGAAACGCGTCATCGATTACAACGTCAAGATTCGCGTCAAGGCGGATCAGTCTGACGTGGATCTGACCAACGTCAAGATGGCCATGAACCCCTTCTGCGAGATTGCCGTGGAAGAAGCGGTACGCCTGAAGGAAAAAGGCGTGGCGACCGAGGTCGTGGCCGTGACCATCGGGCCGAAGGCCGCCCAGGAACAGCTGCGTACCGCGCTGGCGCTGGGGGCAGATCGCGCGGTGCAGGTGATGACCGATGACGCCGTCGACTCTCTGGCAGTGGCCAAGCTGCTGGCCAAGGTGGTCGAGGAAGAGCAGCCTGGCCTGGTGATTCTCGGCAAGCAGTCCATCGATGCCGACAACAACCAGACCGGCCAGATGCTGGCGGCGCTCACCGGCATGGGGCAGGGCACCTTCGCCTCCGAGGTGGTGGTCGACGGCGAGAGCGTCAACGTCACTCGTGAGATCGACGGGGGGCTGCAGACCGTCAAGCTCAGCCTGCCGGCGGTGGTCACCACGGACCTGCGCCTCAACGAGCCGCGCTACGCCAAGCTTCCGGACATCATGAAGGCCAAGAAGAAGCCGCTGGACGTCAAGACGCCGGAAGAGCTGGGTGTCTCCACGGCCTCGAAGGTCACGCTGGTCAAGGTGACGCCGCCGGCCGAGCGCCAGGGTGGCGTCAAGGTCGGCTCCGTCGATGAGCTGGTGGACAAACTCAAGAATGAAGCAAAGGTGATCTCATGAGCATTCTCGTCATTGCCGATCATCACGATGGCCAGCTGACAGGTACCACTGCCAGTGTGGTAGCGGCTGCCAGCGCCATCGGTGGCGATATCGATGTTCTCGTCGCGGGGGAAGGTGTCGGGAGCGTTGCCGAGCAGGCCGCGAAGCTTGCCGGCGTCAAGCGTGTGCGCGTGGCGGACAACGCGGTCTACGCCCATCAGCTGGCGGAGAATGTCTCGGCACTGGTCGTGGCGCTGGCGGACGACTACAGCCATGTGCTGTCCGGTGCTTCCACCACGGCCAAGAATTTCATGCCGCGCGTGGCAGCGCTGAAGGACGTCGCACAGATTTCCGAGATCATCGCGGTCGAGAGTGCCGATACCTTCCTGCGTCCGATCTATGCCGGCA
This sequence comes from Cobetia sp. MMG027, assembly GCF_027947415.1. NCBI lineage: Bacteria > Pseudomonadati > Pseudomonadota > Gammaproteobacteria > Oceanospirillales > Halomonadaceae > Cobetia > Cobetia sp. MMG027. Next base: position 361,921 of record NZ_JAQJIO010000005.1, read on the forward strand.
ACGCCATCGCGACCGTCAAGAGTGACGACGTCCTGAAGGTGATCACCGTGCGTGCCACCGGCTTCGACCCGGTGGCGGCTGACGGCCAGGCGGCCATCGAGGCGGTGGATGTCGTCGAGGATGCCGGTGTCTCCAGCTTCGTCAACGAGACGCTGGCCGAGAGCGAGCGTCCGGAGCTGGGAGCTGCCAAGGTGGTGATCTCCGGTGGCCGCGGCATGGGCAACGGTGAGAACTTCGCTCTGCTCGACGGCATCGCCGACAAGCTGGGCGCCGCCATCGGTGCCTCACGTGCCGCCGTGGATGCCGGTTTCGTGCCCAACGACATGCAGGTCGGCCAGACCGGCAAGATCGTTGCCCCGGACCTGTACATTGCCGTCGGCATCTCCGGTGCGATCCAGCACCTGGCGGGCATGAAGGACTCCAAGGTCATCGTCGCGATCAACAAGGATGATGAGGCGCCGATCTTCCAGGTCGCGGATTACGGTCTGGTCGGAGATCTGTTCGAGGTGCTGCCGGAGCTGGAAGGCAAGCTGTAAGACAGTGCGCTGACCTCTCATCCGGCGCCGGACACCCGGACCGGACATGAGCAGAAAACGCGACCCGCTTCGGCGGGTCGCGTTTTTTTTGTGCCCGGATCAGACATCGTCACGTCATGGCGTCTGCCTGCATGGCATCCCGAGGGCATGACATCTGACAGGCTCTGCATGAGCGTCGGCACGCGAGGGGAAAGCCTGCAACGCGGCATTGCAGAGATGGAGGCGAGTGCGGATCGAGATCAATTGATAATTGTTCTTGTTTGTAATACCGTCCCTGCCAGTGATTTGCATTTCCACTCGCGACTCTCTGGCAGCATGGCCAGTGACCGAGGATGCAACCCAGTCTTGTTCTTCAGGAGATGTCCGTGCGGCGTTCCACTTCTTTCTCTTTCCCGAGGGCGCGCGCGTTTGGCGGCATGCTGCCCGCGCTGGCGCTGATGGTGCCTCTGTGTGCCACGAGTCTGCCGGTTCATGCACAGACGCTGCGTGACAGTGCGGCGAGTCATCAGCAGACCCAGGGGGAGTTGCAGTCGCGCATCGACGCGGCTGACGACGAGACCCGCGAATTGCTGGTGAGGCTGCGCGAGGCGCGTCAGGAAGCGGCGCGTCTGGAAAGCTATACCGCGGAACTGACCCCTCTCAATGCCGACCGTGCCGCGCGAATCGAGCGTCAGCGCACGGCGCTCGAGAATCTCGAGGCCACTCGCGAGTCCTTGCCGGGCCTGCTGCGTGAGCAGGTCAATGAGCTGGAAGCGTTCATCGAGCAGGACCTGCCCTTCCTGAAGGAAGAGCGTCTGGCGCGTGTCGCACGGCTGCGCGACAACCTGTCCAACGCCAGTCTCACCAATGACGAGCGCCTCGATCAGCTGCTCAATGCCTGGCAGCAGGAGCTGAGCTACGGCCAGGGCCTGGATACCTGGCGTGCGGGGCTGATCGGTGCGGAGGACACCGAGGTGCAGTATCTGCGTGTCGGTCGCGTGGGGCTTTATTACCTGACGCTGGATGGCCAGCACGGCGGGGCATGGAAGACGCAGAATGACAGCTGGCAGGTACTGGATGACAGTGCGCTGAGCGAGCTGCGCCAGGGAATCAGCATGGCGCGTGACCAGCAGGCACCGTCATTGCTCACCTTGCCGCTGTCCGTCCCGGTGGAAAACGTGGAGCTCGACGCCTCTCGTCAGGCTGTCTCCAATGCCGCTTCGTCTACCCCGTCCGCGCAGGAGTCCAGCTGATGTCCATGATGCACAAGACATTCCCGCGACTGTCGATGTCTGGCGCGCTCAAGCGCGGGTGGCTCGGCGTGAGCCTGCTGGGCGTGCTCGGCATGAGCGCGCTGCCGGCACATGCCGTGACCGGCTCCGCGGCACAGGCACTGAGCGTCGAGCAGTTCGAGCAGGCGGCCAGTCAGGCGGAAGGTCGCGATCAGACACGCCTGGAGACGTTGCTGTCGGACAGTGAAGCGCTCAAGGCGGCCGTGGCCAAGGCCGAGGCGCAACGTGACAGCCTGCGCGAGAAGCGCGAGACCCTTGAAGCCGAAGCGAAGCAGCAGCAGGCGACCCTCAGCGGCCTGGATGACGAGCGCCAGGCGCAGCAGGGTGATCTCGGCCAGGTCTTCACGGTGGCGCGCAAGCATGCGCGGGAAGTCCGTGAAGGGGTGGCCGGCAACTGGTTGCTGGCCGGTGGGCAGGCCCGACTGCCGGACCTTGGTCCGCGGGATGAAGTGCCCGGTCGTGAGCGACTCGCGGCCCTGACGGCCGACATCAGTAGCATCGCCCGCGAAAGTGGCCGTGCGCTGCGTTTCAAGGCACCGCTGGCCGGTGCCGATGGCAGCATCAAGCCACGCGAGATCGTGCGTGTCGGCGAGCAGATGGCCTTCAGTGGCGATCTGCTGCTCTCACCGTTGTCCGATGACAAGGCCGTGGATGGTGCAAGCGCACTGGAAAGTCTCGGCCTTGCCGGCAAGACGCCAGCGACCATGCGTGATCAGCTGGCGGCGTTCAATGCCGGCGATACCGATCGACTCGATTTCGATCCCACCGGGGGTGATGTCACCCGCGCCCTGTCACGTGCGCCGGGGCTGACCGAGCGACTCAAGCAGGGCGGGGCGGTCGGTTACGTGATCGTCGGGCTTGGCGTGCTGGGGCTGATCATCGCGCTGATCCAGCTGGTGCGCCTGACGGCCACGCGGCGCGCGGTCAAGCGTCAGGAAGCGGATCTGACCCAGCTCAAGGATGACAACCCGCTGGGCCGCGTGCTGACCCGCTTTGAAGGCATGCGTCATGATCATGAGCCGGAAGCGCTGGAAGCGCGTCTCGATGAGGCGCTGCTCGCCGAGCAACCGAAGCTGGAACGTGGTCAGGCACTGGTCAAGCTGCTGGCGGCCATCGCGCCACTGCTGGGTCTGCTGGGCACCGTGACCGGCATGATCGGCACCTTCCAGTCGATCACCGTCTTCGGTACCGGCGATCCGAAATTGATGGCCGGCGGCATCTCCCAGGCATTGGTGACCACCGTGCTGGGTCTGATCACCGCCGTGCCGCTGCTGTTCGCGCAGACCGGTCTGTCGAGCCTGTCGAAGGGGCTGATGGGACGCCTGGAAGGGCGTGCCAGTGCGCGTCTGGCGGATCACCTCGAGCGTCGTGCGCCCGCCGCCGCGGCGACGGCCAATGCCCGCACGCGGGAAACCGAGCATGCCTGAGTCGCTGGCCTCTTCTTCCCTGTTGCCCGGTGCGCTGGCACCGGTCATGCGGCTGGTGGATAGCGGCGGGCCTCTGATCGTGGTGATCTGCCTGATCGCCATGCTGCTGTTCGGTCTGGCGCTGGAGCGCGGCCTTTACTGGCGGCTGGTGCATCGGCCGGCACGCCGCCAGTTGATCCACGACTGGGTGGCGCGCAGCGAGCACCACAGCTGGTCGGCGCTCACTCACCGCGAGGTACTGACCCGTGAGCTGCTGTCACGCCTGCGCGCGCCGTTGCCGTGGCTCAAGCTGCTGGTGATGATCTGCCCGCTGGCGGGCCTTTTGGGCACCGTGACCGGCATGATTCACGTCTTCGATTCCCTGGCGATCGCCGGTACCGGCCAGGCGCGAGCGATGGCCGATGGCGTGGCGCGTGCCACCTTGCCGACCTTGGCCGGCATGGCGGTGGCGGTGGTGGGACTGTTGTTCGTGACCCGTTTCGAGCGTGTCGTGCGTCGTGAGGACCAACGCCTGCACGACCGCCTGGCGCGCGCCGTGGATGATGCCCGCAAGGGCAAGGTACCTGGCGGCATGTCCATCGCGCCTGACTCCGATTCCTCTGATACAAGCGAGACACCGCATGCGTAGACGTCGCATGGAAGCCGCGGAAGACAGCGGCGAGATCAACCTGACGCCAATGCTGGACGTCGTCTTCATCATGCTGATCTTCTTCATCGTCACCACCAGCTTCGTCAAGGAGTCGGGGGTCGAGATCCAGCGCCCCGAGGCCTCGCATGCCACGGCGCGTCCGGATGCGGCCGTGATGGTGGCGATCACCGCCGAGGGCGCGGTGTGGGTCGATGGCAAGCCGGTGGATGCCCACCGTGTCGGGGACGCGGTGGCGGAGCTGGCCGATGGCCAACCGGTGGTGATCCAGGCGGACCGTCAATCGCGGACCGGGCTGCTGGTGGAGACGATGGATGCGCTGCGCAGTGCGGGAGTGCAGGACATCGCGGTCGCGGCATCGAAAGGCGAATGACATGACGCGACGTCTGTATGCCAATCGACTGATCGGATTGCTGGGCGGAGCCCTGCTGGCGCTGGCCCTGTTCTATGCCCTGGCACTGCTGGTGGCGCCGCCGGTGAACGATGCGCCGGCGCCTGAGCCGCTGTCGGTCTCGACCGTTCAGGCGCCTGAAGAGGCACCCGCCCCTGAAGCGGCGCCGGCAGAGGCCTTGCCGACACCACCGGCCGAGCCACCGCCGCCGCCTAAAGCGGCACCGATGCCGTCACCAGAGGTGACAAGCTCGGTGGCGATCCCTGAGGTCAAGACACCACTGCCGCCAACGCCGGAGCTGACGCTGGATGACAGCCTGCCGCCACTGGAGGTGAAGCGTCCGCCGACACCGGAGCCGAAACCGGAGCCGAAACCGGATCCGAAACCCAAGCCAACGCCGAAGCCGGCCCCGGCACCCGCCTCCCAGGCGTCAGCCCAGTCCAGTGCCCAGGCCACCGCCAGTGCTTCTCGATCGGAGGCCAGGTCGACCCCGGCACCCGCGGCGCAAGGGGGCTCGCCCCGCCCGACGCTGCGCACGGCGCCTGAGTACCCCAGTCGTGCACGCCGGCGTGGCATCGAGGGCTTCGTCGAGGTGGCCTTCGTGATTCGTCCGGATGGCAATGTCGATGGCAGTTCGCTGAGGGTGGTGCGTGCAGAGCCTTCCGGTGTCTTTGATCGCGCCGCGATGAAGGCCATCGCGCGCTGGGAGTTCCCGGCGGCCCAGACAGCGCGTCAGGCGCGTCAACGGCTTGAGTTCCAGTTGCGTTGAGGCAACCCGGGCGCATGCAAAGCGGTACCTGTCATTCATGTCTTCGCCGCGAATCTGGTGTAGAAGAGAGCTGGTGTTGCAAGCAGATGGCAGGCATGACGCCTGAGGCGTATCTGAGACGTACTTGAGTCGTGGAGCAAAGGATATCCGTACGATGTCGAACCAAGACAAGCATTCCGCCAAGCGCTCACCGCGCGGGCAGTCCACGCGACAGGCGCCTGCCGAGTCAGCGACGCCTGAAGGTCTCGGCGCTCGTCTGATGACGGCGATTCGTCGCGGCGGGCGTCGCCTGACGCGCGTGACCCTGGTCTCCACCTGTCTGATGCTGATGATGGAGGTCGGGGGCGTCGCCACCGCGAATGGGGCAATGCGCGTGTCGGCGGAGGTCGCGGGGCAGCTGCGCACGCTCCAGTCACGGTTGGAAGAGGGGGATTACGACGAGGTCGGCGAGCGTGCCGAGCGGGAAGCCCGTCAGCAACGTGGCGAGGTACGTGCGCTGTATCTGTCGTTGGCCGCCAGCGCGCGGGCAAGACAAGGGGATCAGGCCCAGGCGGCGCGTCTCTATGGCGAAGCGCGCCGGTTGCCGGGCGTCGATGCCAGTCAGGCGCGCAAGTGGCTGCGGCGCGAAGCCATGCTGAGATTGCGGGCGGGAGAGCAGGAAGCCGGTACCGCACGTCTGGCGGAGTACCTGCATGGCGGCTCGGCGAGTGCCGATGATCTGTGGCTGGCCGTCAGCCTGGAAGCCAACCGTGGCCAGTGGTCGCGGGCCGAGGACTGGCTGGAGCGCGCCAGCAGAGCGAGTGCGCCTGAAGGCGATCGCCTGAAACTTGCCGTCAGCGTCTATCAGCAGACGGGACGCCATGCTGCGGCGGTGGCACTGGTCGAGCAGGGACTTGGCGAATCGCGGGATGCGCAGGACTGGCAGCGCGCCGTGGCGCTCTATCAGCGTCTCAATCAGCAGCGGCGTGCGGCGAGTACCTGGGAAGCCGCCTGGGCGGCGGGAATCGTCAGTGGTCGCGAGGCCTATCAGCAGCGCATCGATCTGCAACTGGCCGCCGGCGCGCCGGCGCGAGCCGCGGAGTTGATCGAGGCGGGACTTTCAACGTCGGCAACCCCCGAGGGGCAGCCGTTGCTGGTAGACACGCCGGTACTGCGTCGTCAGCTGGCAGAGGCCTGGACCTCGGCGCGCGACATCGAGCACTCGCTGACGGCGTGGGCGACGGTTTCCGAGCAGAGTGGCCGTGTCGAGGATGCTCGGCAGCTGGCGGAACTGGCCTATGACTGGGGGCGCTGGGATATCGCGAGCGGTGCCCTGGCCAGTGCCGGTGAGCGCGGGGATGATTCCGCGCGTCACTGGTTGCTCAGCGGTGTGGTCGCCCGTCAGCTTGACCAGCTGGACCCCGCGCGTGAGGCCTTCAAGAAGGCGCAGGCACGCGGCGCCGAAGGGGCCGATGACTGGCTGAAGTCACTCGCGCAGCGCTGAGGCGCCCACCCCCGCGATTCCTGGCTGTCTGACCGTCAGTGCAACGCAAACGCCGCCTTTCCTGGTCGTCCTGAGACGGGGGGAAGGCGGCGTTTGCGTATCTGGCGATCGTGTTCGCGCTAGCGTTGCTCAGCGTATCAGCCGATATCGGTCCAGACGGGCGCGTGGTCCGATGGCTTTTCCATGCCACGCAGCACGTAATCGACACCGGAATCCTTGATCAGCGGGGTCAGCCCCGGGCTGGTCATGATCAGGTCGATGCGCAGGCCGCGTCTGGGCTCGCGCTCGAAGCCACGCGAGCGATAGTCGAACCAGCTGAACTGGTCATCGACTTCCGGGTGCACGTGGCGGAAGCTGTCGGTCAGGCCCCAGGCGTAGAGACGCTCCATCCACTCGCGCTCGATGGGCTGGAAGCTGGTCTTGCCTTCGCGCAGCCAGCGCTTGCGATTGGGCTCGCCGATGCCGATGTCGCGGTCAGTCGCCGAGATGTTGTAATCGCCCATCACCACCACGTGCTGATCGGGGGTGTGGTCCTCTTCCAGCAGGCGGAACAGCTGCTGATAGAAGCGCGTCTTGTAGGGAAACTTCACCGGGTGCTCGACATTCTCGCCCTGGGGGAAGTAGCCGTTGTAGACGATCAGCGGTTCGCCGTTCGGGCCGTCGATCTCGACGCCGATCATGCGCTTCTGGGCATCTTCGCTGTCATCGGGCATGCCGTAATGCACCTTCTTCGGCACCTGGCGGGTCAGCATCGCGACGCCGTAGTGGCCCTTCTGGCCGTGCCAGACCACGTGATATCCCAGTGCCTCGATGTGCGCGTGGGGGAATTCACTGTCCTGCACCTTGGTTTCCTGCAGGCCGATGACGTCCGGCTGATGCGCCTCGATCAGCGCTTCCAGCTGATGCGGACGCGCACGGATGCCATTGATGTTGAAGGACACCAGTCGCATCACGCCTTGCCTCCCTCATCATTTCCGCCCTTGTCGTCCTGCTCGGCAGGGGCGTCCGGATGCAGCGGCAGCAGCGGGGCGGCGTTCATGCGTTCCAGCTTGGCGGCTGCCTGGCTCTTGCGCTGATCCTTCTTCTTGGCCACATAGCGAGGTCCGGAATGTACCTGATCCGGATTCTCGGCGCGCCACTTCTTGAAGTCCTTGCGGCGGCCGGTGCGAATCTGCACCTTGTCGGCGATGGAGCGGCTCTTCTTTCTGCGTGTCATCTTCGGGCTTTCCTGTTCGGTGTCAGCAGTCGCCAGCCTCGGGCACACGCGCAAGTCAGGGCGTGGCGTGCGGGCAATCGCATCAGTTGGCGGGCATTCTACCAGCCTGCACGGGGCAGGTGCCATGCGCCATGTCACACGCCGCTCCCCTGATGTCTGCAGGACGCAGATGGTGATGGGAGGTTTCCCCATGCCCGGGCGGGGTCATCACGATGCCACGCAGGGGCGCGAAGATGGTCACGTGCTGGTACAATGATCCGGCATCATCGTTGTTACCCGCAGGCGCGACTCGCGACTGGCCGCAGGATCCGAAGCCTCACCCTCCACACGCATGTCTCAAGTACCCTGCCTTCGCGGCACGTTGCTTGAATGCCGTGCCGGGGGAACGGCTCTCAGGACCCGCCAGCCTCGTTGACCTGGCCTGCAACGTACCGCCCGGTCGCTCCGGCAGGAAGCGTTCAGCGTGTCCTCGCCGGGCCCAAAGAAGATGACAGAAGACAACCATTCCACCGACACGCAGTACTGGCCGCCCTTGTGGCGACCCATGAGCCTGTCGGTTCCCTGTGCGCGGCGATGACATGACCGATGCCAGGTGAGCTGACCCTCATGGCCGACGTCCGCTCCAGCCCCTGCCGAACATTCGGGCAGGGGAGATCCGGATGCGTGAATCCGTTCAGAACAGGTGAGAGCATTCGTGCATGTCTGCACCCGGGGCCTGCGTGGCCCTGGAGACGCATACCCCCGAAGGGGAGCAGACAGGCACGGGATGACTCCCAATCCGGCAAAGGCGCATGCAGCCCGAGACGACCGCTTGTCACAAGCGGGTCAGGCGAACCAGGTGAGACCACTGGGCATGACGAACCATCCGGGTGTGGCCTGTCGTGGCGAGATTCCGAGAGCGGCCCGCGCCTGTCGCATATGAACCCTTGAAAAGAACGGATTACATGAGCGAGACGGATCAGACCCAGCCAGCCGCTGAGCAGACTCAGCAAGAGCCGCAGGACCCGAACCAGAAGCCCAGAAAGCCCAAGCGTCGTCGCCGCAAGCCGCGTCGCTCCCAGTCCAAGTGGAACCTTGATCAGTTCCAGGTCGCGCCGGTCGCCGGTCAGTGGCGCTTCCACGATTTCGATCTGCCGCTGCCGTTGATGCGTGCCATCCAGAAGGCCGGTTTCGAATACTGCACCCCGATCCAGACCCAGACCTTCGAGAAGGCGCTGCTGGGCGGTGACGTGGTCGGGCGCGCCCAGACCGGCAGCGGCAAGACGGCTGCCTTCCTGATCGCCACGCTCGCCTACTTTCTGGAAGAGAAGGCGCCGGAAGGTCAGAAGCCGGGTGCCCCGCGTGCCGTGATCATCGCGCCGACCCGTGAGCTGGCGCTGCAGATCGAGAAGGATGCCAAGGCATTCTCCGAATTCGCGCGCATCTCCGTGGCCTGCGTGGTCGGCGGGATGGACTACCAGAAGCAGCGTGAGCGTCTCGAGCGCAAGGTCGACCTGCTGGTCGCCACGCCGGGCCGCCTGCTGGACTTCCATACCAAGCGCGATGTCGATCTCTCCGAGACCGAAGTGCTGGTGGTCGACGAGGCCGACCGCATGCTGTCGATGGGCTTCATCCCGGACGTCAAGCGCATCATCCGCGCCACGCCGCGTGCCGAGGAGCGCCAGACACTGCTGTTCTCCGCCGAGCTGTCCTCCGACGTGCTGGGCCTGGCAGAGCAGTGGACGCATGAGGCCGCTCAGGTGGCGGTGGAGCATGAAGCCGCGGCTGCCATCCCGGCAGACAACGCGGGCGTGCAGGCCTATACCGTCAGCGACGACGACAAGCTGCGTCTGCTGGTCAAGCTTGTCGAGCAGGACGCGCTGGAGCGCGTGGTGGTATTCGGCAATACCCGTGCGCTGGTGCGTCGCATCGATGCCGCTCTGCGCGAGGCAGGCATCGAGGTGGCGCTGATGTCGGGTGCCGAGACCCAGACGGCACGTCTCGAGGCGCAGGACGCCTTCCGCAACGGCAAGCTCAAGGTGCTGGTGGTCAGTGACGTGGCCGGGCGGGGACTGCCGCTGGAAGATGCCACCCATGCCATCAACTTCACGCTGCCGGAGGTGCCGGAAGATTACGTGCATCGTGCCAGCTTCAGTGACGTGAGCCTGATCAGCTTCATCGGCGAGGAGGATGTGTTCTCCCTGCCGGAGATCGAGGAGTACATCCAGGAAACGCTGCCCCGCGAGCAACCGCCACAGGGCATGCTGTGACGCGAGGGTGATACCCCGCTCATGCTGGCTGTCTGGCCTGGATGACCGATGCCACTCATCAGGGCATGGCTCGGCAGCGCAGTCAGAAGAAAGTAAGCGCAAGACGGCGAACAGCTCAGGCTGTTCGCCGTCTTGCGCTAGGGCACCGCACGGCGGTCAGCTCGGCACAAGGAGAGACACGCAATGCTGGAAGACAGTCTCAAGGGCGAGATCCAGACCGCCTATCGCAAGCTGCTTGAGGGGCTTGAGCTGACGCCGCGCTATGGGCAGCGGCTGATGATCGCCGAGATTGCACGCACCCTGGGCAACATCGAGCAGAATCCGGAAGGGTATCGCCTCGGCAACGAGCACGTCTGCGTGCTGGAGGCCGGTACCGGTACCGGCAAGACGCTCGCCTACCTGCTCTCCGCGCTGCCGGTGGCCAAGGCACGCGACAAGCGGCTGGTGGTCTCCACCGCCACCATCGCGTTGCAGGAGCAGGTCATGCATCAGGACCTGCCGGCGCTCAAGAAGCATTCGGGGCTGACCTTCGACTATGCGCTGGCCAAGGGGCGGCGGCGCTATCTGTGCGTACAGAAGCTGGATCAGGCGCTGGAAGGCGTCGAGGACAACCCGACCATGGCGCTGTTCGAGCGCGACATGATCGCCAGCGATGGTGGCAGCTTCGTGGAGCTGGCCGGCAAGATGGCCGAGGACTATGCCAGCGGCGAGTGGGCCGGGGACCGCGACAGCTGGCCGCTGCAGGTCGAGGATCGCGACTGGGCGCGGCTGACCACGGACCACCGCCAGTGCACCAATCGCCGCTGCAGCCACTTCTCGGCGTGCGCCTTCTTCCGTGCCCGCCGTCAGCTGGAGCAGGCCGACATCATCGTCGCCAACCATGATCTGGTGCTGGCGGATCTCTCGCTGGGCGGCGGGCTGGTGCTGCCCTCACCCAGTGACTGCATCTACGTCTTCGATGAGGCGCATCACCTGCCGGACAAGGCGCTGGACCACTTCCACCACCGCACGCCGATCAATCAGACGCTGCGCTGGTTGGGCAATCTCAAGAAGTCGCTCACCGAGCTGAACGCGGCGCTGGGCAGTCAGCCGACCATCGGGCGCCTGCTGGCGCGCATGCCGGAGTTGCTGGCCGACATCGAGCCGCGGTTGGGCGAGGTGTTCGGGTTGGGCCACCAGCTGGCTGACCTGCCGGAGGGGGCGGGCGATGATGCCACCAATCATCGTTTCGAGCGCGGCCAGGCACCGGAGGCGCTCAAGGAGTTGGGGCACAATCTGCTCAAGGGCTTCGCGGAGCTGTCACGGGCGCTGGAGCAGATCGCCGATATCCTGCGCGAGAGTCTGGACCCGGAGAAGGCGACAGGCCTGCCCAAGGAGAATGCCGAGGACTGGTTGCCGCTGGTGGCCCTGTTGCATGGACGTGCGCTGGAAGCCCATGCGCTGTGGGAGGCCATCGGCCTGAGCGACCCCGCGGATGGCCCGCCGCATGCGCGCTGGCTGACCTTCGAGCGCTTCAATGGCGAACCGGAGATGACCGTCTCGGCCAGCCCCGTCTCGGCGGCGGAGACCCTGGCGCGCCACCTGTGGGGGGCCTGTTTCGGCGCGGTACTGACGTCCGCGACCCTGACGGCGCTCAACCGCTTCGAACGCCTGCAGGAGCGCGCTGGTCTGGCCAATCGCTATCGCTATCAGCGACTGCCCAGCCCGTTCGATTATGGCAAGGCGGTGCTGGCCATCCCGCGCGAGGCGGTAGAACCGTCGCCGCCCGGCCCGCATGAGCAGGCGATCGTCGATTTCGTCAATGCGCTGGATGTGCGCGAGGCGGTGCTGGTGCTGTTCAGTTCGCGCAAGCAGCTGGCGGCGGTCAACAAGGCGCTGGACAACGAGACCCGCAAGCGGGTGCTGGCCCAGAGTCGCCTGCCCAAGCACGAGCTGCTCAGTCAGCACCGCAAGGCGGTGGATGGTGGTCGCGGCAGCATCATCTTCGGCCTGGCGAGCTTCGCCGAGGGGATCGATCTGCCCGGCAAGTACCTGACCCATGTGGTGATCACGCGGCTGCCGTTCGCGGTGCCGGATGACCCGGTCGGTGCGACGCTTGCAGAGTGGATCGAGTCGCGAGGCGGCAATCCGTTCATGCGCATCGCGGTGCCCGATGTGTCCATCAAGCTGGTGCAGGCCTGCGGACGCCTGATCCGCAAGGAGGCCGATGAAGGGCGCATCACGATTCTGGATCGGCGCATCCTGACCAAGCGTTACGGTCAGCAGCTGATCGAGGCATTGCCGCCCTTCGTGCGCGAGATTGACGGCGTACGTCAGAACTGATCCGCAAGCCCTGATCTGCAAGTGCTGATTCGCAAGTACTGATTCGCAAGTACTGATTCGCAGGTACTGAGTGGCCACAAAAAAGCCCCGCCGATCGGCGGGGCTTTTTCTGTCTGCCTGTCCGGTGCGTATCAGGCTTCGGCGGACTGCTCGAGACGGGCGCGCAGGGCGTCCTTGAGCTTGGTGTCCATGGTCTTGAAGGTCTCTTCGGTGGTCGCCCAGTCGATGCAGGCATCGGTGATGGAAACGCCATATTCCATCTTGCTGCGGTCGGCATTGATCTTCTGGGCGCCCCAGTTGATGTGCGATTCGACCATCAGGCCCATGATGGAGCGGTTGCCCTCGAGAATCTGCTGAGTGACGTTTTCCAGCACCAGCGGCTGCAGGCCCGGGTCCTTGTTGGAGTTGGCGTGGGAGCAGTCGACCATCAGGTTGGCGGTGACGCCGGCCTTGGCCAGTTCCTGCTCGGCCAGGGCGACACTGACGCTGTCATAGTTCGGCTTGCCGTTGCCACCCCGCAGCACGACGTGGCCGTAGGCGTTGCCGCGGGTGCGGATGATCGCGACCTGACCGGCCTGATTGATGCCCAGGAAGTTGTGGCCGTGGGAGACGGACTGCAGGGCGTTGACGGCGACATCCAGCGAGCCGTCGGTGCCGTTCTTGAAGCCGACCGGGCATGAGAGGCCAGACGCCATCTCACGGTGAGTCTGGGATTCGGTGGTGCGCGCGCCGATGGCGGACCAGCTGATGCAGTCCTGCAGGTACTGCGGGGAGATCGGGTCCAGCGCTTCAGTGGCCAGCGGCAGGCCCATCTCGGCCAGTTCGACCAGCAGGCCGCGGGCGATGTGCAGGCCTTCCTCGATCTCGAAGGAATCGTTGAGGTGCGGGTCGTTGATCAATCCCTTCCAGCCGACCGTGGTGCGCGGCTTCTCGAAGTAGACGCGCATCACGATGTAGAGGCTGTCCTTGACCTCTTCCGCGAGCACCTTCAGGCGGCGAGCATAGTCGCGGGCGGCGTCCAGGTCATGGATGGAGCAGGGGCCGACCACCACCAGCAGGCGCGGATCTTCGCCGTCCAGAATGCGCTGGATGGTGCGACGGCCTTCGATGACGGTCTGCTCGGCCTTGTCGGTCAGCGGGATGTCCTGCTTGAGCGCCTGCGGAGTGATCAGTACATCCTGGGACAGGACGTTGAGGTTGTTGACGTGCTGTTCTGACATGACGGTGTCCTGAGCGTTGTTCGGTCCGCAATCGTGAGCGCAGATCCTGGCAGAGGCTGTCCCCCTGCCGTGAGTGGAGTCGTGAATGGCTCCATGGTATCTGCTGCTTTGACGCTTGTCAGCGGCTTTGGCGCAATATAAATCACCTGTCAAGGTAAATGGAGGGGTCAGGAGCGAGTGTCATGCCTGGCAATGAGTCAGTCGTAAAGTAAACGTTACACTTGAGCGAGTCAGCGTCGCCAAACACGGTCATCTCAGGCGTAGGCATGGAAAACCTGTGGCTTTGGCCACCACGTGTCTTGCCGTGCAAATGATAAACAGGAACACTGTGCGTTGATTTTGGTCGCCCGAACGGGTGCAAGGTAGCCAGTGTGCTGTTCGAATTGCGCGACGCATCCATGAGCATGAATGTCAAAGGGGCCGGATTCCATATGCGCGAGTCGCAATTTCCATCAGGTACTGATGCCCCGGGGACGTCTTTGCGAGTCGTCTCTAGCGGTGCCTCCACTCCCGCGGAGGGAGCGAGTGAATGAGTGTCAATGAGACAGATCAGCAGCTGGTCGAGCGCGCCCAGAAAGGGGATAACCGCGCCTTCGATCTGCTGGTCAACAAGTATCAACACAAGATTCTCGGCCTGATCAGCCGTTATGTGCATGATCATGCCGAAGTCCAGGATGTCGCCCAGGAAGCTTTCATCAAGGCTTATCGCGCCTTGTCCAATTTCCGGGCGGAGAGCGCCTTCTATACCTGGATGTATCGCATCGCCATCAATACCGCCAAGAATCATCTGGTCTCGCGGGGGCGGCGTCCCCCGGGGACGGATCTGGACATCGGGGATGCCGAGGTGCTGGATCAGTCCGGACGTCTGGCGGATGTCGAGACACCGGAAGCGGCCATGGCGCGTGACGAGCTGGAGAAGGTGGTGTTCGATGCCATCGAGAAATTGCCGGAAGACCTGCGCACCGCCATCACGCTGCGCGAGTTCGACGGTCTGTCCTATGAGGATATCGCCGAGGTGATGCAGTGCCCGGTGGGGACCGTTCGCTCACGCATCTTCCGTGCTCGCGAATCGGTGGACAAGGCCATCCAGGGGCTGCTCAGTCCTGCTGCAGCTGGGGCGGTAGCTGACTGAGAGGGGCACTGTTGAAGATGGCGTCTGGCGGTCGAGCAGGACCCGACAGGCAAGTATCTGTCTCCGATGGTCTACATCCTTGTCTGCTGAGAAAATTCATCAAAAACAATGGCTTGTTCAGATAGTGCATGAAAAGTGAATGTTTTCTGAATGAATCGCGGAACGAACTGGCGCGCGCGTGATCATAGTGTGCAGATTGCCGGTTCGTTCAGTCGGGCCGCCAAGAGTCATGCAGCGAGCCAGTCGTGTCATGACGCCATTCGTTGTCTGAAATGCAGGTTGTGCCCCGTGATGGCCTGTCGAGTGTGAGGGTATTTACGCATGAATCTTAAGACCACCGAATCCGTGAAGGAGTCGCTGTCCGCGCTGATGGATGCGGAGGGTGACGAGCTGGATCTGCGACGTGTCCTCAAGGGGCTCGACGAATCGCCTGAGGCGGCAGACACCTGGCGTCGCTATCATCTTGCGCGCAGCGTCATGCACCGCGAGCGCGAGAGCAGCTTCACCATGGATATCTCGGCGGCCGTGAGTGCCGAGGTCGAGATGATCTCCCGTGAAGCGCCGGTTGCCGAACCCGTGGCCGAGCGCCGCAGCCTCTTCTCCTTCGCAGGCTCTGCCGCGATCGCGGCGGGTGTCGCGGTGATGGTGATCACCGGTGTGCAGGTCTTCAACGGCACTGACACCGGCGTGCCGAGCCTCAACGGCTCAGGCGCGGAGCTGGCCAGCGGGGCTTCAGGCCTGCAGGGTGGCGCGGTGCATCAGGTCAGCCAGCCGTCCGTGAATGCCGAGGCTTCCCAGTGGGCACAACCGAGTGCTGCAGGCGGCCTGATGCAGGTCGGCGTGACGGCTTCCCCGTCACGTCCCATGTTCATGGCCCCGCAGAATGGCGGTTATGACTCCGGCATGTCGTCCAGCAACGTCGCGGCGGCGGATCTTGCCCAGCGTCGACTGCTTGAAGCGTACCTGAGCAAGTCGTCCGAGCGCGGCCCCGTGCCGGAGCGCAGCGAATGGATCAGTCTGCAGGATGTCGCCCAGTAACCTTCGCGGGATGACTGGCCTGCGATGGCGTCATTGCCAAGGTAGGTGAAAGCAGCAAGTGGCGACAGGAAAAGAGGGGCAGCCAGTGGCTGCCCCTCTTTTTGCGTCTGCATATCCTGGTTGCGCCCGCATATTCTGGTTGCGCCCGCATATCCTGGTCGCGTCCGGCCAGCGCCGTCACCTGGCGGTGTGGCCACTCTCCGCCTCAGTCATGTAGATAGCGATCTGCCGTCTGGATGTAGAGCGCCTCGACCTTGGCGCGTGCCCAGGGCGTGCGTCGCAGGAACTTGAGGCTGGAGTTGATGCTGGGGTCACTCAGGAAGCAATTGATGGGGATCAGTTCGCCCAGCGTCTCGAATCCGTAATGGTTAACCAGCCAGGTCAGCAACGCCTTGAGGGTGACCCCATGCAGGGGGTCGAGACGCGAGGTGGAGGGTGGCGGTACTTCGCTCATGAGAGTTCCTGTGCGGACATGGGTGTCATCCCGGTCGACCGGGATGATGGGCAATGGCGGCGGGGTGAGGTGAAGCGTCCCCCTGAAAGGCGTTATTCTACCCGTATGTGCTGCCGGCAGGTGGCGAGATTTCAGGAGTCGGCAAGATGATGCAGGAAGAAGGGCAGGTCACCGGTCATGGCAGGGAAGGGGTGTGGGTCGAGACTCAGCGCCGCTCCACCTGTGGAGCCTGCAAGGCTCGCAGCAGTTGCGGGAGCGGGCTGTTGAGCCAGTTCTCGCGCCGCAAGGCACACCGCGTGCTGATTCATGTGCCGCTTGGCGAGGCGTGGCCGATGGTCGGCGAACGGGTCGTGATCGGTATCGACGAATCCGCCTTCCTGCGCAGTGCGGGACTGCTGTATGGCCTGCCGCTGATGAGTGGCATGCTCGGCGGTATCGTGGCCGAGCAGCTGGCAGGCGCAGGGGCACTGGTGGTGCCGCTGGGCTTTGCGCTCTCGCTGGCGGCGGGGCTGGGCGTGGTGCGCTGGCATGCCGCGCGTCCTGAGCAGCAGGCGCTGTATCGTCCCCGCCTGCTGCGTCGCCTGGGGGTGGGCTCGCTGGCCATCAAGGCCGTCTGACGGCTCTTGCGCTCGGCTGACAGCTGCTCGTGCGCGTGAGCGGCAGTGGTCGACCCTCGCCCGTCCCCGAGAATGCCTGCTGCATGTCGTCTGTCGCTTTCATGCGACCTGATGTTGCGTCGAGCGCGGTATCATTCGCTGAACTTCAACGCCGTCTTGGCGTCAATGAATGGGACGTCGCCATGGTCGTGATGTGCGACGTCAGCATGCTGGATGGCAAGTGACAGCGTGCCTCATAACAAGTGACAGGACGTACCAGGAGTCGCATCGATGAAATCGCTTTCTCGCCTGATGGCGCCCGCGTTGGCCATGGCTGCCCTGATGGGTGCCCAGATGGCCCAGGCGCGTGAACTTCCCGATTTTACCCAGCTGGTCAAGGATTCGGCGCCTGCCGTGGTCAACATCGCGACCACCACCGAGATCAAACGTACCTCGGGCCCGGTGTTTCGTGGCCCGGATGGCCAGGAGATGCCGGAGTTCTTCAAGCACTTCTTCGGTGATCAGTTCCCCGGTCAGGGGCGTGGGGGGATCGAGAAGCGCTCCAGCCTCGGTTCCGGCTTCATCATCTCCGACGATGGCTACATCATGACCAACGCCCACGTCGTGGATGGTGCCGACGAGGTGATGGTGCGCCTGAATGACCGTCGGGAGCTGAAGGCTCAGGTGGTCGGCGAGGACAAGAAGACCGATATCGCGCTGCTCAAGGTCAAGGCGGATGATCTGCCCACTCTGCCGATGGGCGACAGTGACGCTCTGGAAGTCGGTCAGTGGGTGGCGGCCATCGGCTCGCCGTTCGGCTTCGATCACTCCGTCACGGCGGGGATCGTCAGTGCCATCGATCGCACGCTGCCCTCGGATGCCTATGTGCCCTTCATCCAGACGGATGTCGCGATCAACCCGGGCAACTCCGGGGGGCCGCTGTTTGATCTCGAGGGAGACGTGGTCGGAATCAACTCCCAGATCTACACCCGCTCCGGTGGCTTCATGGGGGTGAGCTTCGCGATTCCCATCAATGTGGCGATGGATGTGGCCGACAAGCTCAAGACCGATGGTCGCGTCGATCGTGGCTGGCTGGGGGTCGTCATCCAGCCGGTGTCCAAGGATCTGGCCGAATCCTTCGGGCTGGACCGGGCGCGTGGCGCGCTGATCGCCGATCTTGACCCGGATGGCCCGGCCGCAGCGTCCGGCCTCAAGGCGGGCGACATCATCATGGCGGTCGATGGCGATGAGGTGGAAACCTCCGCCAACCTGCCGCGCATGGTCGGTGCCAGCTCGCCGGGGGATTCGCTCAAGCTTTCCATCCTGCGAGATGGCAAGCATCAGACCCTGCAGGCCAAGGTAGGTCACTGGCCGGGCAGCGATCAGGACGAGATTGCCGCTGCCAGCAATGACAAACAGGGCCTGGGCATTGCCGTGACCGAGCTTGGCAAGGCGGCGCTGGCAGACATGAACCTCGACAATGGCGTCAAGGTGCTGGAGGTCGACCCACAGGGCGTGGCGGCAGAGGCGGGCATCACTGCCGGCGATGTGCTGGTCGAGCTCAATCAGCAGCCGTTGACCAGCGTGCAGTCGTTGCGTGACGTGGTGGCCAAGCTGCCGGCGGATCGCCCGGTCTCGCTGCGCCTGGTGCGCAACGGTCGCCCGCTGTACATCGCTCTGCGCATGCGCGATGAATGACGCGGACGCCAGCAAGGGAGGCGAGTGACGACGGGGCGCACGGGCGACTGTGCGCCCCGTCTGCATTCAGGGGCGAGCCCCTTCTCGCGGGGCTCGCAAGAATGAGGATTGCCCTGTGACTGCCGTTCGAACGGCTGGGTGAGAGAGGTGCAAAAGGTAACGCCTTCTATCATCGCCTCAAGTCGGACTGTACAATGCGTGCAATTCGATTTCCGTCGTCTCCCGTGTTGGCCGTGTGATTTCACGGAGACGGGCACAAATACAGAGCAGTGATCCATGACCGAACGCGTAACGCCGCCGTCCTTGAAGCATATCCGCAACTTCTCAATCATCGCCCACATCGACCACGGCAAGTCCACGCTGGCTGACCGCATCATTCAGCTGTGCGAAGGCTTGAGTGACCGTGAGCTCAAGGAGCAGGTGCTTGACTCGATGGACATCGAGCGTGAGCGCGGCATCACCATCAAGGCTCAGTCGGTGACCCTCGACTACCACGCCGATGATGGCAATACCTATCAGCTGAACTTCATCGATACCCCGGGCCACGTCGACTTCTCCTATGAAGTCTCGCGCTCGCTGTATGCCTGTGAAGGGGCGCTGCTGGTGGTGGATGCCGGTCAGGGCGTCGAAGCCCAGTCGGTGGCCAACTGCTACACCGCCATCGAGCAGGGCCTCGAGGTGCTGCCGGTCCTCAACAAGATGGATCTGCCGCAGGCGGACCCGGAGAAGGTCTCCCAGGAGATCGAGGAGATCATCGGTCTGGACGCGACGGATGCCTGTCAGGTGTCGGCCAAGTCTGGCATGGGCATGGAAGCGCTGCTCGAGCGTCTGGTGCGTGACATTCCGCCGCCCAAGGGCGATCCGGAAGCGCCGCTGCAGGCGTTGATCATCGACTCCTGGTTCGACAACTACCTCGGCGTCGTCTCGCTGGTACGTATCTTCGACGGCACCCTGAAGAAGGGTGAGAAGATCCGCCTGAAGTCCACCGGCCGCGACTGGGAAACCGGCGCGATCGGTATCTTCACGCCCAAGCGCAAGGAAACCGGTGTGCTGCGTGCCGGCGAGGTCGGCTTCATCGTCGCCGGCATCAAGGACATCATGGGCGCGCCGGTGGGTGACACCATCGTGCACACCAAGACGGCCGACAAGGTCGAGCGTCTGCCGGGCTTCCAGAAGGTCAAGCCGCAGGTCTACGCCGGCATGTTCCCGATCAGCTCCGATGACTACGAGGACTTCCGTGACGCGCTGCAGAAACTGGCGCTCAACGATGCCTCGCTGGATTACGAGCCGGAGAACTCCGACGCACTGGGCTTCGGCTTCCGCGTCGGCTTCCTGGGCACCCTGCACATGGAGATCATCCAGGAGCGTCTGGAGCGCGAGTACAATCTCGACCTGCTGACGACTGCGCCGACGGTGATCTACGAGGTGCTGATGGACAACGGCGACGTGCTGCCGGTGTCCAACCCCTCGAAGCTTCCGGACATGGCCAACGTCGATGAACTGCGTGAGCCGATCTGCCGCGCCACCATCCTCGTGCCACAGGAATACGTCGGCAACGTCATCACCGAGTGCGTCAATCGTCGCGGCGTCCAGCTCGACATGCAGTTCCTGGGCAGCCAGATCCAGCTGGTCTACGAGCTGCCGATGGCCGAGGTCGTGATGGACTTCTTCGATCGCCTCAAGTCCATCTCCAAGGGCTATGCCTCTCTGGATTACAGCTTCGAGCGTTTCGAGGCGGCCAAGCTGGTACGTCTGGACGTGCTGATCAATGGCGATCGCGTCGATGCGCTGGCGGCCATCATCCACCGCGACCATGCTCACGGCCGTGGCCGACTGCTGGTCGAGAAAATGAAGGAACTGATTCCGCGTCAGATGTTCGACGTGGCGATCCAGGCGGCCGTCGGTGGCCAGGTCGTGGCACGCTCCACCGTGAAGGCGCTGCGCAAGAACGTGACCGCCAAGTGCTACGGCGGCGACGTCAGCCGCAAGAAGAAGCTGCTCGAGAAGCAGAAAGCGGGCAAGAAGCGCATGAAGCAGGTCGGCCGGGTGGAAATTCCCCAGGACGCCTTCCTTGCCGTGCTCAAGATGAACGACTGATGCAGGCCGCCGGCTGGCGGCCTGCCCCAAGACCCAGGGCAGACAGGGATGACGATGGATTTCTCGCTAGTATTGGTGATTGCCGTAGCGGTAGCCGGCGTGGTGTGGCTGATAGACCTGATTGCCCTGCGCGGTGCGCGCAAGGCGCGTCTGGCCAAGGCCGAGGCATCCGTCGAAGGGGAGCTGGACAGTGGTACGCGTGAGAAGCTGACGCGGGACCCGTGGCTGGTGGACTATGCCAAGTCGTTCTTTCCGGTACTGTTGCTGGTGCTGGTGGTGCGCTCATTCGCCTATGAGCCGTTCCAGATTCCCTCCGGCTCGATGCTGCCGACGCTCAAGATCGGCGACTTCATCCTGGTCAACAAGTATGACTATGGCCTGCGCCTGCCGGTGGTCGACACCAAGGTGCTGGAGGTCGGCGAGCCCGAGCGTGGTGACGTGATGGTGTTCCGTTTCCCGGAGGACCCGTCCACCAACTTCATCAAGCGCGTCGTCGGTCTGCCCGGTGACACCATCCGCTATGAGGGCAAGCAGCTCTACGTGAATGGCCAGGCGGTCAGCAAGACGCTCAATGCGCGCAATGTCAGTGAGCAGCCCGGCGAGAGTCTGCTGGATGAGACACTGGGGAAACACGCCCATCAAATCTACAATAACCCTCAGGACCCCGGCCCGCAGATGCGCGAGATCCGGGTGCCTGAAGGCCAGTACTTCGTGATGGGTGACAACCGCGACCATTCCAACGACAGCCGCTACTGGGGCTTCGTGCCGGAAGAGAACATCGTCGGCAAGGCGGTCGCGGTGTGGATGCACTGGAAGGACGGATTCCCGGACTTTTCCTCGGTACGCCTGATTCATTGATCAGTGCATTGACCGGGCCGCCGAGAGGCGGCCCGGTCGTGTCTGGCAGCGCCGCCCGGCGGCGTGCCAGTACCGCAAGGACGGATCTTTCGACATGGGACGATGCGTCGTGCCTGCCATGTCAACCTGCTGTTCATCATGTCGGACCCGAGGCCACGAGCCTGCGGGCAGCGCGGCTGACGAATATCGGATTGGGATGGTGGCGATCGGCAACTCCTCAAGCCGTGTAGGCTTCGGGCATCGCGAAGCATGTCGATGACGACAGGCATCAGCCGTCAAGACTGATGCACCATTCGACAGGACGCCTGCGGGCGTCAGCGACAAAAAGAGAGTAGGGAGACCTGTGAGTAGCCCGCTGAATGCCTTTGTAAAGCGTATCGGCCACACCTTCGAGGATGCCAGTCTGTTGGAACTGGCATTGACCCATCGAAGCTATGGTGGCCAGAACAATGAGCGGCTCGAGTTTCTTGGCGATTCCATCGTCAACTTCGTGATCGCCGAAGCGCTGTTCCTGCGCTTCCCCCAGGCCCGTGAGGGCCAGCTGTCACGCCTGCGTGCGCGTCTGGTCAAGGGCCAGACCCTGGCGGAGCTTGCCCGTGAGTTCAAGCTGGGCGAGAACCTGCGCCTGGGCTCCGGCGAGATGAAGAGCGGCGGTCATCGTCGCGAATCCATCCTGGCCGATGCCGTGGAAGCCGTGATCGGTGCCATCTATCTGGATGCTGGCATGCAGGTCGTGCGTGAACACGTGCTGCGCTGGTACGACAGCCGTCTTGAGGCGTTGAACCTCCAGGACACCCAGAAAGATCCCAAGACACGTCTGCAGGAATTCCTGCAATCGCGTCAGGCGGCCCTGCCACGCTATGAGGTGACCAGCGTCGAAGGCGAAGCGCATTCGCAGACCTTCAGCGTCGATTGCCACGTCGAGATGATCGACACCAAGACCACAGGCGTCGGCTCCAGCCGTCGCCATGCTGAACAGCAGGCGGCCGAGTTCGCGCTGCAACTGCTCGAACCTGCCCGCGGAGGCCGCTCATGAGCCATACCCCAGAAGACAACGTCACCCCGAGCGGCGACGCCCCTGATGCCTCTACCGAGACGCACACCGGCAACGCCGATGCCCTCGAGGGCATGCTGGCGGCCGCCGGTGTCAGCGATCAGCCGCTGCCGGATACCCGCTGTGGCTTCGTCGCCATCGTCGGGCGCCCCAATGTCGGCAAGTCGACGCTGATGAACCACATCCTGGGCCAGAAGGTCTCGATCACCTCGCGTCGTCCGCAGACCACACGTCACCAGGTGATGGGCATCCACACCGAGGACGGCACCCAGTGCGTCTTCGTCGATACCCCGGGGATCCACATCATGCAGCGCGATCGCAACAAGGCGATCAACCGCTTCATGAACCAGACCGCCACCCAGGCGCTGCGCGATGTGGACGCCGTGGTGTTCATCGTCGACCGCACCCGCTGGATGGAAGAAGACCAGATCGTGCTCGAGAAGCTGGCCCACGTGAAGGCGCCGGTGATTCTCGTCGTCAACAAGATCGACTGGCTGAAGGACAAGACCACTCTGGCCCCTTGGCTCCAGAGTCTGCAGGAGCGTCGTGACTTCGCGGCCATCATCCCGATGTCGGCCAAGAATGGCACCAACATCGACCTGCTGCTCGAGAACGTGATGGGGCGTCTGCCGCACGGCGAGCACATGTTCGCGGATGATCAGATCACCAACAAGAGCTCACGTTTCCTGGCCTCCGAGCTGGTGCGCGAGAAGGTGATGCGTCAGCTGGGCGACGAACTGCCGTACCAGATGACCGTCGAGATCGAGGAATTCAAGACCGATCAGCGCGGTACGCTGCACATCAGCGCGCTGATGATGGTCGAGCGTCAGGGCCAGAAGAAGATCCTGATCGGCGAGAACGGCGAGCGCATCAAGAACATCGGTCGCGAAGCGCGTCTCGAGATGGAGCGTGCCTTCGATGCCAAGGTGATGCTCAACCTGTGGGTCAAGGTCAAGCGTGGCTGGTCGGATGACGAGCGCGCGCTGAAAAGCCTGGGTTACACCCACGACAAGGACTGATGCTCCCCGCCCC